>SKOQ01000205.1 GCA_007119985.1 Marinospirillum sp.
ACCCAGTAAAAATCACCGTTTTTACAGCGGTTTTTGACCAACCCCATCCAAGGCTGGCCTGCTTTGAGGTAAGACCACATCCGCTCATAGGCGGCGGCAGGCATATCTGGGTGACGCACTAGATTATGCGGTTGCCCAATCAGTTCTGCGCGGGTGTAGCCGCTGATTTTTTCAAAGGCATCATTGCAGTGGGTGATGATCCCTTTCAGATCTGTTGTGGAAATCAGGGCCTCATCGGCACTAAACAGACGTTCTTGGGTCGTAATAGGCTGGTTATTGCGCATGGAGATATCCCTTGCTTTGAGTGTTGGATTCTTTTCCAAGTCTAGGCAGGGGATGCGTTTTTTTCCTGAAATTTATGGGTGATCTTCAGCAAAAAAAGCACTCCCCACACCACCAGTGAATGAGGAGGTGGTGTGGAAGAGGTCAGCGGATTTAGCCTTTGGGGTAGACCTTTTTCAGTCTTTGACTCCAAGCGTAAAGCGCACAGACAGTGACCAAGAAGGCCCCGCTTGCACTGAGCAGGGCAAGGGAGAGAGAGGCCGTCATGCCTAGGGCCAGATAGCCCACAGCGGCAATCAGCGCGCCAGAAAGCGCATAGGGGAGCTGCGTGGTGACATGCTCAATATGCTCACACCAAGCCCCTGTTGAAGAGAGAATGGTGGTATCCGAGATCGGTGAGCAGTGATCACCAAAAACCGCACCAGCTAAGACGGCTGCCAAAATAGGCAGCATCAGTGCGATCTCGGTGGCGGCGGCCATATCTCCAGCAATCGGCAGCATGATGCCAAAGGTGCCCCAAGAGGTGCCAGTCGAGAAGGCCATGACCGCAGAGACCAGGAACAGAATCAGCGGCAGGTATTGGGGGTCGAGATAGGCTTGAGTCAGACTCGCTAGGAATTGGCCAGTTTGGATATCTTTGATGACGCCACCAAGCATCCACGCAAAGAACAGCACCAAGATAGCGCCAACCATGGATTTGGCCCCGATTTTTAGAGCATGGGCGATCGCTGGCCAGCTCATCTTTTGGCGTAGCGCACCCACCAGTGCGGCGGCTAAGCCTGCCAAACCACCAAGGCAGAGAGAGAGGCCGACATCGGTATTTTCCATCGCGCCCAAGAGTGAAAAGGCCAGCTCTTCGGCTTGCAGCGTCTGCGCGCCTGTCCAGACCATGCTGGCAAAGGTAGCGATAATCAGCGTGACAATCGGCAGTACGAGATCGAGAGCGCGACCTTCTTCATGCTCTTGGATCTGTTCATCTGGGCTGGCTTTGGCCGAGCTGTCTTGTTCAAAGGCTTGTAAACGCGCTTCGTGCCAGTGCATACGACCCAGATCGATTTGCAGCCAGATCACAGCAAACACCAGCAGCAGAGCAAAGAGGGCATAAAAGTTAAAAGGCAGCATTGCCACAAAAGCGCCCAGCGGTGAATAATCCACAATGCCATGACTGAGTAGAATCCCGCCGATCAGGGTGATGATATAAGCTCCCCAGCTGGAAGCAGGTGTTAGCACGCACATCGGTGCTGCGGTGGAGTCCAGAATATAGGCCAGTTTAGCGCGTGAAACGCGATAGCGATCGGTAATCGGCCTTGCAACAGATCCGACGGCAAGACTATTAAAATAGTCATCAATAAAAATAAAAATCCCTAAGAAAAACGCCAGAAATTGTGCACCGCGTCGCCCGCGCACTCTTTCTTCAGCCCATAAGGCAAAGGCGCGTGTGCCGCCAGAGAGGGTCATCAGCGCTGTCATCATCCCTAAGAGCAGCAAAAAAGCAATAATGCTCATATTCCATGTGTTCACCCCTCCGTCTTCTACCACCAGACCGAGCAGTCCTTGGCCAAGATATTTGAGGCTGCCCCAAGGCGCAAAGCTAAACAGCAGTAAGGCACCAAGCAGGATACCCAAACCGAGTGAGAGCAGCACTCGCCGTGTCAGAATCGCCAGACCCAGTGCAAACAAAGGCGGCAGTAGAGAAATCCAGGAATGAGAATAATCGATCATGGTTGGGCTTTTTGTGTGTCAGTCGTAGGGAGGGGAGGGATTCTAACTTGCTTAGCCGGATTTGCCAAAAGCATTGGGCTTTGTTGTGTTGACTTTGTCGATGATGGACTTATGAGGTGGCTCTAGAAACAGCCTAGAGCGGCGTTTTCATCCTCGCTTGTGCAGGCATCAAGGCGGCAATCTGGTATAAAGCTGCTTGGTGTTCCAAGGTACAAGGCAGAGCAAAACTGATTCGTAGCGCATGGTCAAAAGTTTGCTGCGTTGAGAAGAGGGCGCCAGGAGTTAAAACAATGCGATGTTGTAAAGCTTGGCTGTAGAGATCTAAACCATCTAATGCTTGCGGCCATTCAGCCCAAAAGCATAACCCACCCTCTGGTTGAGTCATATTGACTTTCTGCCCCCACACTTGATTGATGGCTTGCTGCCACTGATCTCTTTGGGTTTTCAACTCAAGTCGCCGAGCACGCAAATGCTTATCCATGAGCCCTTGTTGTAAAAAATCAGCCAAGCCTTGCTGAATAAAACGGCTGGTGGCCAGTTGGGTGATCAGCTTGAGCTTTTTTATTTTCTGCTGCCAGGTCGCATTGATCACCCAGCCAAGGCGTAGATCCCGCGATAAGCTTTTTGAAAAAGAACCACAAAGAAGAATGCGATCTTCTAAATCTAAAGCTTTCATCGGACTTGGGGGGTGATAAAAATCCAGCTCACGGTAGATGTCATCTTCGATAATCAAAAAATCTTGGCGTTTGGCTAAATCCAATAGTGCATCTTGTTGGCTGATGGGCATTGATGCACCAGTGGGTGTTGCAAAATAACTGGTCACCACGCAAGCCCGAATGGGCCACTGCTGCGCTGCCTGTTCAAGTACGCTGAGATCCATGCCGGTTAGTGATGAGCTGGGGATTTCAATAACCTGCAGATCAAGCGCTTGAAGGAGTTGCAACACACCATAATAGCCGGGTGACTCTACAGCCACGAGATCGCCGGGCTGACAGCAGGCTTTTAAGGCGAGGAAAAGCGCCTGCTGACAACCGGAGGTGATGGTGATGTCTTGAGGATCAACTGGGCAGCCTTGGTGGGTATAGCGTCTTGCTAGGGCATAGCGTAGGTCGATATGGCCTGCTGGTTCATCATAGGCTAAATGCGTCTGCAGGCTTTGCTGGCGTAGAGCGCGACCAATACAGCGCTGCAGCGCAAGGAGACTCGAAGGGGGGCGATCTAACGGACGCTGGGGCAGCATATTAAAGGCCGCATTACGCTGCATAATATCCGTCAGCAGCTGATCGAGTTGCACTGGCTGGGGTTGAAGCCTTGGCTCAACCGCTGGTGGACAAAGAGAGAGAGTGACCGAGGGCGCGGGCTGGAGGACAAAGTAACCGGCTCGAGGACGAGCCTCGACTACGCCTTGGGCTTCTAGACGCTGTAAAGCATGGAGCACAGTGGCTTTGGAGCGCTTTTTTTGGCGACAGAGATCGCGCACTGATGGCAGCCGCTCACCGGGCAACCAACGCCGCTGTTGGATCTGCTGAAGCAGCCAGCGCTCTAAAGCAAGATAGCGAGGTAGGGAGGGGTTGGGCATGCTGATCGACCAAGCTGAGTTTGAACTGTCCCTATTGTTTATTATTTTTTTGTGCCTGTCCCTACTTTTGTTGGCGACCTAAGCTGGCGGTTGATCTGGATGAGGAGAAAAATAAGCATGCACCATCAACCGCAAGGCGTTCGTTTAACAGAAGGTTTTTATCAGCAGCTGCGTCGATGGATCAGCTGGCCCTTATTGGCCCTTTTTTTTATCGGGCCTTGGGTGGTCATCAAGGGTCAGCCTGGGTTTTTGTTTGATTTTGCAGCGGGTCGTATTTTGATTTTTGGACTCTACTTTTCATGGCAAGATCTGTACCTGCTCACTGGATTGTTAATTGCAGCCGCTTTTATGCTCTTTGCGCTGGCGATTTATTGGGGGCGAGTTTGGTGTGGCTTTGCATGTCCGCAAAGTATTTGGACCTGGATCTTTTTGCGTATTGAACAGTGGACAGAAGGTCCGCCTCAAAAGCGCCAGACGCTTCAGATGACCCAACCCCACCTGTTTTGGTGGAAACGCAGTTTCAAGCATAGCTTGTGGATGCTGGTTGCGCTGGTCACCAGCCTGACTTTTACTGCCTACTTTATTCCGATGAGAGAGTTGCTATCGGAGTTAGCGCGTGGCGAAGCGCCGATTTATGTGTGGAGTTGGCTCTTGTGTATGACGCTGCTGACTTATCTGAATGCTGGTTTGGTCCGCGAGAAGATTTGCTTGCATGCCTGTCCTTATTCACGCTTTCAAAGTGCGATGATGGATGAGACCACCAAAAAAGTCAGTTATGACTATGTGCGTGGTGAGCCACGACGCCAAAGAGATCGTAAGCAGGTGGCGGCTGATGCCTGTATCGACTGCACTCTGTGTGTTCAGGTGTGCCCAACAGGGGTGGATATACGCGAGGGGATGCAGGCAGGCTGCATTGATTGCGGTGCCTGTATTGATGCTTGTGATGCTGTGATGGTTAAAATTCAGCAGCCCAAGGGGTTGATCCGTTTTGCTTCAGAACAGGAGCTCAGCGGCCAGGTGCAGCCTCACAAACGCTGGCGTCTAGCGGGGTATCTGAGCCTCTTATTGCTGGCTCTGAGTGGTGTGGTCTATGGTTTTGCACATAAAACACAAATGACCGCTGAGGTGCGGCGTGAGCGAGGTGAGTTGGTGCGCTACCTTGGCGATGGCACTCTCTGTAATTTTTACCATATCAAAGTCGAAAGCTTTGATTCGCGCTTGCAAGAGGTGGCGGTGCGTCTGGCTGGTGATCACCCTCTGCAGCTTTTTGGCCCCGAGTTGCTGCCGCTGGATAATCTGGGCGAGTGGGTCGCCTATCGCTTGTGTGTGCTAGATGCGAGTGCGGCTAGGGATCTTCCACCCTCCTTACCGGTACAGCTTGAATTTATGGCTGGGGATGTGCATCTTGTGCGCTCGACTTCTTTCTTGAGCCGCGCCCGAGGGCAAGCCAGTCTAACGCTTGAATGAAGAGCCTGCTCTTTCATGAAGAAAAGAGTCGCGGTCTTGGCAACTGAATGTGTTTAAGGAGGCAGAGACTAACATGTGGGGCTTGGTGATTTTAATGGCTTTTCAGCTGCTAGGCAGCCTAATCGCGGCTTGGGGCGTGGGCTTACCTGGCCCAGTGCTGGGTATGTTGCTGCTGCTTGGTGCTCTGCTCCTTTTAGGGCGTGTGCCCAAGGTGCTTCAGACGACCAGCGCGCAGTTGCTGACTTATCTGCCGCTGATGCTGATTCCACCGGCGGTAGGGATTATGGATCAATGGGCTGTGCTGGCTGAGCATGCACTGGCGCTGAGTGTAGCCTTGGTGGGTTCCTTGTGTGTGAGCCTGCCCTTAACAGCGTGGATCATGCAGAAGTTGATCCTAAGGCAGGGTCAAGGATGCTGACTGTATTGATTCAGCACCCTCTTTTTGGACTGTTGATCACTCTTTTGTGTTATCAGCTGGCGCTGGAGTTGCGTCGTGTTTGGCCTTCGGTGCTCTTGCAACCAGTACTGGTGGGTGTTGGGTTGGTGCTGCTGATTCTCTATACGGTGCAAATGGATTTTGCCACCTACTCGGCTTCAGTCGATATGCTCTGGCTCTTTTTAGGCCCAGCCACTGTGGCGCTCGCGGTTCCCCTCTATAGTCAACTGGCCCGTATTCGCCGCTATTTTTGGCCTTTATTGATTGCTCTGCTCGTGGGTGGCCTGACGACGGTTGCCTTAACGCTCAGCCTCGCTTGGATGCTGGGTGCAGATCAGGCTTTGCTTGCTGCATTGGCACCAAAATCGGTGACTTCGCCCATTGCTATGCTATTGGCTGAGGATCTTGGCGGCGCACCAGCGCTGGCGGCGGTGTTTGTCATGCTGACGGGTGTGCTCGGCGCAATGATGGCCCCTATGCTATTAAAGTGGGCGGGGATTCATTTGCCTGCTGCGCGAGGTTTAAGCCTAGGGCTGAATGCCCATGCGGTGGGCATCGCAACCGCTTTGCAAGAGGGTGAAGAAACGGCGGCCTTTGCCGCTTTAGCGATGAGTTTAACGGGGGCTTTAACGGCGATCTTCTTACCGCTGATTTACTGGTGGTGGTTTTAAGGGCGTAGGGCGGCCCCCTGACCAGAAGGCTTGCCTGAGCGCCATTAAAAACCCCCAGTCAGCAGTCGCTGATTGGGGGCAGGTAGAGATAAATAGAAAGAAGTTAAGCGATCAGAGCGGATTCTTGCATGGCCTGCTTGAGCTTGTTCATCGCATTCTTCTCCAGCTGGCGAATGCGCTCGGCTGAGACACCATAATGATCCGCCAATTCATGCAAAGTGGCTTTGCTCTCGTTTAACCAGCGTTGCTGAAGGATATGGCGGCTGCGTTCATCGAGTTCAGCTAACGCTAGGGTGAGGCGATCATGCGTATCGGCTTCACTATTGGCTTGTTCGATCTGCTCGGCTGGATTGTAGCGATGATCTTCGAGATAGTTGACCGGCGCATAGGGCAGGCTTGTCTCGTCATCTTCTTGTGCATGGCCATCAAAGGCGGCATCCATTGAGGTGAGGCGGCCTTCCATCTCGCGGACGGTCTCTGGTTTAACATTCAAATCACTGGCAATGGCTTCGACTTCATTTTGGTTCAGCCAAGTGAGACTCTTTTTTGCACTGCGCAGGTTAAAAAAGAGCTTACGCTGGGCCTTGGTGGTCGCAATTTTGACGATGCGCCAGTTTTTCAGCACAAATTCGTGGATTTCTGCTTTGATCCAATGTACGGCAAAGGAGACCAGACGCACGCCCATCGTGGGATCAAAGCGTTTGACCGCCTTCATCAAGCCGACATTGCCTTCTTGGATTAAATCCGCTTCGGGCAAACCATAGCCCTTGTAGCTTTTAGCAATATGCACCACAAAACGCAGATGAGATAACACCAGCAGTCGCGCGGCCTCGATATCACCGTCTTCTTGTAAACGATAACCGAGCCGCTGCTCTTCTTCGGCACTTAATAAAGGAATGCTATTGACAGTTTGGATATAAGCTTGGAGATCACGACCAGGTGAAAAAACATCAACGGCTTGTAGCTGTGTGCTCATGAACAATAGCTCCAAAATAGGTCATGCATAAAAATTCAACGCTGATTCTGACTGATGAAAGGGTCAAGAGTTCACCGATCCGTTCATCAAAATACGCTTCATCCCTGTATTGGATGCACCAAGGTTAGCGCGGTTCGACTTCACCGAGGTGACGGCTGACGGCGATCCAGGCCCCGAACCAGCCCAATAGTGTACTCGAAAAGAGCAGTAACAGCGAGTCGCCAGCATTTAATCCAATCAGACTAAAATCACTGGCATAGGCGCTGGCCAGTGCTTTAACTGGGCCATCCAGCCAAAAGAGTGAGGCGTTGATCAGCAGCCAAGCCAGCAGCCCGCCTCCTAATCCGTACCAGATGCCGGTATAGAGAAAAGGCCGTCGAACAAAGGCGTCGGTGGCTCCAATCAATTTCACGACGATAATCTCCTGACGGCGATTTTCAATCGCGAGGCGGATGGTGTTACCTATCACTAGCAGTACAGCCAAACTGAGCAGTAGGCCCAGCGCGGCAATCATATGCTGGCCGAGTTCCATAATATGGAAGAGGCGTTTGACCCAAGCCAGATCCAGCTGCGCCTCCTCGACTTCGGCCATCTCATCCAGTTGTGCCACCAGCGCTTGCTGGGCTTCCACACTCATGGCATTGGGCCGCACGATAATCACGGCAGGAAGAGGATTGGAATCCAAATAATTCAGCGCTTCACCAAAGCCGGAAAACTCGCGAAACTCAGCCAGAGTCTGCTCTTTCGAGAGAAAGCGGGTTTCAGCGATGTCATCACGCAGCTGAAGCGTGTTGGCCAGTTCTCGACCCTGACGATCCTGAACACGATCATGGAGATAGAGAGAAATCTGCGCTGTGCCATCCCAATTGCTGGAGACCAATTGCGCATTGCTCATAAAGACATACAGGCCAACGGGGAGCGAAAGCGCAATGGCGATCACCCCCCAGGTCATCAGACTGGAGAAGGGCGCACGCAACAGGCGCATCAGGCTATCTGCTGCCATTTTGATATGGTGGCGTCGCCAAGCACCGAGTCGTGTGGCACGGTCAATTTCTTTAAATTGTGCGCCTGTGGGCTGGCCTTTTTGCCGTGGATCTGGTCCTGAACGCAAGCGGTTGCCTGCCGCCTTTTTGACTGAGGCGTTAGATTCACGCTTGGGTTTATAGGCAAAGGTGGCCCCACTGGGGCGAGAAGAATCCGATTTTCTTTGCATCAAGCCATGACTCCATCATGGGCCAAGCTCCCTTGGCGTAAAGCCATCATGCGCATGCGCATCCGGCTGATCAAATCGATATCATGCGAGGCAATTAACACCGTGACGCCGACCGCATTGAATTGACGAAACAGCTGCATAATCTCAGCCGATAGCTGCGGGTCGAGATTACCGGTGGGCTCATCGGCGAGCAAAATGGGGGGCTTATTGACGACGGCCCGCGCGATACCGACACGCTGCTGTTCCCCGCCGGAAAGCATAATAGGATTCATCTTTTCTTTAGAGAGCAGCCCAACCTTATCAAGCGCCGCGCGCACACGCTTGGCAATATCCTGTGGGCGCATGCCTTCGATGACCAAAGGCAGCGCTACATTGTCGTAGACGCTGCGATCAAAGAGTAGTTGGTGGTCCTGAAAGACCACCCCGACCTTGCGCCGTAGATAAGGCACATAGCGTTTTTTCATCGTATTCAGTGGGATGCCATCGATCACCACTTGGCCGCGTGTGGCCACTTCCATACGCATAATCAGCTTGAGTAGCGTGCTCTTGCCTGCGCCAGAGTGGCCGGTCAGGAAGGCCATTTCGCCTTCATTCAGCAGAAAATTGACGTTTTGCAGAGCTTCATGCCCGCTTTCATAGCGCTTAAAAACATTGCTAAAGTGGATCATCTGGCCTCCCTGGTCCGCTGCTACCCTCTGGATGTCGTGGGTTATGCGCCTGTTGTTTCATGTTCATCGAAAGCCAGCAGCGCATCAACAAACTGATCGGCATCAAAAACACGTAAATCATCCACCTGCTCACCCACACCGATAAAGCGCACAGGCAGTGCCAGTTCCTTAGCGAGAGCAAAGACGATACCGCCTTTGGCAGTGCCATCTAGCTTGGTCAGAATCAAGCCGGTCAGCGGGACGGATTGATGGAATTGGCGTGCCTGTGCCAGTGCGTTTTGGCCTGTTGCGGCATCCAGTACCAGCCAGGTTTCATGCGGTGCTTGGGCATCGACTTTTTGCATGACGCGGCGCACCTTGGCCAGTTCTTCCATCAGGTTGCTTTTGTTGTGTAAACGTCCTGCTGTATCAGCGAGCAGCACATTCATCTGACGGGCTTGTGCGGCTTGTAGAGCATCAAAAATCACGCTCGCGCTGTCTGCACCTGTGTGCTGAGCAATGACTGGAACCTGATTGCGATCTCCCCAGATTTTGAGCTGCTCTACGGCAGCGGCACGGAAGGTGTCACCCGCTGCGAGCATGACCTTATTGCCTTCTTGCTGATAGCGTTTGGCCAGCTTACCGATGGTCGTGGTTTTGCCCACACCATTGACACCGACAATCAGAATGGAGGTGAAGCCTTGGGGTGGTGTCTCAACAAGAGGCGCTTGAATTGGGCGCAGGAGCGCCTTGAGCTCTTCTTTTAATGCTTCATAAAGCGCTGGGGCATCTTGTAGTTGTTTGCGTTCAACTTTTTGTGTCAAGGTGGCAATGATCTCTTGCGTGGCCTTCATACCAACATCAGCCATCAAAAGACGCGTTTCCAGCTCTTCCATCAGCTCGTCATCCAGCTGACGCTTACCTAAAAACAGCTCAGCCAAGCCGCTACGTGTTTTGGATAAACCGGCTTTTAAGCGGGCAAAAAGGCCTTTTTTCTCAACTTTTTCAACTGCTGGGCTGGGTTCAGGCGCTGTGATGGCTGGCTTGGTTTCTACAGGGGGCACATACGCAGCTGAAGTGGTGGCAGCTGATGTTGCCTCAGTCGTTTGTTCAGGGTGGGAGGAATCTGGCTGGGCTGATGGCTCAGCGACGGGCTGATCCTTAGCTGGGATAACCTGCTCTTCAGCCTCTTTCTTTTTGCGTTTAAATAGTCCGAGCATAGTTCTTTGTATCTTCATTAGCGAACGAATAGAGTATCCTACCACCTGCTTGCTCAGGACGGTAGAAGCGAGCACCCTCTTGCCGAGGAATGTATAAGATTTCGATCCTGGTATCACCAGCGATCGGGCGTAGAGCAAGTGACAGAATAGGTTGTTGATGCAATATGGTAAAAAAGAAAGTTGGGGCGAGCAGCCAAATACGCATTATCGCTGGTGAATGGCGTGGCCGAAAACTCCCCGTAGCTGAGGTTGTTGGATTACGCCCAACGCCAGATCGTGTGCGTGAGACGCTCTTTAATTGGTTACAGTTTGAAGTGGCCGGTCGGCGCTGTCTGGATGCCTTTGCTGGAACCGGTGCGTTGGGTGCGGAGGCGCTGAGCCGAGGTGCCGCTGAGCTGGTGTTGCTGGAGCGTGATACCAAAGCGGTGGCGCATTTGCGCCAACATCTGCTGCCTTTAGCGGGTGAGCGTGCACAGTTGATCGCACAAGATGCTGTGCACTGGTTGGCGACGGCACCTGTCACGCCCTTTGATCTGGTGTTTCTCGATCCGCCCTTTGCGGCAGGTTTGCATCAACCGGCATTGGATCAGCTGATCACGCGTGGTTGGTTAGCGCCAAGCGCTTTAGTCTATCTTGAGCAGAGTGCGCGCCAAGCTGAAGTGATCCTGCCTGCCGGTTGGGTTGAAGAGAAGGCCCGTCAAGCAGGAGAAGTCAGCTATCGTTTGTGGCGGACGCCTCAGGTTGGGTCTTAAACGCTCTGGTTCGCTTCAGGTGGCTGCTTTTGATAAAATATTCAAGTTGATGGAACCTAAAGATGAAAACCGCCGTCTATGCAGGAACCTTTGATCCACTGACGCTTGGCCATGAAGATGTGATTGAGCGTGCCTGTGGGCTTTTTGATCGTTTGATTGTTGCGATTGCGGCCAGTCCGGGTAAGCGTCCTTTGCTGAGCTTGCAAGAAAGAGTGGATCTGGCCAGAGAAGTGCTGCAAGCCTATCCACAGGTTGAGGTGTGTGGCTTTTCTGGTTTGTTGATTGATCTGATGCGAAAGCAGCAGGCTCGCTTTATTGTGCGTGGGGTGCGCAGTGCGGCGGATGTCGATTACGAGCTGCCCTTGGCACAACTCAATCGTCAGTTAGCGGATGTAGAAACACTCTTTTTGCCACCAACGCCAAGCAAAAGCTTTATTGCGGCTTCCTATGTGCGTGAAGTGGCGAGCTTGGGCGGGGATATCACTCGTTTGGTCAGCCCAAAAGTCGCACAGGTTATTCATAAAAAATATAATGTGGCCACACCTATTGCGCCACAAAGCAACATATAATCCGGCTTGATTGCCACTCGCTATTTTGAAAAGAGAGGACAAAGTGTATGGCTTTGTACATTACTGACGAATGCATTAATTGCGATGTCTGCGAACCTGAATGCCCTAATGGTGCGATCTCTCAAGGTGATGAGATCTATGTGATTGACCCCAACCTGTGTACTGAGTGTGTCGGTCACTATGACGAGCCACAGTGTGTGGATGTCTGCCCTGTGGAATGTATTCCTAAAGATCCCAACCATGTTGAAACCAAAGATGAGCTGATGGAGAAGTATCACACCATTACGGCCGCCTTAGGTTAAGATCAGGCGAATCGATCAATCAGGCACTGAGCTTTCAGTGCCTTTTTTTCGCCTGCTTTTCGTCTGTTATGTTTTCTTCTGTTAAGGCTGCACCAGCTTTACCACTTGAATCTCATCGCGTGGATCGGCTTGTGTCTGGTTGACACGGGTGGGCAGTTCGCTGGGGGCTTCAAGTGACATGGCATCAGTAAAGCCGCACTCGATGCACTCGCGGTGCTGCTGTCCGTTTTCCTGCCAAGCTTTGAGACGGTCCATCGTCGCGCATTTTGGGCACACAGCTCCAGCAATAAAGCGTTTTACTGGCATGGTCGTTTCCTCTAAAGGCGGATGTGTTTAGCTGAAGGTACGGGTCTAGCATCAGACCAGCACCTTCAGGCTTCAAGGGCGTGCTGTCGGTGTGTTTTAGTTCACCCAGCGCCGTGCATTGACAAACAAGCGCTGCCAAGGCCCTTGCGTACCCCATTCATCAGGGTGCCAGGAGTTATTGATGGTGCGTGCCACGCGCTCAGGATGCGGCATCATGATAGTGACACGGCCATCGCGTGACGTTAGTCCGGTGATCCCCTCAGGTGAACCATTAGGGTTGAAGGGATAGCGCTCGGTTGCACGACCATAGTGATCGACAAAGCGCAAAGCCAGCTGCTGCTGGGCTTGAAGCTGTTGTTGATCTTCTGCATGTGCAAATTCAGCACGACCTTCACCGTGTGAGACAGCGATCGGCAGACGCGAACCCTGCATGTCTTGCAGCAGGATCGAGGCTGATTTTTGCACTTCGACAAGCGCAACCCGAGCTTCAAACTGCTCCGACAGGTTACGCACAAAGCGCGGCCACTGCTCAGTGCCTGGAATCAGCTCTTTCAGCTGCGACAGCATCTGGCAGCCA
This sequence comes from Marinospirillum sp., assembly GCA_007119985.1. Taxonomy (GTDB): domain Bacteria; phylum Pseudomonadota; class Gammaproteobacteria; order Pseudomonadales; family Halomonadaceae; genus Marinospirillum. Next base: position 12,720 of record SKOQ01000205.1, read on the forward strand.
TTACAAATCCCTAGAGCAAAGGTCTCTTGACGGGTAAAGAAGCTGGCAAAGGCATCGCGCGCTTGGGCGTTGAAGAGGATGGATTTAGCCCAGCCGCCGCCCGCACCCAAAACATCACCATAGGAGAAGCCACCGCAGGCGGCTAAGCCAATAAAGTCGCTCAGATCACGCTCACCGCTGATCAGCTCACTCATATGCACATCAACGGGAGTGAAGCCTGCACGATAAAAGGCGGCGGCCGTTTCCTGATGGCTGTTGACGCCCTGTTCACGCAGAATCGCCACGCGAGGTGCCTTGTTCAGATGCAAGTAAGGGGCGGCGAGGTCTTCGTTTGGATCAAAACTCAGCTTGGCGTTGAGGCCGGGATCAGCGGCATCCAGCAGGTTATCAAACTCCTGTTGCGCGCAATCTGCATTATCACGCAGCGCCTGAATGCGATAGCTGGTTTCAGACCAAACGCGCTGCCATTCAACACGCGAGGCTTGGAGCAGATTCTCGCCTTCTAAAGAGAAGTTGATCTGCTGGTCTTGGCTAGGTTGCCCAATGACTTGCACACCCTCACCGAGGCCCGCGGCAGCCAGTTGCATCAAGATATCTTCGGTGTCCGTTTGACGGACTTGAATCACCGCACCGAGTTCTTCATTGAAGAGCGCTGCGAGGGCTTCTTGATGATCCTGCGCCAGGAGATCCAGCTTGATTTCTAGGCCAGTATGACCAGCAAAAGCCATCTCCGCCAAACAAGCCAGTAGGCCACCATCTGAACGATCATGGTAAGCCAGCAGCTTGCCTTCTTGATGCAAACCTTGGATCACGGCAAAGAAGGCTTTCAGATCCTCTGGATCATCGACATCTGGCGCCAGATCACCGACCTGGTTGTAGACCTGAGCTAAGGCTGAACCACCGAGACGATTCTGGCCGCGGCCCAAATCAATCAGCAGTAAATCTGTCTCACCTTGATCTAAACGTAGCTGAGGCGTTAAAGTGCCGCGCGCTTGGGTGACGGGCGCAAAGCCGCTGATCACCAACGATAAGGGGGCGGTGATGGCCTTGTCTGCGCCTTGTTCATCTTGCCAAACGGTACGCATGGACATGGAGTCCTTACCCACTGGGATGGCGATACCCAGCGCAGGGCAGAGCTCCATGCCGATGGCATGAACAGCCTGGTAGAGGGCTTGGTTCTCGCCTGGGTGATCGGCGGCAGACATCCAGTTTGCCGACAGCTTGATATCACTTAATTGGGCAATCGAGGCGGCAGCCAAGTTGGTGATGGCCTCGCCCACAGCCATGCGTGCAGAGGCCGCTGGGTTGATCAGCGCCAAGGGGGTGCGCTCGCCCATCGCCATGGCTTCGCCGGTTTCGCACAGTGGCGTGGTGGTGGTGACAGCACAATCTGCCACGGGTACCTGCCACGGGCCGACCATTTGATCGCGCGCTGTCATGCCGCCGACGCTGCGGTCACCAATGGTGATGAGGAAGCTTTTGCTCGCGACCGTGGGCAGGCGTAATACCCGCTCTGCTGCCTCGCGTAGCGTGACGCCTTGTAGATCGAGCGGTGGCAGTGTTAGCGCTTGTGTTTGATAAGTACGCTGCATTTTTGGTGGCTTACCAAAGAGCAGGCTCATCGGCAGATCTACAGGGGCTGTGTTGAAATGACCGTCTTCAACACGCAGCTCATGAGCGGCAGTGGCTTCGCCGACAACAGCATAGAGGGCGCGTTCACGACGACATAAGGCATCAAACGTCTCAAGCTGATCGGGTGCAATCGCCATGACATAGCGTTCTTGCGCTTCATTACACCAGATTTCGAGCGGGCTCATGCCTGGCTCAGCATTGGGCACGGCGCGCAGTTGGAATAGACCGCCACGCTCGCCATCTTTAACCAGTTCAGGCAAGGCGTTCGAGAGACCGCCTGCACCCACATCATGAATAAAGCAGATGGGGTTGGCTTCGCCGAGTTCCCAGCAGCGATCGATCACCTCTTGGGCACGCCGCTCCATTTCTGGGTTCTCGCGCTGAACAGAAGCAAAATCGAGATCTTCGCTTGAAGCGCCTGTTGACATGGAAGAAGCCGCTCCGCCCCCAAGACCGATGTTCATAGCGGGGCCGCCCAGAACGATCAGTAATGCGCCAACGGGAATCTCCCCTTTTTCAACATGCTGGGCACGAATATTACCGAGGCCGCCGGCCAGCATAATTGGCTTGTGATAGCCACGACGCTCGAGGCCGTTCGCGCCGATAGCGTTTTCTTCAAAGGTACGGAAGTAGCCATTCAGGTTAGGGCGGCCAAATTCGTTATTAAAGGCAGCACCACCGAGAGGACCTTCAATCATGATATCCAGTGCCGAAACGATCCGGGCAGGCTTGCCGTAGTCTTCGCCTTCCCAAGGCTGCACAAAATCAGGAATACGCAGGTTAGAAACGCTAAAACCGGTGAGGCCCGCTTTGGGTTTGGAGCCTCGACCTGTTGCGCCTTCATCACGGATCTCACCACCTGCCCCTGTCGCTGCACCAGGAAAGGGCGCAATAGCTGTCGGGTGGTTGTGGGTTTCGACCTTCATCAAAATGGGGGTGGGTTCTTCGACAGCAGTCCACTGGCGCGTTGCAGGCTCAGGAAAAAAGCGTGGTGCTTCAAAGCCTGCGATCACTGAGGCATTGTCCTTGTAGGCAGATAAAACGCCTTCAGGTGAAGCCTTAAAGGTGTTGCGAATCATGCCGAACAAGGAGTGAGGGCTTTCTTCACCATCAATCACCCAGCTGGCATTAAAAATCTTATGGCGACAATGCTCAGAGTTGGCCTGAGCAAACATCATCAGTTCAACATCATTCGGATTGCGTCCTAGATCGCTAAAGCTGCTGAAGAGGTAGTCGATTTCATCTTCAGCCAGTGCCAAACCAAGATCACGATTAGCTTGTTCTAAGGCGCTGCGCCCTTCTTCTAGAAGCGGTACGCTGGTGAGAGGGCGAGGTGTGCTGGCGGCAAAAATGTGTGCAGCATCCACAGCACCCTGAAGCAGGGTTTCAGTCATGCGGTCATGGAGCAGTTGACCAAGGCGCGAGGATTCGGCAGCGCTTAGTGGCTTGCTCAGCGTCAGACGATAGACCACGCCGCGCTCTAAGCGCTCAATTTGGGTTAAGCCGCAGTTGTGCGCAATATCCGTCGCTTTTGAGGACCAAGGAGATTGTGTGCCCAAGCGAGGCAGCACCACAAAAGTCACTTGGAGTGCCTCTTGTGCTGGTTGCTGGTCGGCTTGTGGAGCACCGAGGAGCTGGTTGAGGAGCTGCGTTTCCTGCTCGGTTAAAGGCGCTTGGGTCGCCGCCCAGTGGCGGTATTCAGCGTCAAGTTGGATCACACTGGGGCAGCTGGCTTGAAGCTGCTGTAAGAGTTTGGTGGAACGAAAGGCAGAAAGTGCGGGTGCGCCTCGCAGTTCAAGCATTACGAAAGCCTCATTAGGAGCAGTGAAAGAAAGGATCAAAGCAGAGAAAAACTGCGGCGAATGATAGCGCAAAGCAGCCAGAAGAGCTATGCACCTTGCCTGTTGACGGGGATTTGTGACACTGCGCACAGCCAATGTGGGCTCTCTTTGCTAGAGTTACATAAAAATACGTTATGCGCTGAGATCTGCAATAAAATCTATCTGATAGATGCAAAGTGTCAATTTTGATTGTTTTTGATGACGTGTTTTAATGCGTTATTTATAGCAGTGTGGCGGCTGCTCAGGTTTCTTCTCTTCGGCTGAACGCTGAAAGCTAGGTGTTATGCAAAAAAAGAAAGTACTGCTCTGGGCTGTGTTCATTGCTGGCGTGCTCTTCTGGTTGACTCAGCCTCGTGATCAAGATGCCTTGGCTGAAGTCCTCAGTCGTGGTGAGCTGCGCGTGATCATGCCCAATACCCCCGCCACCTTTTATGAGTACCGTGAGGGCTACGCTGGTTTTGAGTATGAGCTGGTGCGTGCTTATGCTGATTATCTGGGTGTTGAGCTGCGCATTCAGCGTGCCAGTTACCCAGTTGAAATGGAGCGGGCTTTATTGACTGGCCAGGTCGATCTGGCGGCAGGCGGTGTTGGTATTACACAGGAGCGCTTGCTCAGCTTTACCTTGTCTCAGCCTTTGCTGCGAGTCGATCAACTGGTTGTGTATCGACGTGGTTCTGCACGCCCACGAAGCTGGTCTGATTTAGAAGGTGGGCAGCTAGGTGTGGTCGCTGGTTCGCGTGAGGCAGAGATACTGCGAGAAGCCCAGGCGCTCTATCCCGAACTCAGCTGGATGGAGGCGAGCGAACTGGATGCGCTTGAACTCTTGCGTCGCGTGCAGGAGCGTGAGCTGGATTATGCGCTGGTCACCAGCCAAGACTTCAATATCAATCGCTTTTTCTTTCCACAAGTTGGCATTGGCTTTGAGCCTGAAGCGCACACTGAGTTAGTGTGGCTGCTAAGTACGCCCAGCCAAGGTGGTCTGGTGCGGACAGTCAATGATTTTCTGGCTTGGGCGCATGATTCGGGCAAGATCGAGCAGATCCGTGAGCGCTACTATCAACACGAAGAGCATCTGGAGTATGTGGGCGCGGCCTTGTTTTTACGCCATGTGCGCAATCGCCTGCCTTTATATGAAGAGCATTTTCGCCAAGCAGGTGAAGCCCAGGATCTGGATTGGCGTTTGTTGGCTGCGGTTGGGTTTCAAGAATCTCATTGGCGACGCAATGCCGTCTCACCCACAGGTGTACGCGGCTTAATGATGCTCACTCAGCGCACCGCTGCCGAGCTGGGCGTGAATCGCCTCGATCCTTATCAGAGTATAGAGGGAGGTGCCCGCTATCTGCGTCGCTTATACAACCGCGTGCCAGATCGTATTCCTGAACCAGACCGCCTGTATATGGCTTTGGCGGCTTATAATGTAGGTTTTGGACATTTAGAAGATGCGCGTCGAATCACACAGAGCCAAGGCTTTGATCCGGATTCTTGGGATGATGTGGCGCGTCATCTGCCGCTACTGGCCGAGCGTGAGTGGTTTCGTCAAACACGCTTTGGCTATGCGCGAGGGCGTGAGCCGGTGGTGTATGTCACCAATATCCGTCGCTACCTACAGCTGCTGGAATGGTATCAGCTGACGCAAGAGAACTTTATCGAACGTCTTGAAAATCCGGCAACGCGTGCCGATCCAGAAATGGCGTTTGATCATATCCCGCCTTTGAGCTA
>SKOQ01000126.1 GCA_007119985.1 Marinospirillum sp.
CGCCAGATTCAATCCTTCGATCTAGAGCATCGCAGCGCTACCGAAGTCAGTGAGCAGCTGCGAGCGCATCTTTCTCCACAGGTGAACCTCAGCCATCAAGGGCAGCGCTTGATTCTCAGCGGTCCAGCCGATGAACTCGATTCACTACTCACCTTAATCCCCCTGCTTGACCAACCTCTGAGCAATTACCGCGTGGTGCTGGTGCGCTCTTCAACAAACCTGGCACAACCCAACCAGGGAAGAACGCGATCGACCCAACGCCAGCAGGTTGAGCAGCTGCAACTGATCGAGGGCGGACAGGCTCGCCTGACACAGGATTTCTACCTGCCACTAACGCAAACACACAGCGCAGCCCCTCCCACCCAAGATTACTTTCACCTACAGGCAGGCACACAAGTGCAGCTCCAAGCCCAAGGCCAGAGGGTGCTCCTGACCTTCTCAACTCAACAAGCCGCACCCAGAGCAGATGGCAAGCGTCACAGCTTCAACCGCTCAGCAGAAGACTGGGCCGTGACAGGAGCGGAATCCACCCTTCTCGTTACCCTTGGACAATGGATCAGTGTCGCAGCACAAGAAGAAGGCCTGCACCATCAGGGCAACTCAAGCCAGCGCCGCAGCACTTTGCAAGGCCGCTATTACAATCTTTGTGTTGAGCGTGAAGGCCAAGCCACCTGCCAATATTGATCGGCCTATAGAAGAACCACCTCAGTCTCAGGCCCGTCTTTCTGGCCCATAAAAAAAAGCTGACACCGAGGTCAGCTTTTTTTATTTACTTTTTTGCTTGCAACAGCAGGCTGTTAATCGTCGCTATTAAACACCTGACCATTCAGCACTTGGCGCAACACTGCATAATCTTCGTGTGCTTCCGGTGTGAAGTAAACCGTGTAGAAGCGACGCTCGTGGATACGGCGCTGCGGATCTTTTTTATCCGGATAAGAAGCGAAGGTCGGCACCAAAGTAAAATGCAGCACCTTGGTGCCACTTTCGAGCACCACTTGATGCGTGCCATCTAGGCTGAGCACTTCCTGCGTCTGCTTGAGCGTATAGTGAGACAGCTCAGTCACTTGATGGAGATTGATATATAAATGACTACTCAGATTAATCAAGCGCCCTTTCGGGGTATCGTTACTTTTAAAGTGAATCGCTTTGCTTTTACGAATTTTCAGTAACATCGATAGACTCCTTTGCTTAGTCTAAGATCTAAATTAACCTAACAGGATCTCAAGAAGCAATCACTATTCGTGCTAGGATAGCGCCAGTAGCCAGAGCAGAATAACAAGGGGTCACTCCCAGTCATAGCGAGGTAGATATTTTGAGAGTCATTCGTAAATACGCCAATCGACGCCTATACGACACATCACAAAGTCGTTATGTCACTTTAGAAGATATTCGCCAACTGATCGTTGAGCGTGAAGACTTTCGCGTTGAAGACTCCAAAACTGGGGATGATCTGACACGCCACATTCTACTGCAAATCATCACCGAGCAAGAAAACCGTGAGACAGAAGGCGCCAGCAGCCCGATGTTCAGCAACAAGGTACTGCAACAGCTGATTCGCTTTTATGGGGATAGCATGCAATCCAGCATGGGTGGTTATCTTGAGCAAAGCGTGACCGCCTTTATGGAGCAGCAAAAAATTCTGCGCCAACAAATGCAACAAGCCATGCGCTCCAACCCCATGCAGGCTACGACCCCCATGGAAGTCATGCGCAAAATTGCGGAGCAAAACCTGCTGCTGTGGAAAACCTTCTCAGGACAGAATCTACACCGCCCTGCCGCGAATGAGGGAGATGATGCTGACCCTCGCTCAGAAAACTAACCTCACGGACGCAATACAGGCATAAAAAAGCCCAGTCCATCATAGACTGGGCGAAACAGCAGGCTTCAGACAGAGGGAGTCAGCTGTTACCTGGCTGTAAAACTCAGAGACTTCAGCTCGGCGTGGCCACCTTGGCCGCCTGGCTCTTGATCACTTCCAGCTCAGCACTGGCTTTTTCACGTGCTTCGGTCAGAATATCCATATTATTCTTGAACAAGCGACCGACGCGATCTTGCAGGTCTTGGGCAAGGTTAAATTGCGCCTCTTGCAGACCTGCCGCATCCTTGCCTTTTGCTGGGCCATCCAGCTGCTTAGAAAAAGTTTCGACGCATTCGGTATAAAAACGCGCCTGTTCACTGCCTAGCTTTTCCATCGCCTTCGCCTGAATCATCATGAGATTAGCGACGGGTTTGAACTGCTGACCATTCCAAGTTTCTTGATAGGGCTTCATCATGGACTGCATGTCGGAAAACATTTTATCAAACATAGTGTGCAACCTCCTGAACAACGAAAATGATGGTTTGCTGCAATGCAACAACACAACTTCAATATAGTGCACCGCACAATAAGGGTCAAACCGTAAAAGCAAAAAAAGTGATTTATCTCGTAAAAACTGCTTTTAAAGAAGGTTCTTCTTAATAGCGCCAACCAAACCGGACGAGCCGCTCTTTTATTCTTCAATGGTCTTCTGAACCTCCCCCCTCCTTCTCCATCACCGAGCACAAGCCCTGAAGCAAAAAATCTGCGATAATCCTCCCATTCTGACTTTTGAACTCGGCTCTGCTTTCAGTGCGGTTGTTTCATCAATCTGGATCAGCCCAAGCAAAATCGAGGACTGGCCTGCCTCCATAAGGCAAGCCACCTTTTTTGACCGACCCTTGAGATCACAGCACTTAGGAAATTATGATGAAAATTTTAGTCTTAGGCAGCGGCGGACGCGAACATGCACTGGCGTGGAAAGCCGCTCAATCAGCAGCAGTCAACGAAGTTTTTGTGGCGCCCGGCAATGCCGGCAGCGCCCTAGAGTCCAAGGTAACCAATATCAACATCGACCCACTGGATTTCGCGGCTTTAGCTGACTTTGCTGAACAGCAGCAAATTGCATTGACCCTCGTCGGCCCTGAAATCCCGCTAGTAGCTGGCGTGGTCGATTTCTTTCAGCAGCGTGGTTTAGCGATCTTTGGCCCAAGCAAGGGTGCGGCGCAACTAGAAGGCTCCAAAGCCTTTACTAAGGATTTTCTTGCCCGTCATCAGATTCCTACAGCTGAATACGCTGTGTTCACTCAAGTGGATGAAGCTCTGGCTTACCTAGATCAAAAAGGGGCCCCCATTGTCATCAAGGCCGACGGTCTGGCAGCAGGCAAGGGCGTGATTGTGGCGATGACGCTTAAAGAAGCACAAGAGGCTGTGCGTGACATGCTCTCTGGCAACGCTTTTGGCGATGCTGGCGCGCGCGTGGTCATCGAAGAGTTTTTGGAAGGTGAAGAAGCCAGCTTTATCGTGATGGTCGATGGCGAGCATGTACTGCCTATGGCTACCAGCCAAGATCATAAGCGTGTTGGCGATGGCGATAGCGGCCCCAATACAGGCGGCATGGGTGCCTACTCACCTGCTCCCGTTGTGACGCCCGCTGTCCATGAGCGCGTGATGCAAGAAGTCATCTGGCCCACGGTGCGCGGCATGGCAGCTGAAGGACATCCTTACACTGGCTTCTTGTATGCCGGTTTAATGATTGATCCAACAGGCGCACCCAAGGTGATTGAATACAACTGCCGCTTCGGTGATCCAGAAACTCAACCCATCTTAATGCGCTTAGACTCTGATCTTGTCGCGCTCTGCCAAGCTGCACTCGAGCAGAAGCTGGATCAAGTCACCGCCGAGTGGAATCCGCAAGCTGCACTGGGCGTGGTCATGGCGGCTGGCGGCTACCCCAACAGCTATAACAAGGGTGATGTGATCAGCGGACTGCCCAGCACAGAACAAGCTCAGGTGAAGGTGTTTCACGCTGGCACCCAGCTGGAAGGCGATGCCGTGGTGACTTCAGGTGGACGGGTGTTGTGCGTCACCGCTTTAGGTGATTCCGTTGGCGAGGCGCAGCGCCGTGCTTACCAACAGGCCGCAAAGATTAGCTGGAAAGACGCTTTTTACCGCCAAGATATCGGATATCGCGCCATTGCGCGTGAAGAAGGCACAGAGTAAGCTGCATAGCGTTTTCTCTTATTCTCCATTGAGCCCAGCCAAGTCTGGGCTTTTTTGACCTTCGCTGATCAACTCCAGACCGCGTCCTGTTCATTCTATCCGCTTGGACCCGTCTACTTTACTCTAGGAGCTTTTAACTCATGGCGAGAACGCAATTAGACTTCCCTCAACCAGTGCTGTTTAGCACCCAAATCGGGCTGAGAATTAGTGATATCAACTATGGCCAACACTTGGGGCATGACACTCTTGTCTCTTTGCTGCATGAAGGGCGCTGCCAATGGTTAGCCCAAGCTGGCTATACAGAAATCAATCTCGATGGCTGCGGCCTCGTGGTGGCCGAGCTAGTGGTCAACTATCGCGCCGAGGGGTTTTATCCTCAGCAACTCACCCTAGAGCTCTCGTTAGGCGATCTCTCTTCCAAAGGGGCTGAGATCTACCATCGTCTCACTAACTCACAAGGTGAAGTCATCGCCCTAGCCAAGGTGGGTCTGGTCTTTTTTGATTATCAGAGTCGCCGCCCAGTCGCCGTCCCTGCCGGTTTCCTTTCACTGGTGAAGGCAGACTAGCTATGTCTCGCGAATATCCAATCATTGCTGTTACTGGCTCTTCAGGTGCCGGTACAACAACAATCAAAGATGCTTTTGCGCGTATGTTTGCGCGCCAAAATGTCAAAGCCGCTTTTGTGCATGGTGATAGCTTTCATCGCTATACCCGCTCTGAACTAGAGCGACTGCTCGCACGCCAACCTGAGCGAGAAGAGTCGCTTTCGCATTTCGCGGTTGAGGCCAACCTGCTCGATCGCTTGGAATCACTTTTTCTCGAATACTCCCAAGCAGGTACGGGTAGCTATCGTCACTATATTCATGCAGAAGACAAGGAGTTGGTGGAAGCAGGCTATCAAGTCGGCACCTTTACACCCTGGGCTTCACTCCCGGAAAGCACCGACCTGCTGCTCTATGAAGGCTTGCATGGCGGCCTGGTGACCGATGACATCAATATCGCCCAGTATGTTGATCTGCTGATCGGCGTCGCGCCTTCGATCAACCTAGAGTGGATACAAAAGATTGATCGAGATACCAAGCTACGCGGCTATTCACAAGAAGCGGTCATCGAGAGCATTCAAGCGCGCATGGGGGACTATATGCGCTTGATCCTGCCTCAGTTCTCGCGTACGGACATCAACTTTCAACGTGTGCCTGTGGTGGATACGTCCAACCCTTTCGAGCCACGCGCCGTGCCCACTGCCGATGAGAGCTTTGTCGTTATCCGTTTTCGAGACCCCAAAAAGATAGACTTTCCTTATCTACTGGCGATGATCAAAGATAGCTTTATGTCTCGCCCGCATACCCTGGTGGTACCTGGCGCTAAAATGCCTTTGGCCTTGGAACTCGTCATGCTGCCACGGGTGCAAGAGCTCCTCGATGGGAGGCGTTTTAAATAAAAGGAAGCAAGGAAGCAAGGAAGCAAGGAAGCAAGGAAGCAAGGAAGCAAGGAAGCAAGGAAGC
>SKOQ01000068.1 GCA_007119985.1 Marinospirillum sp.
ACGCCAACGGCTTTGCAGCATGAGGAAGCCGCCGCCTTGTGTGTGACGCCTGGTAGCCCAGGCTTGTATATCACGCGTCGCAGTGCAACGGCTCAGAGCGAGGTGATTGAATATGATGAGGAATACTGGCTGCAGGATGTGATGACGGTTCGGATTACCACCCAGCATGCCTGAGATCATCTGCGCTGAAACGGAAGGTTGCCTGTAAGCGCGGCGGCATGGAAGCTTCAATAAAGTGTCACGGCGCTGTCATGGGGGCGGGCTAAATTCTTGGTCTAGACCAACATGGAGGCCAAGATGAAAACTTTACCTTTATTGAAAAAATGCCGACAAGCCCTGCTGGGTGCCACACTGTTATTGGGAGCCAGCGCCGCTGCAGCTGTCACTGAACTGACTGTCTATACCGCCATCGAATCTGATGATCTGCAAAAATATGCCCAGCGCTTTCAGCAGGCCAACCCAGATATACGTATACGTTGGGTGCGCGATTCCACCGGTGTGATGACCGCCCGCCTACTTGCAGAAAGAGACAACCCACGCGCTGATGTGATCTGGGGCTTGGCGGCAACCAGTTTACTGATTCTGGACGACGAAAATCTGCTCCATCCCTATGCGCCTCAAGGTGTCGAACTACTGGAGTCGCGTTTTGTGAGCCAGCAGACACCGCCGACTTGGGTGGGGATGGATGCCTGGGTTGCTGCGATTTGCTACAACACCATCGAAGGTGCGCGTCGTGGTATCCCACGTCCGACCAGCTGGGAAGATCTCACGCGTCCTGAATACCGTGGTCAGGTGATTATGCCTAACCCGAGTTCTTCCGGCACTGGCTACCTGGATGTGGCGAGCTGGATGCAGCTTTGGGGTGAAGAACAAGGCTGGGATTATATGGATCGCCTCCATCAGAATATCAGCCGCTATACCCACTCAGGTTCAGCCCCTTGTAATTTGGCTGCGTCAGGTGAGGCGGTCGTCGGTGTGTCCTTTGCCTTCCGTGCTGCGCGTCTGAAAACGCAGGGCGCACCTGTTGAAGTGGTCTTTCCTTCTGAAGGCTTAGGCTGGGATATGGAAGCCGCAGCGATAGTGCGTGGCACACCACGGCTTGAGGCAGCACAAAGACTGATGGATTGGGCGGTAACGCGTGAAGCGAATGAGCTCTATAACGAGGGCTATGCGGTGGTGGCCATGCCGGGAGTGGCGCAGCCCTTGCCTAACTATCCTACCGATATCATTGATCGCATGATCGATAACGACTTTAGCTGGGCCGCATTGAACCGAGATCGTATTCTGCGCGAGTGGCAGCGCCGTTACGATGGTAAAACGGAACGTCGTTAAGGAGAGACTGATGAATGCGCTCAACCCTTCTTTTGCTTCGCTCCTTCAACCTGTCTCCAGCTGCTTGCAGCTGGAACAGATTGCCAAGCACTTTGGTGACTTTACCGCCCTGCACCAGATCGACCTTCAGGTAGAAGAAGGTGAATTTATCTGCTTTCTTGGCCCTTCAGGCTGCGGCAAGACCACGCTCTTGCGTGCGATTGCTGGATTAGAGCCACAAAGTGCAGGTCGTATGTTGCAACAAGGGCGGGATATTACCCATCTACCGCCTGAGCAGCGCGACTTTGGCATCGTCTTTCAGTCCTATGCGCTCTTTCCCAATCTCAGCGTGTTTGACAATATTGCCTATGGATTGCGTAATCAGCGCCAGCCTAAAGCTCGGATTCAACAGCGAGTGCAAGAGCTGCTGGAGTTGATTGGTCTGGAAGCCGCAGTGCATCAGTTTCCAGCGCAGTTATCTGGAGGTCAGCAGCAGCGTGTGGCGCTGGCGCGTGCTTTGGCGACCGAGCCGAGCCTGCTCTTGCTTGATGAACCTCTTTCTGCACTGGATGCCTGTGTGCGCGTGCACCTGCGTCAGCAGCTCAAGAAGCTGCAGCGTGATCTGGGTGTCACCACGATTATGGTGACCCATGATCAAGAAGAAGCACTGACACTGGCCGATCGTATTGTGGTGATGAATCAGGGCCGCATTGAGCAGATCGGGACGCCACAAGAGATCTATCAGCGTCCAGCCAATGCTTTTGTGGCCAGCTTTGTCGGGCGCATGAATCTGCTCAAAGTGGAAGTCATCAGTGATCGGGCTATCAGGCTGGGTGAGCAGCAGATGGACCTGAGTCGAGCGCATGGTGTTCCCGTCGGGGAGCAGGCTTGTTTAGCGATTCGCCCAGAAGCCATCCAGTTGCAACCTCCAACCGATCAGGTCGCCTATAGGCTGCAGGCTAGAGTCAATGAAGTGGAATTTCTCGGTGCTTTTGTCCGTCTGCATCTGGTTTTAACTCAGCATCAGGCGGAATTGCAGTTCGACCTGCCACTGGGGGTCGGTTGCACCTTTCAGCCGCAGACACGGCTCGATCTTTATTGGCCGCAAGATCAGCTGCAAGTCTTTGCTGGAGAAGCCAGATGAGTCGTCAGTCGCTGTCTTCTCCTTCTGCCATGCTGGGCACGATGCGGCTGACTTGGTTCAGTGAAAAAAGTCTGAGCCTGATGCTGCTTCTGCTGGCACTGCTCTTGTTGCTTGTCGGTCTGGCCTTGCCCTTGATGACCATGCTGAGCAAGAGTGTGCAGGATGCCAGTGGGCAATGGATAGGTTTGGCGAACTTCATTGATTACTTCACCACACCTGCCTTATCTCGCTCGATTTTCCAGTCATTTTTTGTTGCGATGACGACAACCCTGATCGTGGTCAGCTGCGCCTTTCTCTGTGCTTACGGCATCACGCGCACGCGCATGCCGGGTAAAAAGCTTTTTCGCGTGCTGGCGCTGCTGCCCATTCTTGCTCCCTCGTTGTTGCCTGCCATTAGTCTTGTGTATCTCTTCGGCAATCAGGGCTATATGAAGGGATTACTGGGTGATCAGAGCATCTATGGTCCGATCGGCATTATTATGGGGATGTGCTTTTGGATTTTTCCTCATGCGCTGATGATTCTGACCACGGCCATGGCCAATAGTGATGCACGCCTTTATGAGGCAGCGCGAGCGTTGAAAACCCCCAGCTGGCGTACTTTTCTGACGCTGACTCTGCCTGGTGTCCGTTACGGCCTGATTTCCTGCGCCTTTGTGGTCTTTACGCTGGCCATCACGGATTTTGGTGTGCCGGCCGTGATTGGCGGTCATTACAATGTATTGGCTACGGATATTTATCGTCAGGTGGTGGGTCAGCAGAATTTCCAGATGGGGGCTGTCGTGAGTGTCGTGTTGCTGATCCCCGCGGTGCTGGCTTTTATCGCCGATCGCTGGGTACAGAAAAAACAGCAGGCCAGCCTGACATCTCGTGCTGTGCCTTACCAGCCTGAATCACGGCCGTGGATAGACGGTTTTTTCACTGTTTTTTGTTTTGCGATGGTTGGCATTATTCTGCTGGTTATAGGGACGGCGATCTACGCCTCGCTGATTCAGTTCTGGCCCTACAATCTGAGCTGGACCTTGCAGCATTATCAATTCAGTGGTTTGGCCGGAGGGGGCTGGGAGGCTTGGAGTAACTCACTCAAAATGGCTTTCAGTGTGGCGCTGATCGGTACCTTGTTTATCTTTACAACGGCTTGGATGATCGAGAAAACCCGCGATTTTGCGCCCTTGCGCCAGTCTTTGCATTTGATGGCCATGCTGCCGATGGCGGTGCCGGGTATGGTGCTCGGTTTGGCCTATATCTTCTTTTTTAATCATCCGCTGAACCCGCTGAATATCCTGTATGGCACGCTGGCCCTACTGGTGCTGAATACCCTGGTGCATTTTTATACCGTCTGCCACATCACTTCTATCACGGCGTTAAAGCAACTGGATCGTGAGTTTGAATCTGTAGGGGCGTCACTGAAGGTACCCTTTTGGAAAACCTATCGGCGCGTCACCTTGCCTGTTTCCTTACCGGCTGTGTTGGATATTTCGGTTTACTTGTTTGTGAATGCGATGACCACGGTTTCAGCCGTCATCTTTCTCTATGGCCCAGAAACACGTATGGCGTCGGTGGCTGTTTTGCATCTCGATGAAGCCGGTTATTTTGCGCAGGCCGCCGCGATGGCGGTGTTGATTCTGCTGACTTCCTTGGTGGTGAAGCTCCTGCATGCGTTAGGCAGTCACCTGCTGCTGAGTCGAGGTCAGGCATGGCGTCAAGCATGATGGTGGGTGGCGTCAGCCTGGAGCTTCCAGTATGACCAGTCTTGCTGTGGCGCTGGTGCTCTGCTCAGCGGCGATGCATGCAGGTTGGAACCTGCTCGGTAAGGGGCAGGCTCCATCGCTGGCTTTTTTCACCCTTGCCCTATTCAGCGGTGGGTTGATCTTTGCGCCTTCACTGTTTTGGCAGCCTGATTATGTTGCCTTGCCTGCTCTTTTCTGGTGGTGGCTGCTGCTTTCTGGTTTTTTTCAGGCTATCTATCTGGCCGGACTGGCCTGGGCTTATGCGCGTGGTGCGGTCAGTGTGCTCTATCCCTTAGCCCGCGCTTTGCCAGTGCTGCTGGTTCCTCTCGTTGGCTGGCTATTGCTGGAGGCCGTGTTTTTAGTTGCACGCCAGTGGGTGGCGCTCGTGATGATAGTGCTGGCCAGTTTGCTGCTGCCTTTTGTGCGCCTTAAGGATATTCGCTTACGCCACTATTGGACTCCCGCTCTGGGTTTTGCGCTCTTGGCTGCACTGGGGACAACAGGCTATACCCTCGTGGACCAGCGAGCGATGCAGCTGATGAATCAGCAGCTAGGCCAGCCAGTGGTTTCTTCTGTGCATTATATGGTGTTGCAGGCCTGGTTCTCTCTGCTGTGGATGCTGCCTGTTGTCTGGTGGATGCCCAGTGAAAAGCGCGCACTCAGTCAGCTCTGGGGAGGCCAGAAAAGAGGCTTTATCACCGCAGGCGTGTTGGTTTTAGGCACCTATGGTTTCGTGTTGTTGGCGATGACGATGACCGATCAAGTCAGCATGATCGTGGCACTACGTCAGGCTTCGATTCCTTTAGGTGCGCTAGGTGGAATGATGTTGTTTAAAGAATCACTGAGCCCTTTAAAGCTAGCGGCTTTGGTGTTGATGACCTCAGGCTTGCTTGTGATGACCTTTTAATTGGAGAGGCTATGTCTCTGAAAATGCCCGCTGTCCCTGCTGCTACGCCGACTGTGTCGCTCGCGATTTTTGACCTGGATCATACTCTTCTGGCTGCGGATAGCTCACAAAGTTGGGCTGAAGAAATGCAGCGTCTTGGCTGGATTGAAGATCAGCAGTTCTGGCCTCAGCACCAGGCCATGATGCGCGAATATGAACAGGGTGATTTGGATATGCTCGCTTATCTGCGCCTGAATCTTTCCCCGCTCAAGGGGCGATCGATAGATGAAGTGCAACATGCGGCCAACCACTTGGTGCACCAGCAGCTGATCCAACAGATTTATCCAGCAGCCTATGCGCTCTTGGATTGGCACCGCCAACAAGGCCATATTTTGCTGTTGATTTCAGCCAGTGAAGAT
>SKOQ01000183.1 GCA_007119985.1 Marinospirillum sp.
AAGACCTCTCCATCCGGTTGAAGAGCTAGAAAGCTGGGGTTCGGGAGGTGTTTAAGAGCGAAGTAGCCCACCCATATGGGTGCCTCACGAACCGGTTGAATCTGGGCTGCAAGCTGGGGTGAGGCGGGGCTCAAAAGGGGTAGGGCCTGGGCCGCTGGAGTGGCTAGAATCACGGCCGCGAAAGGACCCAGGGTGCGGCCTTGATCATCAGTGAGCTGCCACAGCCCTTGTGCTGTTTTTTCCAGTGTCTGAATGCGGGTCTGGCAGTGGAGCGCCAGCCCTTCGCTTAAATGGCGGGTCAGTGCACTCATGCGCGGCTGGCCAATGCGTGCAGACCCACCTTCAGCGAGGGGTGCGACCCAATTCAGGTTTTCCCAGCTTTGCAACTGGGCGGCAAAGTCAGGGTGCTGAGCCGTTAAGGCTTGGCAGCCTAGGTCAAAGGTGGTGTCTAAACGACGTCGACTAGATAGGCGCCCACCGGGACCGCGTGCTTTTTCGAACACCTGAACACTGAAGCCCTGCTCGGTTAGGGTGCGTGCACAGGCCAGGCCGGCAAGGCCGGCACCAATGACTGCAAAGGGATGAAATCCTGCCATACTCAGAGAGTCCTGTAGTAATTAAAATAGCCTTGAGGTCTAGCGAAACCATCGGCGTTCAATTATTGTATAGGTATAGTATAAATTGTTGGAGGCTGTTATGCGAGTATTGATCAGTGGTGGAACCGGATTTATTGGCCAGGCCCTGTGTCCGCTGCTGGCGGCAGCAGGCCATGAAGTCATTATCTGGACGCGTCAGCTTAAGCCGAGACTTCCTGACGGGGCTCAAGGCTTTATTCATCAGCTCAATGAGTTGGAAGCTGGATCTATAGAGGCCGTTATTAACCTGGCTGGGGCAGGCATAGCCGATCAGCGCTGGAGTGAAGCGCGCAAAAAAGAACTGGTTGCTTCAAGAGTAAACACCACGCAGCAGCTGGTCAGTTGGATGGAGCAAAGCCTGCAGCCGCCTAGGGTGCTCTTGTCGGCTTCGGCGGTCGGCTATTACGGTGAACAGGGTGATCGGGAAATTACTGAATCCAGCGCGCCCACCCCAGGTTTTACCCATGACCTTTGCGCGGCTTGGGAAGCAGCGGCTTTGCAGGCAGAAAAACTGGGTGTTCGGGTTTGCCGAGTTCGCACCGGCGTGGTGTTGGACCAAGGCGGGGGTTCTCTGAAAAAAATGCTACCGGCTTTCAAGCTAGGGCTGGGCGGCCCCCTGGGCCAGGGCAAACACTGGTTCCCTTGGATTCACCGCGAAGATATGGCACGCATCTATTTATGGCTGCTGGAAAACGACACCCAGCAAGGGGCCTTTAATGCCAGTGCGCCTCAGCCGGTCACTAATGCAGAATTTACTCGAAGCCTGGGGCGGGCTTTAAAGCGTCCGGCCTTTTTGCCTATGCCAGAGTTCATGCTCAAGCTGATGTTTGGCGAAATGGCGGAGCTGTTGCTGGTCAGTGACCGTATGCTGCCAGCCCGCCTGCAGGAGGCGGGGTTTGAGTTCCATTACCCCGAGCTGGATGCAGCCTTGGCTGCAATTTTCTAAGCCACATCAGTGCTCATCAGGCCCAGCCGTCACGATGACACGTAACGCATCCATACGCAGCCTGGCAGAATTGATCTGCTGATCAAGTTGGCAGCGTAACTGTGTGGGGCGCTGGACCTCTTGCTCGCGAACGGCTGGGTTATGTTGCGCCAAGGCCGTAATGCGGGCGATTTCAGGGTCCAGATGGTCGCGCATTTGCTGCTGGGCTTTTTCAATCAAGGAAGGGAGCTGCTCATTGGCCTGGCGCTCGGCTTCATCCAGTAGCTGGCGTAGTTGATCAAGGCGCAGCTTGATAACTTCCCGCGCGAGCCCTTTTTTCATCCTGACCAGCTGCTTGGATAACCCTTTAAAGCCCACGCTTGCCGCCATATTCTGGCCTTGAGTATTTAGCAGTAGGCGCAGGCTTTGAGGTGGCAGATGGCGTTCCAGGTCAATGGAGTGCTCGGGCAGGTCTAGGCAGAAGAAAACTTCCAGCAGTAGCGTGCCCGCAGGCAGCTTGGGGTTTTTCAGCAGGGCAACACTGGTATTGCCTTTGACCGTGGTGGTCGCGGCTTCCAGGCAGTTGCGCGTGAGCGGATGCTCCCAGGTTAGGAAGTGAAGGTCATCCCTCGCCATGGCCTTGTCTCTTAAGAAGGTGGCTGAGTTGCCTTCTTCCAAGTCGAAGTGCACATCGGTAAAAATGGCGGTGTCGGTTTCACGACCTGGTTTGAGATACCAGGTGTGGGCATCCAGGTCTTCGTTGTGCACGCGGTAAACATCCAGAGCGACTTCAAGAAACTCGCGCAGCTTGGCGTCCTGGTCGGCGGCTTCGAGTTGCTCTACCAGCTCTGCACTGACCTGAGGGCGGTGCGAGGCCAGCTCAAGTAGGCGATGGCGGCCGGCTTCTAGTTCAATTTCAGCTGCATCACGCGCATCCTGAATGCGGGGCAGGAGCTGGTCGCTACTCAAGTCACCGTTCAGCAGCTGCACAATAGCTTCCTGATGCTCTTTAAATAAAGTCGCTGCGACGGGGCGCGGGCAAGTCAGCTGATCCAGACCCTGATCGCAGAAAGCCAGCCAGTCAGCTTGAGGCGTGGCTTCTAAATAAGGCAGGTGTAGCTGCACGCTATGCGTTTGCCCAATGCGATCCAAACGACCAATGCGCTGCTCAAGCAGATCCGGGTGGGCGGGTAAATCGAATAGAACCAGATGGTGCGCAAACTGGAAGTTACGCCCCTCACTGCCAATTTCGGAACAGATTAACAGGGGTGCACCGCCTTCTTCTGCGGGTTCGGCAAACCAGGCCGCCGCTCGGTCGCGATCAAACAAATCCATGTCTTCGTGGAAAACAGCGGCCAGCATTCCTGTACGGCGGCGTAGGGCTTCGCTGAGTTCTAAAGCTGTTTCGGCATGGGCGCAGATCAGCAAAACCTTCTCACCCTGCAGAGCTTGCAGCTTTTCTTCTAGCCAGGTGACGCGGGGGTCAAAGGACCACCAGTCACCGGCTTCACAGGCTCCGGCGGCATAGAGGCGTTCTGGGTAGAGGGCGGCAAAAGGCCAGGGCGTGCCGGTCATGGCTTCCGCCATCAGTTGCCGATGCGGCTGGGCATAGCTGGTATAAAGGTCTAAATAGGCATCGGGACATTCCAGCCCAACCGGATGAGCTTCACGACCGGGAAAGCCGGGTACGCTGGCGCGGCGGTTGCGGAAGAGCACTCGCCCAGTGCCATAGCGGTCCAGCAGCTGTTCTATCAGTTGCTGCCGTGCCTGGTCGCGCTGTTCATCGCTGCTTTCTGGGTGCTCAAGGGTAGCGAGCAGAGCTTGGCTGTCGGCACTCATGCGTGCCAGTAGCCTTTGGCGTGCTTCGCTGTCCAAAGGTTCTAGGCGCTCCAATGCTTGAATGGCTTGCGCGCAGCTGCGATAGGCCTGCTCTTCTTCCTGGAAGGCTTCAAGGCTGGGATAACGAGCAGGATCAAGCAGGTGAAGTTGCGCATAAAAGCTGGCTTCGCCGGTTTGTTCTGGAGTAGCAGTGAGGAGTAGCACCCCTGGAATCTGCTCAGTGAGCGTGCGCACTCGCAGGTATTCGGGGCTGGCTTGAGCAGGCGACCAGCTGAGGTGATGGGCCTCATCGACAATGAGTAGATCCCAGCTTTCCTCTTGGGCTGCGGTGAAGGCGGCATCATCCTGGGTCAGCCAATCCAAGCTGGCCAAAGCCAGTTGTGTACCACTAAAAGCGGCTTCTTCATCTTGCAAGCGTTGCGCATTCAGCAGGGTAACGGGCAAACCAAAGCGCCTGAGGAGTTCGACCAGCCACTGATGGCAGAGGCTGGCGGGGACTAAAATCAGGGCGCGTTGGGCGCGCCCCGTGATCAGTTGCTGGTGTAGGATCATGCCGGCTTCAATGGTTTTGCCCAGCCCGACTTCGTCCGCGAGTAGAACACGAGGTGCCAAGCGTTGCCCCACTTCATGCGCGATATACAGCTGGTGAGGCACCAGGCCGATTCTGGGGCCTCTGAGTCCGCGCAGTGGGTCTTGGGCTAAACGGGTTTGTGCCTGGCGTGCCAGGGCTCGCAGGGTGTATTCATTATTGCGATCAATTTGCCCGGTGAGCAGGCGCTCGCGTGGACCCTGGAAGCGAATCTCTGAATCAAGTTGGGTTTCGGGCAGCTCTACTGACTCGCCGGTTGGGGTTTGCCCCAAATAGACTTGTAGCCCATCAATCTCTTTGCTGGCTTCAACTTTCATTTGCCAGCCGTCTTCATGCGTCAGGGTGTCGCCCTGGCTGAAGAGTACGCGGGTCAGGGGCGCAGTGCTGGTCGAGTAGGTGCGGGTTTCACCCTTGCTGGGAAACAAGAGTGTGATGCTGCGCCGGTCACTTTGCAGGATCGTTCCTAGTCCCAGGTCAATTTCGGCATCACTGATCCAGCGTTGACCGGGATAAAAAGAAACAGGCTTGGTGACAGACATCGAAAAACCTCGGGCGCAAAGTAGAAAGGCAATAGAGCTCAATAAGGGGGCGGTATCTTAGCTGATTGCAGCAGGTGACCCAAGCCACAAACAGAAATTCTATTCAGCTTGCTATACTGAGGCACACAGCGATAAAAGGAGGCTTGAATGCGCTTAGTTTTGATCAGTGATACCCATGGACGCCATACAGAGTTGCAACTGCCGGCTGGGGACTGCCTGATTCACGCCGGTGATTTCAGTTCGGGTCGGAGTTGGCAAGAGCTACAAGACTTTATTGACTGGTTTGCCAGCCAGCCGCATCCGCATAAACTTCTGGTCGCCGGTAATCACGAT
The DNA here is from genome assembly GCA_007119985.1 of Marinospirillum sp. Taxonomy (GTDB): domain Bacteria; phylum Pseudomonadota; class Gammaproteobacteria; order Pseudomonadales; family Halomonadaceae; genus Marinospirillum. The sequence continues at coordinate 4,861 of SKOQ01000183.1, forward strand.
CTACAGTTTGAGCAAGAGCCCTGTGCAGCGCGAGCACGCCTGCCTTCCAATATCGTTTATTTGCAAGATTCTAGTATGGAGTTGGAGGGTATCCGTATTTATGGAAGCCCCTGGACGCCGCGCTTTTTTGACTATGCTTTTATGTGCCCGCGTGGGGAGGCCATGGCGGAACGCTGGGCCCGTATTCCTGAGCGTACACAGCTATTGATCACGCATGGGCCGGCTCAGGGCATCGCTGATTTAACATCGACCGGCCAGCAGGTGGGGTGTGAAGCTTTGATTGAGCGCTTGCACCAGCTCCCTGATCTGCGGCTGCATGTGTTTGGGCATATTCATGAGGACTATGGCATTTATCCGGCAACCTCTACTCGTGGGTGGCAGAGTGCCAATGCCAGCAGTTGTCGTTGGGGTGACCCAGGTTTGAATGAGCCGCTTGTGATTGACTGGTCAGATGCACCTTTTCTATGTGGCTGATAGCCTGTCGCCCCTTGGCAAATGGCTGGTCACT
>SKOQ01000237.1 GCA_007119985.1 Marinospirillum sp.
AGCACAAAACTGCCAAACTCGGTGATATGATCACTGGCATCTTCTTCGCTGCCAATTTCTAGTGAAAAACTCTGACCACTCAGATGCTCAGGTGCTAATACCAGACTGACAGGTAATCCCTCATCCCAACAAAGTTGTATCTCGGCCAGTTCAGGCAGTTCAATGCGCTCACCCGTGGGTGTCAGACCGAATAAACGGGGTTGTTGGCTCATGGCCTTGTCCTCTTTGAATAAATCGCGAGTGTACACCCCTCAAGGGTCGATTGAGAAGACCTCTTATTTCAACCTAGACAGACACAGCCACTCATCCACTCCATGGCTCAGGAAGCTCAAAAAGCGCAGGAGAAAGAGAAGGCTCAGGGTGGGATGAAGGCCGAGCAAAATAATAGCCTTGCACCAGCGTCACCCCAAGACGAGCAAGGCAAGCCAGCTCTAGAGCGGTTTCCACGCCTTCAGCAATGACCTGCGTACCCAGCGCCTGAGCGGTATTCAGAATAAAGCGCACAAAATGCTCTTTCACTGGATCTTGATGTATCCCTTGCACAAAATGCCGATCAATCTTCACAAAATCAGGCCGCAACTCGGACCACATGATCAAACCAGAATAACCACTGCCCAAATCATCGAGCGCCACTTGAAACCCCATATCTCGATAATGACGTATCGCCTGACGCATCAACACATAATCTTCTGTTGGCTGCTGCTCAGTGAGCTCAATCACCACTTGATGCGCCTGCAAACCCAAGGCTTGCACCCATGCCAAGGTCCGCCCCGGTTGGTGTTCTTTTTGAATCAGCAGATCAGGGGAGATATTGATAAACAAGCGCCCAGGTAAGCTTTGACGCGCAAAGCCTTTCAGCGCTTGTTCACGGCTTAAGTTCTCTAAATCCACCAGCAAACCTTGCTCGCGCGCGAGCTTAAACAGCGGTGTTGGTTGATACAAGCTGGTATTTTGAGGCCCACGGCTTAAAGCCTCCCAGGCAAAAATACGCTGGCTAGGCAGATGGACCAAGGGTTGGTAAACACTGGTGAGATGGCGCTGTCTTAATAGCTGCTTTAATAGATCGATGTCTTGCTGCATCTGCTCGGGCGCGCTTCGACCAGCGCCGCCTAAGTCCATATTGGGCGCAGCATCAGACCCTGTCCATTCGGACTGACCCCATCCAGCAACGCCTAAGTGCTGGTTATCCATCATTTTTCCTCGCCCACTTCAATAAACTTTTCATGAAGAGGCATTCTCTGACAGGCCGGTGACAACTTTATGACAACCTCAACCACAGCAGCTCATCTGCACCCAATCCCATCAGGTTTTGGGCGTATAGAGTCCGCGACGGCCCGCCACCCAGCAGGCAATCCAGCAAACAAACAAGGCAAAAAGAGCGATATCCAGCCCAAACAACTCTATTGCCAGCACACTGGAAGCCCAGGGGGTGCGTGTCGCAGCAGCAAATACACCAACCAGCCCCAAGGCCGCCATTGCACTGATCGGCAACTGCATCCACACAGCCAAAGTGTTGCCTAGCGTGGCCCCAATCACAAAGAGTGGCGTGACCTCTCCCCCTTTAAAACCCGTACCGAGAGAAAGAAGGGTCAAGCCAAATTTAGCTAGACTGTCCCACCAAGGCAGGGTCTGATCAAAAGCGGCACTGAGTAACGGCAGGCTCAAGCCCAAATAAGCCTCGCCTCCCAGTGTCATCACCAACAGCACCAGCAGGCTGCCGCCCAGCACAGGTCGCAGCGGCGGAAAGTGAATCGAGCGTTGCATCCAGCCTGCCAACCCCTGACAAGCCAGTAAAAATAAACGTGCAACCAAGCCAAATAACATTGCAGCCACTAGCAACTTCGCCCACAGGATCAGGGTCCAGCTGGCAAAGAGATGGACGACCTCATGTGGATGGGTCGCTCCCCAAAACTGCGCGACCTGATCGGCTCCCCAAGCACTGAGGAAGCAAGCTAACAGCGTTGACCACTCAAAACGCTGACGATAGGTCATCTCCAGCGCAAAAATGGCGGCGGCCCACGGCGTGCCAAAGACTGCGCCAAAGCCTGCACTCAATCCCATCAGCATCAAACAACGCCGCTCTGAACTGGTCCAGGTTCGCCCTAAGCGCAGCTGATCTGCCACCGCACCGCCCATTTGCAAGGCTGTACCTTCACGGCCAACTGAAGCACCAAAAAGATGCGAGACCAGCGTGCCACCCAGAATCAGTGGCAGCATCCGCAGTGGCACTGGCTTTGAGGCCACGGGTGCGCCTTCATCGGCTTTGCGCAGCAAAAGATGATGGCCAGCCTCAACCTCTCCCCCCCAGCGCCAGTACACCCAGCTCACCAAGCCGCCCGCCAAGGGCAGCAACCAGAGGAGCCAAGGATGGGCCAAGCGCTGAGCCGTGACGGTCTCTAAAGACCAAAGAAAAAAAGCGCCGCAGCTCCCGACCAGCAGCACCAATAACAGCCACACCACAAGCCAATGTAAGCTGGCTTTGATCGTCAGCATCGATGGATTCCTTTTTCTGATGCCTTTTCTGATGCGCTTGCCATCAGATCGCCAAACGCGCATCAATCAAAAGGTTACGCGGCGACAAGCGGCGTTCACAAAAGCAGCTGAAGTGGACTTGATAACCTGCCTCTTGTAAAAACAAGACATAATCTAGCAGCAACCAGAGCTCTAAAGGACGACGAAACTGATGGCGGAGCAACTCATCGCGCTGTACCTCTGCATAGCGTTGCTGCCCTTGAGCCCACCAAGTATCCCAATCCACCTGTTCCGGCAAAGATAACTGCTGCTGTTCAGCGGCCCAGGCACAAAAAGTCGCAAAACCCCTTCTCAATTGCTTGACTGAACAGGATGCCAAAGGCCGGTAAATCTGGTCTTGAGCCAGTTGTTGGCGCAAGGCTTCGTAGCCCAAACGCCAAATATTCAATTGATGACGCTGGGCTGTCACACGATCTGGCGCCGTCACTGTCTCCTGTACGGCGAGTCGCATTTGTGCTGGCGTTAAACCCTGCAAGGCAGAAACTCGCGTGGCCTGCGCTAAGGGCTGCCAAATGCTCGCCTGAGTCAAATGATAGCAGCAAGGTACCAAACTGATGCGCGGCTGGCGCGCTGCAACGGCCTGACGCAACAGGTGTCGATGCAGGTCACCACAGGCATGCAAAGCTACACAATGCTGATCTCGTGGCCAAAAAACCGAATCTGCCTGCAAACTCAGTACATCTTGCTGCTGTAAGGTCACCCGTCTCTGGTCTGGACATTGGGTGGCCTGAATCCACTCAGTACCGCGCGCCACTAAAGCCGCATCCTTTTCAAGCGCCAGCACCGGCCGTCCGCTAGACATGGCTAAGGTTCGAGCGAGATGCCCAGCACCAGAACACCAGTCCACTAGAGGTTGATCATAAGGCTGAAGCTGCGCGGCTAAAAATCCTGCTTGGTGGCGTTTACGCGCTGGCATATGAGGCGCTTGCACTTCACTGAGCGTCAAAGCCTGCGCTTGCTGCGCAGTCACCGTCAATGCATCCAATGAATATACAGAAGGGCAGTCTAACAAAGAAGATTGATAGCGACCCAACCACTGTCGTGCAGCAGCCTCATCTTCTGCCAAGGCTTGATAATGCTGCTCTGTCAGCCCGCGCAGGGCCACCCATAAATCAGGAGCCAGCTGCGCCCAAGACGGCTCAGGCGTATAAAAAGGGACAGGCTGCCAAAAATCAGCATGATGGCTCAGCCAAGCATCGAGCTGCTGCCAGCTGGCGAGGGTCGTTGTGAAGTTCATAGTCATTGATGGTTGATTGCTTGAATGAAAGCCGGTTCAGCTAAGCGGCACCCAAAGCTTGAGGCTTGATGGAGTCTTTGCAAGGCCAGCAGTGGCTCTGTCATCTGGGAGCAGAGGCTTGCTGATCGGTTGGGCTGGATGGCCGCCAAGGGGGAGTATAAGGCGCGGTGCTCTGAGTGACTAGGGTGCTGATCACGTCTTGCTGACGAGCCAGCAATTAGTTAGACTCACTAACTATAAATCTTGGCACAGGAGAAAACCATGCCCCTAGAGCACAGCCTACAACGCCTAGAATGGCACCTTTGGTACCAGTGGCGTGAGCAAGCCAGACAATCCGAGCACCTCGAACTGACCAATAGCGAGCTGCAATACTTGTATACACTGCTGGCTTGGAGTGAAACCGGCCTGCGCCTCACTGAGCTGGCCGAATGCATGCAAGTCAGCAAGGCTTCTGCCAGCAGCATGACACGCAAACTGGAAGAAAGAGGCTACCTCTACCGCGAGGATTGTCCTGAGGATGCCCGCGCCACCCTCTTATATCCCAGCGACAAGACCTGCCAGCTCAAAGAAAAAGAGCCACTGATTTACCAGTCTGCCGTCACACATTTTGAACAGGTGCTGTCCACCGAAGAACTGGCCCAGCTAACAGGACTCCTTGAACGTGCCTGCACCGGACTGGATTTAGGGCCTTTGGTGCCTCCCAGCCTGACGCAGCGCCCCTATACCAGCCCCTAAATATTTCAACCTCATCCCTTTATTTTTCAATGAGCTAAAGCATGAATCTACATACGGCCCCTGTTGGTCGAGCCTTTTGGCACTACACCCTACCTTCTGTTGCTGCATTGATGGTCAGCGGCACTTACCAGATCGTGGATGGTATTTTTGTTGGTCACTTTATTGGCGGTGAAGGTCTGGCAGCCATCAGCCTTGCCTGGCCCTTAGTGGGCGTTTTACTGGCAGCAGGGATGATGATTGGCATCGGCACAGGCGCGCATATGTCAATGAGTCTAGGCGCACGTGATCCAGACGCCGCACGCCGTTATCTTGCGCAAAGCTTTATACTACTGCTGCTGTTCAGCCTCGTCTTGGGCAGCCTGCTTTTGACATTTAGTAGTGCCTTTCTACGCGCCCAAGGCGCTGAAGGCGAGGCTCTTGCTTTTGGGCAGGTCTATCTGAACTGGCTATTAAAGGGCACGCCGATCGTCCTCGCCAGCATTGCTCTCCCTCTGCTCGTTCGTAATGCTGGGGCGCCACGGCTGGCCACGCTGGCGATGGGCATTGGTGCCATCAGCAACATTCTACTGGATGCGCTCTTTATTGGATGGCTGGGCTATGGCTTAGAGGGGGCTGCTCTGGCCACACTTCTCGGTGAGCTGATTTCTGTCGCCTTGTGCCTTGGGTATCTCTTTAGCCGTCGTAGCCAGCTCCCGATCCGCTGGCGCCAACTGCGCTGGGAGAGCAAGCGGGCCGGACGCCTGTTACAAACAGGCTTCTCGAGTATGCTGATGTACCTTTATTTGAGCTTTTCTATCGTGCTGCATAACGCACTGCTACTCCACTATGGCAG
>SKOQ01000168.1 GCA_007119985.1 Marinospirillum sp.
AGCGCGCAATAAACCCATCCTAAAGAGTGTGGCGTTTTGTCACACTCTTATGTTTTTCTCTCTTATTTAATCATGGTGCGCTGCAAGCAGGGCGCTAGATCGGTTTTTCTTGTCGCGCAAAACCTAGTGTATTAGTCTAGATTAATCTGAAATCCCTTTTTGTGAGGAAATCTGAATTATGCAGCTCGCTGTGCTCTCGGGCTTCCTTTTGGCAGCCCTCACTCCCTTTTTGAGCAGCGTCTTCCACCAGCGACTTGGCTGGTTGATTGCGCTTCTGCCCGCCGGTCTGGCGATCTGGTTTGCCAGCTTCTTGCCGCAGATGCTCGCCGGTGAGGTCATTATTCATGAATGGGCGTGGATTCCCGGTCTGGATATTTCGCTGACCTTCGTCCTTGATGGTCTCTCCTTCCTTTTTGCGATGCTGATCACGGTGATCGGCAGCTTTGTTTTCCTTTATGCCAGTGAATATCTGAAAGGACATCAGGATTTGCACCGTTTTTATATGGTGCTGCTGGCCTTTATGGCTTCGATGCTGGGGCTGGTCCTCTCCGACAGCCTGATCACCCTGTTTGTCTTCTGGGAACTCACTAGTATTACCTCCTATCTGCTGATCGGTTTTAATCACCATGAAGCTTCAGCACGTAAGGCGGCACTACAAGGCTTGATCATTACCGTCGGTGGTGGTCTGGCCCTGCTGGCAGGCATGGTCATGCTGGCCATGATTGGGGGTAGCTACTCGATTCAGACGCTGCTGACCCAAGGTGAGGTGATTCAAAACCATCCTCTGTATCTTGCTGCCTTGTTGTGTCTGCTTGGTGGTGCTTTTACCAAATCAGCCCAGTTCCCTTTCCATTTCTGGCTGCCCAATGCCATGGCAGCGCCAACGCCAGTGAGTTCCTATCTGCACTCGGCGACGATGGTCAAGGCCGGGGTCTATCTGCTCGCTCGCCTGTCCCCTTCTCTCGGCGGTACTGAGGCGTGGCAGTTCATCTTGCCTTTATTTGGTGCGACCACCATGTTTGTGGGCGCGTTTATGGGCCTACGCAGCACCGGAATCAAAAAACTGCTGGCCTACTCCACACTGATGGCACTCGGCACCCTGACTCTGCTGCTGGGGATAGGTACCGAAACCGCCATGATTGCCTTTGCCGCCTTCTTACTTGGCCATTCTTTGTATAAAGGCGCGCTGTTTATGATCGCTGGTGCGGTGGATCATTCCACTGGCACCAAAGAGGTCCCTGAACTCGGCGGACTGCGTAAAGCCATGCCCATCACCGCCGCTGCGGCCTTCATCGCGGGTCTCTCTTTAGCCGGATTACCACCTCTGTTTGGTTTTATCGCTAAAGAAATGATGCTCGAAGCTGTACTCGAAGGCTCTCAGCTGCTCACCTACACCTTGATTCTGGCCGTGGCTTCGGCAATGCTGGGGATCGCCATTGCTGGTGTGGTGGCCATCAAGCCCTTCTTTGGTGAGCTGAAAAAAACGCCTCATACACCGCATGAAGCCCACTGGCCGATGCTGGTAGGTCCTGTTGTGCTGGCAGGCCTCTCACTCTTCTTTGGTCTCTTTCCTCAATTCGCTGGCAGCCTGCTCGTACAAGGCGCGGCCAGCAGCGTTGCTGGGCAACCGCTTGAGGTCAGCCTCTATCTGTGGCATGGCGTCAATCTACCGTTGATTTTATCGATTTGTAGCTTGATTGTCGGTGCGCTGCTCTTCTGGCGCTGGGATGCCTACCGCCGCCTGATCTCGGTCTTAGACCCAATGATTGCCCGTGGCCCTGAAGCGGGTTACTTCAAGTTCATGGATGGCATGGTCAAAACCGCAGAATGGCAAACTCGTGTGCTGCAAAATGGCTCGATGCGTAACTATCTGAGCGTCATTTTGATGTCCTTTACCTTGTTGGTCGGCTACACCCTGTTTGCACGCTACCAGATCCACTGGAACTGGGTTTTAGACTTCCAGTGGCATGAGTTGATTATTGCAGGACTCTTGGTTGCAGCCACTTTTGTCGCTTGTAGTACGCGCTCCCGCTTAGGGGCCGTGGCGGCGATGGGTGTTGTTGGTTTCGCTGTAGCCCTGATTTTCATCCTTTTCAGCGCCCCCGATCTTGGCATCACTCAGGTGCTGGTTGAAACGCTGACGGTGATGCTGCTGGTGCTGGTGCTCTTCCGCCTGCCTAGCTTTGTCAGCCTCTCCACACCCATGCAACGCGCACGTGATATCGCGGTGGCGCTGCTGACCGGTGGTCTGATGACCCTGCTCATGATGATCACCATTGACGTGCAGCTCTTCCCCAGTATCTCGGAGTATATGGTGGCAAACAGCCAGCCGCTGGCTTACGGCCGCAATATCGTCAACGTGATTCTGGTCGACTACCGCGCTCTGGATACACTCGGTGAGATCTTTGTACTCGCACTGGCCGCTTTGGGTGTCTACGCGATGATCAAGCTCCATCCAGAGACAGATCCAGGAGCCAACACCCTTGCAGGCAGCCTGGTTCTGCCAGAGCCTCAAGCTCAGACCCCAACTTCCTCTGATCCCTCTGTTGATCCTGCTGCGCCAGCGTCTAAGGAGTCCGCCGTATGATGAAGCCAGGAACACTCATTCTTTATGCGGCCGCCCGTTTTTTGATGCCGCTCCAGCTGATTTTTTCGGTGTTTTTGCTGCTGCGCGGGCATGATGAACCCGGCGGGGGCTTTATTGCCGGACTGGTCGCTGCCGCAGCCTTCACGCTCTATCTGTTTGCCTTTGGCTCAGAACTGACGCGTGATTTGATGCGCATCGATCCACGCACGTTGATCGGCTGGGGACTGGTGATCGGCACGCTGTCTGCCTTTCCTGCGCTACTGAACGGCGAACCGCTGCTCACGGCGCAGTGGTGGCCGATTCTGCTGCCAGGGGGCGTTGAAGTGAAGCTCTCGACACCGCTGATTTTCGATCTTGGGGTCTACTTTGCTGTCATCGGTACGGTCATGACCTTTGTTGTTGCCCTCGCTGAATCTGAACAAGTTTAAGGAGTAATCATGGAACCCATAATGGCCCTGGTCGTTGGGCTCATGTATGCCGCAGCCATCTATATGATGCTCAGACGCAGCATCGCCAAGCTCGTCATTGGCTTAATGCTGCTCTCTAATGCGGCCAACCTACTGATTTTTACTTCCGCTGGCATGACCCGCTCAGCCCCACCTTTGATTCCAGAAGGCGCGATGGCACCTGAAGGTATCGTGGCTGATCCGCTGCCTCAAGCCTTGATTCTGACCGCCATCGTGATTGCCTTTGGCGTGCTGGCCTTCTCGGTGGTGCTGATTCACCGCGCCTATGAAATCGTGAAAACAGACGATCTTGATCAAATGAAGGAAACTGATTCATGACCCTGGTGGCTCTCCCTATTTTTATTCCGCTCTTGTGCGGTGCCCTCTCCCTTGTGACCTGGCGCAGTAGTCTGCTCCAGCGCTGGATTGCGGTTTTAGGCACGGCAGCTTTGCTGGTTGCCAGTATTTATCTGCTGCTGGCTGTGCGTGCAGAAGGCCATCTGGTCATCTATATGGGCCAGTGGGCAGCGCCCTTCGGGATTACGCTGGTGGCCGATCTGCTCAGCGCGATCATGGTGGTACTCACGGGTATGATGGGCCTGGGTGTGGCGATCTACTCTCTGGCCACCACCTCTGAAACCTATGAGCGCTTTGGTTACTTCCCGCTGATGCACCTACTGTTAGCCGGTGTCGCTGGCTCCTTCCTGACTGGGGACGTGTTTAACCTCTACGTGTGGTTTGAGGTGATGCTGGTGGCCTCCTTTGCGCTGCTGATTTTGGGTAGTGAGCGCTCACAAATGGAAGGTGCCATCAAGTATGTCACGCTTAACCTGGTCTCCTCGGCGATCTTCCTCAGCGCGATTGGTCTGCTCTATGGTTTGGTGGGCACACTCAACATGGCGGATATTGCGGTCAAGCTGGCAGAGGTGGAATCAACCGGCATGGTTGATGTCATCGCGGTGATGTTTATGGTGGCCTTTGGCATTAAGGCAGGGGCCTTTCCTCTGTTCTTCTGGCTGCCTGCCTCCTACCACACACCACCAGTGGCCGTATCAGCCCTCTTTGCGGGCCTGCTGACCAAGGTCGGGGTCTATGCGCTGTTTCGCTTCTTCACGCTGATTTTCAACCAAAGCCCAGATTTCACCCATGAAATCCTGCTCTGGGGCGCAGGGTTGACGATGCTGACCGGTGTTTTAGGTGCGGCGGCGCAGTTTGAGTTCCGCCGTATTCTTTCTTTTCACATTATCAGCCAGATTGGCTATATGATGATGGGCCTCGCCCTCTACACGCCCTTGGCGATTATTGGTGGTGTGTTCTATATCACTCACCATATTATCGTCAAAACCAACCTCTTCCTGATCAGTGGTGTCGCCCATCGCCTCTTGGGTTCCTATGATCTGAAAAAGCTAGGTGGCTTGTATAAAGAACGTCCATTATTGGCCATTCTTTTCTTGATCCCAGCCTTCTCACTGGCTGGCTTGCCGCCCTTATCCGGCTTCTTTGCCAAGTTCATTATCATTCGTGCCGGTATAGAAGCTGAGGCTTGGGTCATTACCTTTGTCGCGCTGTTGGTGGGCATGCTGACCCTCTACTCGATGACCAAAATCTGGGCTGAAGCCTTCTGGAAGCCTGTACCTGAGGGCATCAACACCGATAAGTTGACTGGCAAGGTCAAGGATTCAGGTCTGGTGTATCTGTACATTCCGATTGTGTTGCTCGCCATCTGTACACTGCTAATCGGTCTCTATGGCCAGCCTATCTATGAGCTGGCAGAAGCATCGGCTCAGCAACTGCTGAATCCTGCTGGTTATATTGAAGCCGTTCTCGGTGGAGGTGCACAATGATTGCGTTTATGTGGAACCTGCTGCTAGCCCTGATTTGGGTCGTGCTGACAGGGGCCTTCAACGGGTATAACTTTTTACTTGGCTTTGTGCTTGGCTATGTTGCGCTGTCGATTTTGCAGCGCCATATTCCAGTCCTCAATGGCTACTCGCGACGCTTACCCAACTTGATTCGCTTTGCTGGCTTCTTCTTTGTCGAGTTGGTTAAAGCCAACATGAAGGTGGCCTATGATGTCATGACTCCGATTTGGTATATGAAACCGGGTGTGATTGCCCTGCCGCTGGAAGCCAAAACTGACTTAGAAATTACGCTGGTCGCGAACCTGATCTCTCTGACCCCTGGCACGCTCAGCTTGGATGTGTCTGATGATCGTCGCGTTTTGTTTATTCATGCGATGTTTATGGAAGATGAACACGCTTTGCGTCAAGAGCTGAAGGAAATGGAGCGCCGTGCTTTGGAGATTCTCAGATGAACCTCGTTCTCTCTATCACTTTTTTGATTATGAGCCTTGCGATGGTAGTGGTGTTTGTGCGCCTCGTCAAAGGGCCGAGCCTGCCGGATCGTGTGGTGGCCTTGGAGCTGATCGCCTCTATTATGGTGGGGATGATTGGTGTTCATGCTATTTATACTCAATCGAGTAGTTTTATTGATGTCGCGGTCGTGATGGCCCTCACCGCCTTCCTCGCCGCCATCGGTTTTGCACGCTTTGTTGAAAAAGGGGGCCAGCGCGATGATTGAATGGATCATTATGTTCTTACTGCTGTTTAGCAGTCTCTTTATGCTGTTGGCGGCCCTCGGGATTTTGCGTCTACCCGATCTGCCAACACGCATGCATGCCAGTACCAAGGCTGGAGCGCTGGGTGCCATCTTGGTGATGACGGCAGCGGCCCTCTTTTTTAGTGATTCACTGGTGGTCACCAAGGCCATCGCGGTGATTCTGTTTATCCTGATTACCGCACCAATTGCCGCTCATGCGATTGGTCGCGCAGGTTACTTTGTTGGTGTGCCAATGTGGGAAGGCAGTGTTAAGGATGAGTTGCAGGCCAACTATGATCCTAAAACACACCGTTTGCTCAGCGGCCTGGAAACCGCCGAAGAACTAGAGATCTACCGCAAAAATCTCGATATCAAGCCGCGCATCAAACCCAAGCGTAAAAGAAACAGTGATTTCTGATCTGCCCAGCCGCTCTTCACGAGCGGCTTTTTTTATTTCTTCTCGGACAGTACAGCAGCAGAATCGGCGCCAGCTATAACATGATAAACCAGCGCGCGAAGAGAGGCATCGAGGGCCACCTAGTGTTGATAGAGCGCCTTGAGCTGATCAATGGCGGCGACCTCTTCATCGATCTGATCCATCGTCTCCGTCATCTGGCCGATCGTCCGAATACTCTTATCCACCTCAACGGAGGTGACTTGCGACGCCTCGGCGAGCTGCTGCATTTCATCGCTCAGCTGCTGTGCGCTCTCGGTGATACTCTGCATGGCGGTTTCTGTCTGCGCCAGCGTCGCTTCAATCGAACTGATGGCCGCGGTCACCCCGTGAATCGTGGTGCCGGTTTCATCAAGGCTCTTCTGTGTATTCTGCGAAAGCTGGCGCACCTCATCGGCCACCACTGCAAATCCACGCCCAGCCTCCCCAGCACGCGCCGCCTCAATCGCCGCGTTTAAGGCCAGCAGGTTGGTTTGATCCGCAATGCCCGAGATCACCTTCAGAACAGACAAGACCTGCTCTGAGCTGGCTTGTAGACTCGTCACCTTCGACTGAAGTTGATCACGCTGCGCTGTCTGGCCTTCAATGACATCTGAAAAGGCCTGAAACTGCGCTTGCATCCGATCCAAGGCCGCCCCTGTTGTTTGGGCATAGCTGGCCACATGATCAAAGCTTTCGACCATCGATCTGAGCAGCGGGCGATACTCCGTTAGCTGTTCTACTAAGGCCGCCTGCACGCGATTAATCTGCTCTTGGCTTTGCATCTTGGCTTCAAGAAAGTAAAGGCGGAACTGGCTATAGTGAATCGGAAACTGATCAACATAGGCATCACGAAAGTGAACGCCATCCGGCACTTGGTACAGCAGTAAGGCAGTCAGCGTTTGGTTCATATGCACGCCAAGAATTTCGCCAAAGGTTGAAAAACCCGCCACGGTCAAATCAGCAAAGCCTGGCATACGCTGGAGCTGATCAGCATTATTCAGACGGCGCAAAATACAGTCATTGGCTAGCATGGCAAAGGGCTGAACCGAATGCGCCGCCAGCTGCTGCTGAAAAGCGGCTTGTGTGGTGGCGACAAAATCCTTGGCTTTCACCAGATACAAACGGTCGCCAAAGCTGAGGTCACAGAAGAACTGGATAGACTGATCTTGAATCGCGGCCACAGAGCGAATAAACAACTCACCGCCGATCTCGACCGCAAAGGAATAGCCCGTCAGCTTGGCTTGCAGCTCCTCAGGCGCGCAGCGCAGTTGCTCACACAGATAGGCCACTGGGCTGACAACACGCGTGCTTTGATCTGGCATCACGCTATGTACTAAGCGCGCGGTTTCATTAGATTCGGCGATGATAAAAGAGAGATCCGTCTTCTCGAAATTATGGGTTTTCAGCAGACTATAACGGATCTGAGGCGCCAGCTGTACAAACACCACGACCGCCTGATGATGAGCGACCTCTTGGCCGTTATGCACCAGAGCCTGCTGAAAATCCAGCTTGCCACCGGCAGAGCCACCAATGAAGTAGCAAGGAAAACGCTCGCTGGCGTAGAGCGCCTGCATAAAAAAGCTCTCACTGCTGGTCAGGCCATCAATGAAAGTCAGCGCGAGGGTGTTATGAAAATCAACATCAAAGGGCAGACGCAGCCTGTTCAGTTCGGTCTTAATGGCCTCGACACGCTGCTGGCGACTTAGTTGCGGCTGACCCGCACGAATATCTTCACAATGCAAAGGCACTGAGGCCAGATGCACCTGCGCAAAGACCTGATCACTATAACTTTGCAGTACGATATTATCCCAAGCCTGATCAGCAGGATGATAAAGCTGGTTGGTGCAGGAGCTGAGTTCACCCGCCGTCATAACGCTGACCAGCTGCTCTGCAAAGGGCATGGCTTGCTTCAACTGGGCTACGGTGGTTTCAAAATCAAGATGGGGTGAAATAAAGGCCAGCACGAGTTTGGTCTTGGCTTGATCAAACTGCAGCGCCTGCAAACGTGACGCACTGATCTCGCGACTGCTGATCTGCAGTAGCTTAATCGGTTGCGCCTCTGGCTGGGATGCTGCTCTTTTTTTAAACCAAGGCATAAGGCTGACTCCATGTAATATTCATTTCAATAACTGATGAATATACCGAAGCCAAGCGCCAACGCAACCGCTCAAACAGATGTTTTTTCTGCCTCTACCTAACAAAGTCATTTTTATAGCTGTCTTCTGCTCAAAAAAGCACTTCTTTCACTGAGAAAGCCTCAGCCAAGCACCGAGCTGGCATGAGATTTTCCTGAACCGCATCGACAACACCAGCACTTCGAATCGCTGGCCTTAAGGTGCGTAAGGCCAGTCCGCCGCATCCACGCTATATAAAGGGGTCGTCTTGTGCTCAGCTGCCCAGCGCTGGGTGAAAACGCCCGCTGGATCATAGCTCGCCGCTTGCTTGGCTAGATCAAAACGACGTAATCCCCGCGGATCAGCGCCCACGCCAGCCAGATACTGCCAGTTGCCCCAGTTGCTGGCCGGATCATAATCAATCAGCTGCTGCTCAAACCAAGCCGCACCATAGCGCCAATCGATTTGCAGCTCATTCACCAAGCAGCTGGCGACCAATTGGCGGCCTCGATTCGACATCCAGCCGGTCTGTTTAAGCTGCTGCATACAAGCATTCACCAACGGCCAAGGGGTTTCTCCTTCACACCAAGCCTTAAAGCGCTGAGGATAAAAACTGGTCAGCGGTGCGCGGCCCTGAATTCCGCCAAAGTGAAACAGACGCGCACCATGGCGCAAGGCATAAAGCTGGAAATACTCTCGCCATAACAGCTCAAAATAAATCCAGTAGGTGGATTCATTCGCGCCCTGCTCTGCTTCATAGCGACCTAGGGCCTGCATAATCTGACGAGGAGAAAGGCTGCCTAACGCCAGCCAAGGAGAAAAGTGCGTCGAGGTGTACACCCCATCCAAAGCATTGCGTGTTTGCTTATACTGTTGGGCCGCGCCACTGGCAAAGTAGGCGGCCAGCCAAGCCTGTGCGCCCTGCTCACCCGCCCAAGTATCAAGAAGGTTGGATTCGGCCATGCCATGACTCATAAAATCTGGCCATGGCAAAGCCTCGCTCTTTGCAAGCTGGAAATCGGCATCGATTCGGGTGAGCCCTAAGGCGCTCAGCTGCTCAGGACGTAAAAGAGGCGCTTCAGGCCAGTGGGTTGGTGCAGAGATGGGCGCACTGATCGGGAGTGCTTCAACACGGCGACGAAACTGAGTAAAAGTCGTGGGAAGATCAGCAAGGGCAAAAGGCAGCGCCTGCTGCGACCACAGACGCTGCACGGCTTGGCTATAAAAACGCACTTCTGGATGGGCTTGCTGCCAGTCACGCCAAGCACGGCATTCCTCATCCGCAACTGGCTCGCTCATCCACACACTGCTGATCGAACAGGCTTCTAACAAAGACTGCAGGCGTTGGCGTAACGGTGCCTTGAGCAGGTAAAGCTGTTGATGCTCAGGTAAGCGCGCTTTGAGCGCCCGCAGGTGCGCCGCCAACCAAGCTTGCCGATGCTCCCCTAAGCGCCGCTGAGTCTGCGCAGAGGCTTGAAGCCAAGCTGGATCAAGCCAATAGACAAGGAGCAGCCGATCACACTGCGCCGTCGCTTGATTGAGCAAGGCATGATCAGAAAGACGCACATCCTGAGTAAAAATCAGCAGGCCGGTTTTTGCCATGAAAGATTCCTCGTTAATCGCTGGGAAATGGCGAGCAAAGCCATTCGCCATTTAAACAGAGGCCGCCTCTGCTGTCAGCGATGCACGGGGCGCCCTATCAGCCTGCTTTATTCTGCTCGATATTCTTTTGCTCCCGCGCTGCCTCTTGGCAAGTCTGCCCCTGCGTCGCCGCCTGCGCTTGAACCCGAGCATGCAGCGCCGCCTTGGCCAGCATCTGCGCACTGACCGGCGCGGAGATAAACAAAAAGATCGTCACTAATAGCTCATGCACGCTAAAAGTACCCTCAGCACGAGAAAAGTAGAGCATCGAAGCAATCAACAAGGAGCCAATACCTAAAGTGGTGGCCTTGGTGGGCCCATGTAAGCGCATATAAAAATCAGGCAGGCGTGCTAAGCCGATGGAGCCAATCAACATAAAGCCACCACCGAGTAAAATAAAAAAAGCGATCAGATAATCAAGCACGGGCTGTTCCTCTCAGTCGATGGGGAGATTATTCAATAATATCGCCACGTAGCAGATATTTGCACAGGGCGGAGGTGGTCACAAAACCCAGCAGAGCAATCAAGAGCGCAGCTTCAAAATACAAGGGTGAACCCAAGGAAAGGCCCAATAACAAAATCAGCGCCAGGCTGTTAATGCAGAGGGTATCCAGTGCGAGAATCCGATCGACCATTGAAGGCCCAACCAACAAACGTCCCAGATTGAGCAGCAACGCAACACAAATCAGGGCGCAGGCCAAATAAATCACCGTATTCAGCATCCAAAGATCTCCTGCAAAGGCTGCTCATAACGCGTTTTGATCGTTTCAATCAACAGCGCTTGGTCTTCAACATGCAAGGCATGCACATAGAGGCAAGAGCGATCTGTTGAGAACTCACAGCTCACCGTACCCGGCGTCATCGACACAGTCATGGCCAGCAGCGACAGCGGCAGATCACCTTTAAGATCCAAGGGTACCGCAATGAAGGCTGGCTGCAACACATCCAAGCGCCCCAGCACCAGCCGCGCCACGTGTACGTTCGATGTCACGATGTCATAGAGCACAATAAAAAAGTACCTCAGTGCACGCAGTGGCTTTTTGACCTTCGGCTGGGGGGTTTGCAAGCCCTTGACCAGCAGTGGAATGAACAAGGCTAAGGCACCGCCGAGAAGTAGGTGCGCCGGCGCAAGAGTGTTATTCAACAACAGCCACACCACAAACAACAGCAGGCTGTGAACAGGCATAGGTAGCCAACGAAAACGAGGATGAGCCAGCATCAGATCTCCTAGGTCTTTGACCAGATCAAAGGCTGAGGCGGCGCAAAGAGCGCTTCTGCCGCCAAGAGCGTAAATTCATAAAAGGGAGCAGCAAAGATCACCATCAGAGGTGAGCCACTCAGGAGCAACAGAATCGCCGATAGCTGCGTCCAATGCATCTTAGAGGCCGGTGATACCGCTTCGGCTTTGGCTCGCCAGAAGAGGCTAGATCCTGCCCGGCTCAAGGTGATGATCAGCACCAAACTCCCGATCAACAGTAAAGGCCAGACCCATAAAGCCTGGCTCACACTGGCTTGCAATAAAAGGAACTTACCCATAAAGCCCGAGAAAGGCGGCATACCGATCACCGCTAAGGCAGCCACAAAAAATAAGCCACCCAGCCAGATGGGTTGACGCACGGCTGGACCTGCCTGCATAGCATCATGACCACGCTGTTGTGTAATCACATCGGCCAATAAAAAGAGCGCGGCACTGATTAAAGTGGAATGCACCAGATAATAAAGAGCCGCCCCTAGTGCCTCGGGTGTCTGTATGGCCGCAGCCAACACCAGCGTACCGACAGAGAGCAAAATACTATAGGCCACAACCCGCCGCAGCTGCTGACTCGCCAAAAGCCCAACAATGGCCGCCAAAATCGTTAAGCCCGCCAAGGGCCAAAGCCAGGGCTGTACCAAACCCGCCAGATTACCCGCCTCAGGGCCAAATAGCTGGGTGTGAACTCGATAGAGGGAGTAGAGCCCCACCTTGGTCATAATGGCAAATAACGCCGCTACAGGCGCACTGGCCGCTGAATAGGTGGCGGCCAGCCAGAAGTGCAGAGGCAGCAAGGCGGCCTTGAGCGAAAAGACCACCAAGAGCAACAAGCCTGCAGCACGTACCAAAGGCTGCTGATCTTCACTGACCTGCTGCACCCGCACTGCCAAATCCGGCAGGTTGAGGCTACCTAGCGTGGCATAGAGTAAACCCAGCGCCAGCAGAAATAAGCTCGATCCCACCAGGTTTAAAATCACATAATGCACACCCACGCGGGCTCGTTCGCGGCCACCGCCATGTAATAGCAAGGCATAGGATGCAATTAATAGAATCTCAAAAAAAACAAACAGGTTAAAAATATCCGCCGTGAGAAAAGCCCCTTGGATCCCTGTCACTTGAAACATCACCAGCGGATAAAAATAGCTGCCGGTTTTATCCTCTCCAGCACAAGCATAGAGCAGCACAGCGAGCGTCAACAGGCTGGTTAAAACCAACATCAAGCTTGATAGGCGATCCGCCAAAAACAAGATGCCATAAGGGGGTGCCCATCCACCCAGTGCGTAGTAGCTGGCCCCCTGCTGATGCGTCATCACCAGCAGGGCGAGGCTTGCCCCCAGCAAGAGAACACTGCTGACGAGCACGATATTGCGCCGTCGTGCATTCGAGCGCGCAAAAGGCAGTAGCAGCAAGCTTCCCGTTAAAAAAGGCAGCAGCACAGGCACTAACACAAGATGCTGCATCATGATGCCTTATCCTCAACTGAGTGCACACCATCGACCTGATCTGTCTTTTGATCCACATAGGCGCGGATGGCCAAGACCAGCACAAAAGCCGTCATCGCAAAACCTATCACGATGGCCGTCAAGACCAAGGCCTGAGGCAAGGGATCGGCTAGGGTTGGCGTTGCCTCCAACACTGCAGAAGCACGTGTAGTCAAACGCCCACTCGAAAAGAGAAACAGGTTGACCGCATAGGACAGCAGCGTGATCCCCAGCACCACAGGAAAAGTCCGGCCGCGCAAAACCATAAAAACGCCACAAGCGACGAGCAAACCAACACAAAAAGAAAAAAGCGCTTCCATCTAACGGACCCCTTGAATCACGTTGGCCGGATCGAGCCTACCCAGATAAGCCAAAATCATCAGCGTCGCCCCTACGACAGTCAGGTACACGCCAAGATCAAACAGCATCGCACTGGCCAGCTCAAAAGAACCAATCAACGGCAGGTGAAAGTAATCAAACCAAGAAGTTAAAAAAGCCTGACCAAACAACAGGCTGCCTAAACCCGTTGACAGGGCGATCAGCAAACCACCCCCGATCATCCACTGGTAATTTAAATGAAGGCGATCTTTCACCCACAAAATTCCCTGCGCAATATACTGCTGAATCAAGGCTGTGGCGGTAATAAGACCGGCAATAAATCCGCCGCCTGGTTGATTATGACCACGCAGGAAGATATAGACCGAAACCAGCAAGGCCAAAGGCAGCAGGCTTTGTGAAACGGTCGCCAGCATCATGGGATAGCGCTCTTTCGCCCAAGCATAGCCTAGTGGCGACTGAAGAGGGATGCGAGGCTTCAAACCCGTCAAGAGCTTAAAGATGCCAAGAGCCGCAATGCCTAGAACCGCAATTTCACCCAGCGTATCTGTGCCGCGAAAATCCACCAAAATGACATTAACGACATTGGTGCCACCGCCTCCTGAGTAGCTATGTTCAAGAAAGTAGCCGGAGATAGAATCAAATGGACGGGTGATCATCGCAAAATTCAGCGTACCGACGACCGCACCGATTCCCCCTGCAAGAGCAAGATCACGCCAGACACGCCAGGGGGCAGATTCAGCTCGCCCCTGCTGGGGCAAAAAGTACAAGGCCAGTAGGAGCAGAATCATCGTCACCACCTCAACGGAGATTTGCGTCAAGGCTAAATCTGGGGCTGAAAAGCGGACAAAAGCCAAGGAAACCATCAGGCCAACCAAAGAAAGGGTGAGCAAGGCCAGCAGGCGCTGGTGGTGCAAGGCCACCGTGGCCACCGCCCCAACACTCAACAAGATCGCGACCACCCAACTCACACCATCGATCGGCTGCAAGACTTGCTGAGCCAGAGGTAGGCCCAGCTCAGCCAAGGACTGCGCCATTAAGAGCAACACAAAAATCAGCATCCACGCCAAATAATGCTGTAATGAGCCACTTTCTAAGCGCTGATGCCAGTCACGAGCTCGGTTCATGATGGCTTGCACTGCCGCTTCAAAGACCAATTTGGCATCCAGATCTGGCGTGCGCTCACGAAAAGCAAAGAGGTGCTGACGATAGGCATACAAGCCACATCCCAGCAGCAGGGCGACCAAACTCAATCCAAGCGGTAAATTCACGCCATGCCACAAGGCTAAATGAAAAGGGGCCAGCTCAGGCTGCGCGGTCATCACGGCCAGCATCACCAGAGGTTGTGCCAGTAGACCAGGAAAGAGGCCGAGCGCTAAGCACAAGAGTGCCAGCAGTGCGACGGGTAAGAGCATCATCTTGGGTGGTTCATGAGGTGTCTTGGGCAATGGTCCTACTGGACCGGCAAAAAAGACACCATAAGCAAAGCGCACTGAATAAGCCACCGACAAGGCCGCGCCTAGCGTCACCAGAACAGGGAGCAACCAGCTCAAGCTCCCCCATTGGGTATGGATCAGCACTTCGGTGAGCAGCATCTCCTTGGAGATAAAACCATTCAATGGCGGCATACCTGCCATCGCCGCCGTCGCCAGCAGAGAAAAGGTCGCCGTGAAAGGCAAGGCATGCGCCAAACCACGCAATAGGCGCAAATCACGCGTGCCTGTTTCATGATCAATAATGCCCGCGCTCATAAACAACGCCGCTTTAAAAAGCGCATGATTCAACAAATGAAACAAGGCAGCGACCAAGGCCAGCTCTGTATTCAAACCCATCAATAAGGTGATTAAACCTAAATGACTCAACGTGGAATAGGCCATCAACCCTTTCAGATCGGTTTTAAACAGGGCCAGATACGCCCCTAAAAGCAAAGTACTCAAACCAGCAAGGGTGAGCAGCCACCCCCAAAGTTCTGTTCCCGCCAAGAGAGGATAAAAGCGCGCCAACAAAAATAAACCCGCCTTCACCATGGTGGCTGAGTGCAAGTAAGCACTGACTGGTGTCGGGGCCGCCATCGCATGAGGGAGCCAAAAATGAAAAGGAAACTGCGCAGACTTGGTGAAGGCCCCGATCAGGACCAGTACCAAAGCCAGCGGATACAGAGCCTGCTCACGAATCAGATCACCACTGGCCAGCCAAGCACTCAGCTCATAGCTGCCCACCCAGTGTCCGATCAGCAATAGGCCAGCCAGTAGCGCTAGTCCGCCCATTCCCGTGACTGTCAGGGCCATGCGGGCCCCTTTACGAGCCTCACTCTGATGAAACCAGAAACCGATCAGCAGGAAAGAGCTAATGCTAGTGAGCTCCCAGAAAAACCACAGCTGAATCACATTCCCTGATAAAACGATGCCCAGCATGGCGCTCATAAAAAGCAGTAAATAGCTGTAAAAAAGCCCAAGATTATCTTTTTGTGCCAAGTAATAGCGCGCATAAAGCAGAACTAAAAGGCCAATACCTAAAATAAGCAGGGCAAATAACAGGCTGAGACCATCCAAATAGAAAGTCCAGTTTAAACCGACTAAGGGGAACCAGTGATAGGTTTCAATTAAGCGACTCTCAGTCAGCAGGTGTGGCAACTGGCTCAATAAAATCAGCAAGGCCGCCGCTGGTGCCAAAGCGCTCAGCAAGGCACACCAACCACGCGATCCTTTCATCAATACCAGTGGAACCAGCGTGCCTATCAAAGGCAGCAGCAAAATCCACATCAACGCCATAAAAAATTCCTAATGGAGATCAGAGCAATCAAGAGAAGGAGAAAGAAGAGGGCAAAATGTCGACGACACGCAGCCCCTGCTCGCGCAGAGGCCGAACGAGCAGGCAATTTTATACCTGCTGGATGAGTAAAAGTCTATTGCTCCCTTTGTCGCACTTGACCTACAGAGCAGTCAAGCACCCTACTGAACAGGTGAGATCAGCAGACTAAAAGAGGCGAGCCAACAAAGCTGTCACTGCCGTTTCAACACGCAGAATACGCTCTCCCAACTGGACAGGTGTAAAGCCTGCGGCGACCAGCTGCTCGATTTCGTAATCCACAAACCCCCCCTCTGGTCCGATAGCCAAGGTCACAGGCTCGCTAAGGCCACGTGGACAACTGGCATAAGGGCCGGGGTGGGCGACCAGACGCAAAGAGTCTTGGCTTAAGGCAGGTAAGCGATCCTCGACAAAGGGTTTAAAGCGCGTTTCAAGATGCACCTGCGGCAGATGGGTATCGCGGGCCTGCTCCAAACCGAGCAGTAAATGCTGGTGGATTTTTTCAGGTTTCAACTCGGGTGATTGCCAGAAGCTTTTTTCAACTCGCGCGGTATGTAACAGATGGATGTCTTTCACACCCAAAGCAGCGACATGCTCTAGGCTGCGTGCCAACATGCGCGGACGCGGCAAGGCTAAAAGAAGGCGCAGTGGCAAGGGCTCAGGAGACGCCCGATCCAGTTTTAATCTCACACGGGTTGCATCAGGGCTGTGCTCGATGACTTCAGCCTCACCTTGCAAGCCATTGAGCACGCCCGCGCGGAGCCGATCACCCTGCTGAACTTGATTGACTTGGCGAAGGTGCAGGTGGCGGCGATCAGCCAACAGCGCCTCACCTTGCGGGTTGACTTCATCTGCATTGAGCAGCAGAAGATTCACGCGGACTACCCGAACAAACAGGCGTGCGGCGTATTATTCGCGATGGCCTGCTGCAAAAAAGCCTCTAAGGCCTGTCGTTCCAGCTCAGCCATCTTGGCCAAACCCAGCGTTACATGAAACTCTTTTTGTGAATAGCGGCGACAGGATTTCACCTGAAGCTGGGCCAGAATCTCATGCTCAGCATCCAATAAAAGATGGGCCGTAAGTTCAACCTTCTCATCAGGGCGATGATGGGCCGTGCGGGGGACAATCTTAGGAATATCCGCCGCTTGGCAGCGTAAACGCAATAACTCATTAGAAAGTTCGAAGGCTTCAGTAGTAAACACATCACCCTCAACATCAAAGCGAACCTGAAAATTCAAACTCAATAGAGGATAGCGTTGGCGACGTGTCGATGACACCGCACCTGACAGAGCATGCAAAGAAGCAGGGACAGGTGTCGCAGAAAACTGGGCTTGTGACATAATCTTTCCTCGATAGGTTTCTGACCAAAAGCAAGCGCGCAATCAGTGAGAAACCTTATTGTAATGATATCTGATGGCAAGATTCTACCTATCTCTACAATAGAAGGTGTAAAGTCCGGTGATAAAAAGTAGTCTTTTACTGATCCACCCCCTGATTGGCACCGATACAGCAATATAAAGGAGATGATTTATGCGCTTGTGCACTCACCT
>SKOQ01000202.1 GCA_007119985.1 Marinospirillum sp.
CTGGGAGCAAGCCTAGTATGGCTAAAAAACGCAATAAGAAATCAGCAATAAACAAAAAGATCATGTGACTAGCCTTGCCTGTTTTTTCATTGAATGGGGCAAGAAGGTTTAACCCTGCCTGTGAAGGCCTAATCTTTTAAATGAGCCGCTTGGTTTCGTCAATTTTATTCGCCCATGATGCGTAAGGAGTCACAAGAATGATGGCGGGGTCAAAAAGCTTTACTCCAAAACGATAATGAGTTTCAATAGCTTCTCTTTAGAAATGATATAACATTGAGGTCATTATGAAGAAAGGCATTCATCCCGAGTATGGCAAGGTTGTTTTTCGTGATACCAGTTGCGGCAAGATGTTTTTAATTGGCTCCACCTGCACCTCTCAAGAGACGATCGTCTGGGAGGATGGTCACACCTACCCATTGATTAACTTAGACGTTTCCAGTGCATCACACCCGATTTACACCGGTGAGCAGCGCCAAGCAAAAGCTGAAGGACGCGTTGCTGGCTTTCAACAGCGTTTTGCCAAGCGCAGTCTAACAAAGTCGAAGGGGGTCTGAGCATGCAAGTACTGAGTTCATTAAAAACAGCCAAAAAGCGTCATCCTGATTGTCAGGTCATCAAACGTCGTGGTCGCTTGTATGTGATTTGTAAAAGTAACCCTCGCTTTAAAGCACGACAGGGCAAGGTCAAAAAGCGCTGATTGAGAACCGCGTGCCCTAGAGGATGCTGAGCAGGTGACCTGCTGCAGTGCTTCTACTGGGCACTGCTGCTTGACGCCTTTATATGGCTCTGACAGAATCCCCAGCCTGTTACGATATAACATATTGCTTTTAACCAAAAGCTGAGGAAAAACAATGCAAAAGTTTGCTTCAAAAATCGCTGCAGCCGCAGTGGCGGCCAGCTTGGCCGTACCAGCACTTGCAGCTGAGAACCAGCTCGATCTACGCGTCTCATTGATTTTAGAAGGTATTTACTTCAATGAACTCAGGCATGGAAACGCGAGCCCAGCTGGATTTGGTGGCGGACATCACCACCATCATGGACATGGACATGGACATGGACACAGTCATAGCCACGGGCACGACCACAGTCATGGTTTAGAAGAAGGGTTTAGCTTGGGGCATTCAGAGCTCTCCTTTGAGGCCAGCTTGGGCGAACTGCTAGATGGTTTTTTAATGCTAGGGTTTGATCGCCACCATATTGAAGTGGAAGAAGCCTATCTCACAACACGCAGCTTGCCTGCTGGCTTTCAGCTCAAAGGGGGGCAATTCCTATCCGGTATAGGATATATCAACAGCCGCCACAGCCATGACTGGGACTTCGTGGATCGCCCCTTGGTCAATGAATACCTCTTTGGTGATCATGGACTTCAGGAAACTGGGCTTCAGGCAACCTGGCTGGCTCCGAGTGACACCTATACACTCGTTGGGGTGGAACTACTGCAAGGAGCAGGTGATCGCTTTGACCGCTTTGATGAAGGTCGGGTGGATCAAAAATCGGGGCCACGCCTGACAACGGCCTTCCTGAAAGTAGGGCCTGACTGGGGTGCTGATCATGCAGCACAATTTGGCCTATCCGCCGGTTATGCTCGCCAGTATGTCGTTTTTGATGATCACGGCAACCATGCCCACTCTAAAGAGGGTGATAGCTGGTTTGCAGGCGCAGATGCGGTCTATAAATACTCAGCTGGTCGTAGTCATGGCCACGGGGATGTTCGTATTGCCGCCGAATACTACTATGTGAGCCGCAGCCTGACCCACTACCGACAAGGTCATGATGACTCTTGGTCGCAGCGTAATAGCGATACTGAAAAGCAGGATGGCTTCTATGTAGAGGCAGTTTATGGCGTGGCACCGCGCTGGGAGCTAGGTGCAAGAGCAGAAGCCTTAGGCATCACCAATGAGATGCTGACAGGCCATTTTAACCGCATTCATTCTTTGGACACCTCCTACCGCTACTCAGGTCAAATCACCTTCCGTCCCGCTGAGCCCATCTTCCTGCGCGCCCAGATCAACCACAATGATTTTGCGGATCGCCACGGCCACAGCGATGAAGGCTGGGGACTGATGCTGCAGGTGAATGTGGCGCTAGGTGCGCATGGTGCACACACCTTTTAAACCTCTCGTCATCTTTCAATCTACTTGAATATGAACAGACGGCAACAAGGTCATTGGGGACAGGCTGTCCCCTTTTTTACTGAATTTCTCGCCCTCACTGATGCAAGGAGGTGGTATGTACAAGAGATGCTGGCGTAAAAGATGCTGGCTCAATAGCCTGCTGCTGATTGGTGGACTCTTGCTGGTTTCAACCAGTTGGGCCAGCCATTTTCGCGTGGTCGCAACCACTTCAACACTGGGCATGCTCGTTGAAGAAATCGGTGGAGATCTCGTACAGGTCAGAGTGCTGGCAGCACCGGATCGGGATGCACATCACCTGGATGCTCGCCCCAGTTTTATGGCAGCGGTACGCCGTGCCGATCTGTTGATTGAAATGGGAGCGGGACTGGAAGAAGGTTGGCTGCCAGCCGTCACAGCGAATGCGGCCAACCCGAGGGTGAACTACGGTCGCCCAGGGCATTTACGCGCTTCAGATTTCACAGGCCTGCGCCCTTCTATCACCGTCGAAGGTCCGAACTCTGGACACGTGCATGAAGAAGGTAACCCACACTTTAATATTGATCCTTATCGCATGGCACGCATCGCTCAGGTCATCGGGCGACGCCTAGGATTTTTCTTCCCAGATCAAGCGGATGAGCTAGAAGCCCGTGCCGAAGCGCTAGGACAGCAGTTGCGCGAGCACGCACAAGCCTTGGCTGAACAGGTCAAACCTGATCAACAGTTCATTGTTTATCACGAAGATCTGGATTATCTAGAAGCCTGGCTACCGGTGAAGAGTGTCGGTTATTTAGAACCCATCCCCGGCTTGCCGCCCACTTCAGCGCATCTGCGCCAATTGGTGCGTCACTTCGAGGGCCAACAAGGCAGAGTGCTCTATGCCAGTTATCAGCCTTCACGCGGTGCACGCTTTTTAGAGCAGCATCTGGGATGGGCAGGCTTTGCGTTACCGCTGGACCCACCGCTTGGCAGTGGATTGCAAGGTTATCTCGATCTGATGACTCAGTGGGCTGAAGCTTTTGAATACCAATAAGCAGACTTATCTTCAGCTCGATCAACTGCGACTGGGTTATCAGCGGCCCTTGCTGGAACCCATCAGCTGGTCATTAAAGGCCGGTGAGCGCTGGGCATTGAATGGACCGAATGGCAGTGGCAAGTCGCTGCTTTTGAAAACCCTCAGTGATCAACTCATCCCCCTAGGCGGTGAATGCCTCTGGAGCCAAGGTGTGCGCTGGGTATTTCTAGCACAAGAGCATCAGCGTCCTGCACTCTGGCCACTCAAGGGTCACGATTGGTTGCAAGCAATGGGGGTTCAGCCTGGTCACTTGCCTTTGATAGAACACCTGCTCAATCAACGTCTAGATCAACTCAGTGGCGGCCAATGGCAGTTGCTACGTCTGGCCTCAGTGCTGGCTACTGATGCCGAGGTCATTCTTTTGGATGAACCCAGTAATCATTTGGATGCCAAAGTCCGCAGCCAAAGTCTGACCTTGCTCTCCCAGCTCCAGCCTCACCAAAGCCTATTGATGGCCAGTCATGATCAAGACTTTATTCAGGCCAGTGGTGCCCAACCCCTGACGATAGAGGAACTGACGCATGTTGACTGAAGCTCTAGACAGCCTGCTGCTTTGGCCTTTCGTGGGTGGTGTATTGATGTCTCTGCTGCTGGGGCTAGGTGGTGCCGCCTTTTTTCTACGCGGCTCAGCCTGGCAAGGCCTAGCACTGGCTCAAGGCGCATCAACCGGTGGCTTGGTTGCGAGTGTATTAGTCTGGCCTTTGGTGCCCACGGCGCTAGGGTGTGCAGCGATCCTGATGGGCGTGTTACAGCGCTACCAAGATCAGGAGCGCCTCTCCTTGGTGATCTTTGTGCTGGCTCTGGCCACTTCGACTCTGCTCGCCAGTCATTTCTCTCAGGCCAGTTTGGCGGCTGCTCGCTGGACAGAAGGCCAGGTCTATTTTCTGACTCTGAATGACCTTCTCTGGATACTCACCCTGGCCCTCATTAGCCTGTTACTGCTTCCCTGGCTTTACCGCATCTGGTTATGGAGCCAACTTGGTGTGCATCAGCGCCAGCAAAAGCTCATCAACCGCTGCGGCCGTCTGGTCGATCTAGGCTGGCGTCTGATGCTGGTGGTCCTCGGCAGCATGACGCTTGGCTTACCCGCAGCCTTGGCTTGTCTGCTGCTACCCGCTTGGACAGCCGCCTTGCTGGCACGGGGCTACAACCACTTTCTGCTGCTCAGTAGTCTGCTCAGCGGGCTAGCGTTTCTGGTGGCTTGGGTCCTCGCGCTGATCTGGGACCAACCCTTTGCACCGGTGCTCGTGGTGGTGGCCGTTATTCAAGCGCTGGTGGTTTATGCTCTGCAGCGTTATAGACGCAGCCCTGAGCCAGGTGCTTAATAATGCTAGCCACTCAATATATTTGTATTCTGGCAGGTGATAGTACCAGTCACCATCCCACTGAGGCTCAGCTTCTCGTTTATCCCTCAAACAACGTACACGCCATGTGGGCTTTCGATCAGTTTCTTCGAGCATCAAGATTCGGATCTTTTCCTACTCAGTATTATTCATAACACTTAAAATTGAATTACAAAAGATATACCGCGCTAGTCTTTCGCGATCTTTGATTTGACCTTTATCTCCCATAATCCGTATAACATCACATTAAGGCTTGAGCGGCGATTGACTATGCTTGAGCTAAGCAAAACCTTCAAAAATTGCGAATCATTATTGAATTCTTTATTATACGCAAACCACATTACAGGCAATCTTGAACATGCATTTTGCTGTAAGGGCAAAGAAACTCAGCAGGTACGACATAGCCATTTTCTAAATATTCTTCCAAAGATGGAACATGCATTTCATGGTAAGCATCGAAAGCAATATCGTATGTATTAAATTTCTTATTCACAAATCTATCATGCACTTCTTTGAAAAATACAATTTCATCTTGGGTTGCATAGCCCGGGTTTGGAGATAACGCTCTATAGCCATTTCCTTTCCAAAAAAGAAGCAACCCAGTACCTGCATCACAATATGGGTGGTTTAAAATCGCATAAAGGCTTTCTACCCCTTCATCACCCCAGTTATAATGATCAGCAACTACATGCAACTCTTCTTTGCTCTGCAAGCATTCGATAGTGACTAACTCATCATCA
>SKOQ01000216.1 GCA_007119985.1 Marinospirillum sp.
CTCTACCCACCCCTGTGGCTGGCCTGGACCCAACCCTGGCAGTATCAACCGCAAGTGCCGACTGGCCCTTTGCCCGAACAACTGGCTCAGCGCCCGGCTTATCCCTTACCGCCCGAGATCCAAGCCGCCAAAGACGAAGGCATGCGTTTATGGGGGCAGACACTGAGTTTGGTGGCTACGCTTTGTGAGCCAGTTCACCCAGAAACCGGAGCTGCAACACCGAAGCGCGTAAAAATCTCGGTGATCTCACCAGATGCACGCATTTTTTCAATCTCAGCTCGTAACGCAGGCACATATTGATGGTGTACAGAATGCAAAGGGACGCTGAAATAACGCCCGTTCAGGGTGACTTCCTGATACGCCACCGCTACTAGGCCAGCGCTCTGCTCATAAATCTCCAGTCCATGTTGTTCTGAGGTCACAACAAGATCGATGTAGCCAGCCTGGAGCATTTGTACAAGTTGCTCTGTCTGGGTCACAAACACCATATTGAGTGAGGCCATCGACAGGTTAAAGGTTTCAGAATAAAAGCTTGAGTTCAAGGCACCAATGCTGAGGTTGCTCAGTTGATCAGCCTGGCTGATTTGGAGTGGATTGTCGGCGTTTTTAAAGAAGTGCAGTGTTCTTGCTGCATAGCCGATCAGGATGGGGTCGAGGAAGGCCTCGCGCTCAGCATCCATTGAATGTAATGGAATCAAATCCACCTCACCGCTTCTTGCAAAGGCAAGGGTGCGCGCCCAAGGGACAGGGTTCCATTCAACGCGATGGCCGAGGCGCTCTATGGCGATATTGATCACTTCTATGCCTGGCCCAGAGCAACCGGCTGGTGTGACCCAGATGAGCGGGGCTCGGTCACGACAATGTCCTTGCCAAACCACGCTGGCCCAAGCCGGTGTGATGGCGAGACTGAGCAGCAGTGATAGAGATGCCAGTATTTTCATGAGCGACCCTCTAAAAAATTAAGGATACAAGGCTTGGCATCTTGTCTCTATGCACTTTAGTCTGGTTTGCGCGTTTTAGTCTCAGCGGGCAGGCATAAAAAAACCCCTTAAGCCGAGGCTTAAGGGGTTTGATTCTTTGGTGGCTATGCCCTGATTTGAACAGGGGACCCCATCATTATGAGTGATGTGCTCTAACCAGCTGAGCTACATAGCCATTTGAGCCGAAGCACAAAGTGGGGCGTATTTTAACAGTCAGACAGCCAGTGTCAAGACTTTAACCTAGAAAGCTCATGACTTAAACGTTAAAGCGATAGTGCATCACATCGCCATCTTTGATGATGTAGTCCTTGCCTTCTAAGCGCCATTTGCCAGCTTCTTTTGCTCCTTGCTCGCCCTTGTACTGCACAAAGTCGTCATAGGCAACGACCTCAGCGCGGATAAAGCCCTTCTGGAAGTCGGTATGAATCACGCCGGCGCCTTCTGGAGCGGTCGCGCCTTGCTTGACTGTCCAGGCGCGCACTTCTTTGACGCCAGCAGTGAAGTAGGTTTGTAGACCAAGTAGCGCGTAGCCTGCGCGAATCACGCGGTTTAAGCCGGGCTCTTCCAATCCCATGCTTTCAAGGAACATGGCCTTTTCTTCTGGGTCGTCTAGTTCAGCGATTTCAGCTTCGATCTTATTGCAGACGGGGACAACCAGCGCCTGCTCACGCTCAGCGATGGCGCGCACTGTATCCAGGTGCGGGTTATTCTCAAAGCCTTCTTCGTTAACATTGGCGATATACATGGTGGGCTTCAGGGTGAGGAAGCCATAGCTTTTCATCAGCTGTTTTTCTGCCTCACTGAGCCCAAAGCTGCGCAGGGGTTGGCCTTCTGCGAGATGGGGTTGAATGCGCTCGAGAATTTCTTTCTGAGCGATGGCTTCTTTATCGCCACCCTTAGCAGAGCGGGCCAGCTTTTGAATGCCTTTTTCGACTGAGTCTAAATCGGCCAGTGCCAGTTCCATGTTGATGATTTCAATGTCATTGGCAGGATCAACGCGATTGGCGACATGAATCACGTTTTCGTCTTCAAAGCAACGCACAACATGAGCGATGGCTTGAGTTTCACGAATATTAGCAAGAAACTTGTTTCCCAGGCCCTCGCCCTTAGAGGCACCAGCGACCAAGCCAGCAATATCCACAAACTCCATCGTGGTCGGCAGGACGCGCTCTGGCTTCACGATCTCAGCCAACACATCCAGGCGGGGATCGGGCATGGGTACGATGCCGGTATTGGGTTCAATGGTGCAGAAAGGGAAGTTCTCAGCGTCTATGCCTGATTGTGTCAATGCATTGAAGAGTGTTGATTTACCAACGTTGGGCAGGCCAACAATGCCGCAATTAAAACCCATGATGTTCTCCTTGATACTGGATGGCGTGGCAGTCGATGCTGCTGCGCAATGATAAAATAGAAGGCTTGGCCTCTAGCCCTGAAAGGCATGCAGGCTTTGCATGGCCTTGTTGAACTGGCCTTCGAGAATGAGTGGCAGATGTTGGCGAGTGGCATGGATAGCGGCTTCTATAGCCTCTCGCTCCGCGCTCGGTGGCTTGCCAAGCACATAGCCAGTGACTTGGCTTGCATGTCCAGGGTGCCCGATACCTAAGCGCAAGCGATAAAAGTCCTTTTGGTTGCCCAAGGCGCTGATGGTATCGCGTAGTCCATTGTGTCCACCATGACCGCCGCCTTTTTTGAGGCGGGCGACGCCAGCGGGGAGATCCAGCTCGTCATGTGCCACCAGAATCTGCTCGGGAAGAATTTTATAAAAGTGCGCGAGCGCGGCAATCGCTTGGCCGCTGCGATTCATAAAAGTTGTTGGAACCAGCAGGTGAAGAGCGTGTCCTTGCAGGTTGGTCTGGCAGTGTAAGCCATGAAACTTGCTGCTTTTTAACGGGCAGCCGAGTTCAGCAGCGAGGCTTTCTATCAGCCAGGCACCGGCGTTATGGCGGGTGGCAGCATAGTCAGCACCTGGGTTGCCGAGTCCGACGAGAAGCTTAATCGGTAGCGTCATCTTACTGTGCTTTATGTTGGGCTCAGAAGTGAGCGGGTGAGCAGATCAAAATACAACGGATAGATGCGAAAAAACCCAGAAGCCTGATCAGGCCTCTGGGTCTTTGTTGCAAAGAGCGGCTTATTCAGCGGCTTCTTCACCTTCAGCTTCTTGTGCGCCGCCTTTCTTAGCGTGTACGCTGACTACGCCAGTGTCGCCGCCGTGGGCCAGAGCAGTGATGCTCACGCCTGCTGGCAGTTTCAGGTCAGACAGGTGAATTGTCTCGCCTTCTTTCAGCTCAGCAACATCGATATCGATAGAAGCAGGCAGGTTCTGTGGCAGTGCAGTCACTTCAACTTCGTTCAGCAGGTGCTGGATCATACCGCCTTGCTGCTTCACGCCAACGCAAGTTTCTTCGTTGATGAAGTGGAAAGGCACCAGGATGTTGACTGTGTGTGTCGCATCAACGCGCTGGAAATCCATGTGCATAACAGTCGGCTTGAAGGGGTGACGCTGCATGTCTTTGATGACAACCTGCTGCTCTTTGCCATCGATGTTGAGCAGCAATACAGAAGAATAAACTGACTCTTCAATTGCCAGAACGCGGTAGAACTCGCGCTGCTCTAAAGCGATGCTTTGTGGCGCTTCTTCACCGCCATAAACGATGGCAGGAATGTACTTGTTTTCACGACGCAGGCGGCGGCTCGCACCCTTACCCAGGTCGTTACGTGCTGTAGCTTCAAATTTAAATTGTGTCATGGTGAGTCCTCGTGGACGCTAAAAGTAAAAACACGGCTCGCCCGCGACCAAGCAGAGCAGTGCTATGGGTTCTCCCGAAGGGGAGCAGAAAATTTTTAGCGGAACATCGCGCTAATGGATTCTTCATTACTGACGCGGCGTACGGCTTCAGCCAACAGACCGGAAATCGTCAGCTGACGAATTTTGCCTGTTTTTAAGGCTTCATCAGTCAGTGGAATCGTATCGGTGACGATCAATTCGTCTAGGGTTGAGCCAGCTAGGTTGCTTAAAGCTGCGCCAGAGAGAACAGCGTGAGTCGCATAGGCCACAACCTTTTTGGCACCACGGTTTTTCAGCGCTTCAGCGGCTTTGCAAAGCGTGCCAGCCGTATCGACCATATCATCAACCAGGATGCAGGTGCGGCCTTCAATTTCACCGATAATGTGCATCACCTGGGCTTGGTTGGCCTGTGGGCGGCGCTTATCAATAATCGCCAAATCAGTGTCGTTCAGTTCTTTGGCAATGGCACGCGCACGGACGACGCCACCAACATCAGGTGAGACCACGACCATATTCTCATAGCCTTGACGTTCGATATCATCCAGCAGAATCGGCGAGCCATAGATGTTATCAACAGGGACATCAAAAAAGCCCTGAATCTGATCAGCATGCAGATCCATTGTCATCACGCGGTTAACGCCAGCGGCGCACATCATATCGGCAATGGCTTTGGCTGAAATAGGTACGCGTGCAGAGCGGACACGGCGATCTTGGCGGGCATAGCCAAAATAGGGGATAACAGCAGTAATACGATGAGCAGAAGCACGACGCAGCGCATCCACCATCAGAATCAGTTCCATCAGGTTGTCATTAGTGGGGGCGCAGGTGGACTGAATCACAAAGACATCCTTGCCGCGCACATTCTCGTTGATTTCGATTGCGATTTCACCATCGCTAAACTGACCAACTGTCGCATCACCCATACGGATATCGAGACAATCAACGACTTTACGCGCTAGTTCCGGGTTGGCATTGCCCGAAAACACCATCAAGTTTGACACCGGATCACCCTGATTGAACTGAGAGGATAAGAAAAAGGCAGCGAGAGATTGCTGCCTGAGGAGTTATTCACTCGAATAGATTGGCTGGGGTGGAAGGATTCGAACCCACGCATGGCTGGACCAAAACCAGCTGCCTTACCACTTGGCGACACCCCAGCATTTCGGGGCAGAATTATAGCAAGGATCATCAACGCGTCAAGCCCCGAGTGTGCTTTTTTTCTGGGCTACCTTGTGATGGCCTGCGCAGATGAGCCGCTCAGGGCGGCGAGCTGTTGGTGGGCCAGCGAGCGATTTTGTCCTTGCGTGATCCAAGCCTGCGCTTTAGGGAAGGCGTTCAAGAAGGCTTGTTGCAGCTGTGGACCAAGAGCTGGCTCGGCCAAGGGTGCATAGATTAATGCGCCGCTGCCGGTGAGCGCCGGCTGGAGCTGATGGCGTTGACACCATTGAAAAGCCAGCTCGATGTCGGGATAAAGGCGACGAGCAATCGGCTC
>SKOQ01000145.1 GCA_007119985.1 Marinospirillum sp.
GACCTGAGGTCGCAGGAATTGAGTGCTAAGGTAACAATAGGAGAACTAGCGAGTCACGCTGGTTTTGCGTCGAGGAATCCCCAAACGCTGACGTCTTTCCCAGAGGCATTTGCGTGAGATACCCAGCTTTTTAGCGAGTTCGGTTTCGCTCATCTGATCCTCATTCTCACGCACAAAACGGACGAAATAATCTTCAAGCGAAAGGTCGTCGGCAGGGAGATGAGCTTCATCATGGCTGGATTCAGCAAAAGGGTTGGCCGCGCTACTGCTCTGTGCTGGCGCTTGGGCTGCAGGACGCACATAACTGGCTGGGCGACTGGCGAGCTGCAAGTCTTGTGGATGCAGTAGGTGGGCATCCTCGGCCAGAATTAAGGCGCGTTCAACACGATTTTCCAGCTCACGGACGTTACCTGGCCAATTGTAATCGAGCAGGGCTTGACGCGCCGCCTTCGAGAAGCGCGGCAAAGGCTTGTTAAGGCGCTGCGCTGTCTGCTCTAAGAGATGCTCGGCCAGCAGCAGGATATCCTCGCCGCGTTCAGCCAAGCAGGGCAGTTCGAGTTCGATCACGTTGAGACGATAGTAAAGAT
Organism: Marinospirillum sp.; assembly: GCA_007119985.1. Taxonomy (GTDB): domain Bacteria; phylum Pseudomonadota; class Gammaproteobacteria; order Pseudomonadales; family Halomonadaceae; genus Marinospirillum. The sequence continues at coordinate 588 of SKOQ01000145.1, forward strand.
CGAGGCGGAACTTGCCTTGATCGACCAGCAGTTTGATATCTCGATGGGTTGCTGCGATCAGGCGCACATCGACTTGGCGTGATTCAACAGCTCCGAGGCGGCGAATTTCACCTTCTTGTAAAACACGCAGTAAGCGGGCTTGTGCATCGAGCGGGAGTTCGCCGATCTCGTCTAAGAACAGCGTGCCGCTATCGGCGGCTTCAATCAAACCTTGGCGGGTGGTATTGGCACCAGTAAAGGCGCCCTTTTCGTGTCCAAAAAGCTCAGATTCAATCAGCGTTTCAGGAATGGCGGCGCAGTTCACGGAGATCATCGGACCCTTGTGACGCTGGCTGAGTTGGTGCAGGGCCTTGGCGACCAGCTCCTTTCCTGTCCCCGACTCACCTAGAATCAGCACCCGCGTATCAAAGGGTGCAATCTTTTTGATTTGGCTATAGATGGCATGCATGATTGGGCTTTCGCCAAGCATGCCGGGTATCCCTTGGGTTGAGGTCGAGATGGAGGTGGGCGCGGGTTCAACAATCGGTTGGCTGACCTGCGCGAGCAGATGGCGCACGGCACTGAGCATTTCATCGTGATCAAAAGGCTTGGCGATATAATCAACCGCGCCCAGCTTCATCGCATCGACGGCAGAGCGCAGACTGGCGTAGCTGGTCATGATCAGAACAGGAATCGATTGGCTGAGCAGCCCTGTCCCTGCTTCGCCAGGTAGGCGCAGGTCGCTGATAATCAGATTAAAATCAGCCTTGTCCAGATGTTGTTGGGCTTCGGGGACAGAGCCAGCTTCAGCAACTTCAAAGCCATTGCGCTCCAGCAAACGGCGCAGCGCCGAGCGAATAATACCCTCATCTTCAACAATCAGGATTCGTCCTGTCATGCTTGCGTGTCCTCAGGTTGTTGCAAAGCCGTCACTGGCCATCGTGGAAATTGGCAGCGAAAGCAGCTGCCGGTGGCCGTGAGTGCGCTGGGTGATTCGCAGCTGATCTGGCCACCGTGTTCAGCGACAATACTATAAACCAAAGCTAAGCCCAAGCCTGTGCCTTGGCCTGCTGCTTTAGTGGTATAGAAGGGCGTAAAGAGCTGCTCCTGCTGTTCGGGTGTGATCCCTGAGCCGTCATCATGGATCTCAATCCAAATGTGTGTCTCGCTGGCGTGGCTCGTACAGAGGATACGGCCGCCGCGTTGCGTTGCATCACGCGCGTTACTCAGTAGATTAATCAACACCTGCTGTAACCTTTGTGGATCGCCCAAGATGAACAGATCCTGCGCGCAGAGATTACGATAGTCCCTTTCTTGCTCATGGCTGCCTAGACGTAGTAACGCGATCGCTGCTGCCAACGTAGCGTGGAGGGAGGTCTGCTCAAAAGCCAGCTCAGGACGGCTTTTTCCCGCATGGGCAAAGCTGACCAGTGTTTGTACGATGTGATTGATGCGTTGTGTGAGCTGATGAATGGCATCGGCGGTCTCACGTACCAAGGTTGGATCTTCCGCATCATAGTGGAGGTTTTGTACCAGAGAGGAGATCCCCGTCACTGGATTGCCTATTTCATGTGCCACACCCGCTGCTAATTGGCCAATCGAGGCCAAACGCTCACGGTGTAGTAGATGATCTTCCAGTCTTTTTCGTTCAGTTTGATCCTCAATGAGCAAGACCGCTCCAGTCGAGAGTTGCTGCTCTCGACTCACTGAGGCTTTTTGCAGACTGATCCACAGAGGCTGCCCTCCCTGCTGGATCGCCATGCCATTAATCGACTCTGCTGACTGGTGGTAAAAGTCATGCAAGGGCTGACCCCAAGGCGCGGGCAAGGCTTCAAGACTCAGGCCGAGCGTATCTTCGGCAGGGAGCTGGGTGAGCTGAGCTAGTGCCGCGTTCCAGAATTGAATGTGATGATTTTGATCGAGCGTACAGACCCCGATGGGCAAGGAGTGCAAGGTTTGGCGATGGTGACGGCGCAGGGCATCGAGTTCCTTCGCCATGCCGGTGAGGTGGTTTTGATAGAGTTCGAGTTGTTCTTCTATATAGGGTAAATCACGTTGACTGGTGTTGGATTCGACCTGCCAAGGCAAATAGCGATCGGTCAGCACTTGCGCCACACTGGAGCCCATCAGACCAGAGAGATTGGCTTGGAGTTGATCGCGTAGACGCTGCATGGCAAGAGGGCGGCGATCAGTGGGTGAAAGACGGAGCTCTTTTAACGCCTGCTCAACTTCGCGTTGGGCGGTTTCCTGCCCTAAAGGAGGCGTAAGAAGTTGAACGAAATCTTCGCACTTGTGTGCGGCAACAACCCGTCTTTGCGGTCTGAGCCAGAGGTTCTGCGAGCAGAGCGCGGCGGCCTGTTTTTCTTCTTCGCTCGTTGGTGTTAGCAGGGAGAAGAGGATAAAGCAGCCGAGGTTGACCGTGATGGACAGCAGGGCAACAGGATACCAGTCATCAAATCCCTGCAATGGCAGAACCCACTCGCCCCAGCTGAGTTGATCGATACCCAGCATCAGCGGAAAGCCCAGTCCGATGCCCCAGACAAGAAATCCACCAATCAAGCCAAGGCTCAAGCCAATGCGATTCGCGCTGGGCCAATAGAGCAGGGCGAGCACGCCAGGCAAGAATTGCAGTGTCGCAATAAAAGCAGAGAGGCCCAGCGTGGCCAGATCATGCTGTTCATGTAGAACCAGATACACCAGATAAGCGGCGAAAATCAGTAGGGCGATGATGAGCCGGCGCATCCAGATCAGCCAGTAGTAGATATCCAAGCGTGCAGGCGGGCGATACAGTGGCAGTACCAGATGATTGAGCAGCATCGGTGCGAGGGCCAATGTCATGACAATCATGCTGCCACTGGCCGCGGCTAGGCCCACGATAAAAGAGACCAGTGACCAGCTATTGCCAAAAGAGAGGGTGGCATATTCGGCAGCGAGATCACTGCCATGAGCGAGATAGGCCCAATAGATGACAGGTACAGGCAGGGCGAGCAGCAGCAAAAAAAGAGGCATGGCCCAGCTGGCTTGCAAGAGTGCTGGCTCAGAGGGGTTTTCGGCAAAAATAATATGAAAGATATGCGGCATCGCCACGGCGGTGGCAAAGAACAGCAGCAGGAGCGTGCGCCACTGGTGATCCGCTAAGGGCGTGATTGCGGCCTGGAGTTGATCTCCTTCTGCGATAAGCCACTGCTCGAGACCATCCACACCGCCAAAAACGCCCCAGAGTGCGAAGGCTCCTAGACTTAAAAAGCCGATCAGCTTGATCAGGGATTCAAAGGCAATGGCGACTAGGAGGCTTTCGTGGCGCTCGCGTAACGAGATATGGCGCGCACCAAACAAAATAGCAAACAGGGTGATGACGGCACAGAAAACAAAAGCCAGATGATGCGGTGCAGATTCATTGGTGAGGAGAAAAATGACATCCGCGATGGCCTGTATCTGCATGGCAAACAAAGGCATGCTGCCCAGAAGCAGACCACCGGCGACCAGCATACCAATCAGACGGCTGCGATAGCGAAAGGCAAAGAGATCGGCTAAAGAACTGAGCTGATGGGTGCGAGCTAAGCGTAATAGAGGCAGAAAAAGCAGCGGTGCCAGCACAAAGGCCGCAGAAATGCCGAGGTAATAGGTTAAAAAAGCATAGCCATAGCGTTCGGCCATGCCAAAGACACTGTAAAAAGCCCAAGCACTGGCGTACATGCCAAGAGCCAGAATATAAACCAGTGGGTGACGAACCAGCTTCTTGGGTAGCCAGCCTTTTTCAGCCACCCACGCGCAGGCAAAAAGCAGCGAGAGATAGCCAACGCCGAGCAGAAAGATCTGGGTGAGTGAAAAACTCAGCGGGCTGGTCATTACAAGCGCTCAATCCGCCGCTTCTGATCGAGCCACAGTGCAGCGCCAATCAAGCCGAGCCAGATCAAATAGGGTTGGTACCAGTGGGCTTGTCCCCATTGCGGCTGCAACCAAGGCAGAAAAAAATAGCTGATCACAACCAGAATGAGGATCAATCGATAGGTGTACATGGCCACTCCTTGTGTCACAAGCTGCCTCAAGTTACCCGAGGTGCTGGTCAGGAAGCAAGGAGAAGTGTTGGCCCGTTGGTAACCTGTCTGAGCGCCAATCGGCCAGTGCCAAGGCGAGCAGTTCAGTGATCGGCAGTTGGGCCCATTCAGCGCAGACCGACTGATTCAGATAACGCAGTGCAAGGTAAAGTGTCGCGCTGGCGCGAGTTGAACAGATGGCCGGAGCGTGATTTTGTTTGGATAACTTCTGTCCACTGGCATTGATGATCAACGGAAGATGGAGGTAGGTCGGTGGTTCTTGCTCAGGAGCCAAGGCTTGATAGAGAGCCAGCTGCCAGGGTGTGGAATCGAGCAGATCATAGCCTCGCACCAGATGCGTCATACCCGCTTCAAGATCATCGACCACCACCGCAAGCTGATAGGCCCAGTAGCCATCACGGCGTTGAATAATAGGGTCGCCTATGTCAGAGAAACAAAAGTGCTGCGGGCCTTGAAGCTGATCTTGCCACTCTAATGGCTGAGTCTCTTCAAGGGCAAATCGCCAAGCTGGGGCTAGGTGTGTGCGGGGTGGGGGTTGGTGACGACAGTGGCCGAGATAGATGGGCTGGCCTTGGCGTTGCTTACGGGTGCAAAAACAGGGATAGGCACGCCCTTGTGCACGCAGCTGATCCA
>SKOQ01000003.1 GCA_007119985.1 Marinospirillum sp.
CAATCAATATTGATGAAGCCACGACTCAAGGTGTCGAGCTGAGCACGACCCTCCCTCTGGGTGCCTTCTTTGCCCAGGCTGAAGGTTGGACACTGAGCGCCAACTACACCTATACCGATAGCGAACTCAAAAGCCGCGATGGTAAGCGTAATCAACAACTGGCCGACACGCCTGAGCATCTGTTCAATGCACGCCTCAGCTGGGCAGTCAATGATCAGCTCACCACCTGGCTTAGCACTGAGTATCGCGGTGAAAGCCGTCGCTTTAACGAGCATCCAGATGATCTGACCGGCAATAATGCACGCATCTATGCGGCAGTAGGAGATATCAGTGCTTACAACCTGTGGAATCTGGGTGCGACCTACCAGATCGCGGAAAATGTACGCCTGAATGCCGCTGTCTATAATCTGTTTGATTTGGACTTCCGTGGCGGCTGGAAAGCCTATGAAGACACCAATGGCGACACGCAATATGCGCACGAGTACAGCCATCAGACCCGCAGCACACGCGGTGGTGTCCAAGAAGGGCGTCGCTACTGGATTTCAGCCACCTATGACTTCTAACAAGGTCACTGAACTGCGGATCCTGAAAGCAGGTTGAATCAAGAAGGCCACCTCTGACGGTGGCCTTTCTTTTGATCTGCTTCTGGGTTCTTGGCTCAGCAACGCAATGGAGTGAAGACGAGGGCGCCTCTTAGATCCACTGCAAAATCTGATGATAGAGCGGAATGCCGATCAAGACATTGAAGGGGAAGGTCAAGCCTAAAGAAGCCAGCATCGCCAAACCGATATCCGCTTCTGGAATCGCATGGCGAATGGCCACTGGGGCCGCAATATAAGAAGCACTGGCCGTTAAGGCAGCCAGAATCAGTGCTGTCCCCTCAGCCAGACCAAGAAGATGCGCCGCCGCAATACCAAAAAATGAGAGGCACACAGGCGCAATCACAGCAAAGCTCAGCAAGCGCCAGTCTTCCCAACGCACTTTACGCAGGGTTTCTGAAGCCACCAACCCCATTTCTAATAAAAAGAGCGCCAGCACCACGGCAAAACTGCTGGTTAGCAACAGCGTGACCTGCGAGCCTTCGTCATATCCATACAGCGCGCCAATCAATAAGCCCCCGACCAGCAGCACTACACTGCGGTTAGTAAAGGTCTCATGGACCAGATGCATCAAACGAAACTCACCGCGCGCGGAGTTTTTCATTTGATACAAACCTAACGCGACGAGCAGCGCAGGCAGCTCAAGCAGGACTAGATAAAGCGTCACCTGCCCAGCGGTTTCAAGCTGATGGGTCATGGTGTAAGCCAGTGCCACCGCAAAAGTCCCCGCACTGACCGAACCATAATGTGCCGCAATACTGATCGCATTCGCATCCGATAAACCCACGATATAACGCAGGATCGGGATCAACAGCAAAGGAATCGCAAAACCGAGCACCAAGACCACCAAGGCTTCCTGCAACAGCCCCAAAGAGAGATTGCCATGCAGAGCCATCCCACCCTTCAAACCTATCGTCAGCATCAACAGCAGGCTGAGCGTCTCATAAGCTGCTTTAGGTAGGTTTAAATCTGATTTCATCAAACCGGAAACCACACCCAGCACAAAAAACATGGCCACGATATCTGGCATCACTGACTCCTCTACATAAAAGGCGGCTGAAAAAGAAGGAAGGAACAAGACCTTAGTTTAAGGGATCAGCCACAGAGCCGACCAGCTAAAAATCAGTGGATCAACGCCCAGCAGATGGATCTCGCATCACCAGGCACACAGCCTCAAAGACAAGCAGTGATGCCAAAAACAGCCCGCCAGCGAATCCAGCCGCCCCAAAATAGAGAGGAGCAAGGCCATCAGACATCAGACCGAGGCGGCAAGGCCAAACCCAACACTTCAGGGCTATGGTCTAAAATCGGCTGTTCTTGATCCTGATAGGTGTAGAAAGAGGCCAAGGCCTGGGGATCGATAGTGACGGGCAAATCATCGTGCAGCAACACATAGTCAGTAAAAGCATCGTGGGCATGCTCAACACGAAAAAAATACTCGCCGTCAAAATCACGACAGAGCACACCCGAGGTGCCCGCCGCCGAGGTAACCTGAACCGGTAAAGTGGCGGCAGTCACACTGGATGATGTCGAGGGCGCGGCCGCTTCAGTAGTCTTGGCCTGCTGAAGTGGCGCTGAGACCAGCTGAGACCAAGGCAAGAGCTGGGGCTGCTGCTGCGCCAACCGGGTGTATTCTTCTTCCAGCCAGCCTTGGCAGATCTCTAAGCTCAGCAGCGACTCCTCATCTTCAGCGCTGATCGAAGAGGCGCGACTGAGCGCTGCCCGACGCGCCATCACCGTTTCATTCAATGCGGCGGCTAAAAGAGTTAAATAGGATGGAGAAATATCAAGTTTCATCAAAAGCGCCTGTCTGAGGCTTGCCCGTCACCCGACCTTGCATCCAGCGCGCATATCTGGCCTGCGCGGAGGGCTTGACTTGGATGCGTCCACCCTGGAGCGGATCTGGATGATGGGTGCGCGATAAGGGCTGAATAGTTAACTTTTCACCCTTGGTATTGGTGCACACACCGCCACTCAAGGGCCCGTGACGTTGCCACCAGCATCCAGCGTAAAAGTAGGATGTGCCTTTTTTAGAGACCTGTATCAGATCAATAAAAGGGGTTTGATCTCCTTGAGAGAGATAAGCCAGTAGCGACGGATCACGAGACATGGACTAAGCACCAAGGGATCAGAGGTGGTGATCACGCAAAGGAAAGGCATAGATGGCCTGACCGGCTGCATCGAGTGTTTCTTTAATCCAGAGGTTATAGACAAAAAGATTTCTTTTGGCGATGGCCGCGATTTCCGCTGGATCGATTAACGCTCTTTCAGTCAAAAGGCGTAAGGCCTCAAAATCACATTCTTGACTGCCTGTCTGAGCCGCCCATCTTTTTAAACTCGTCACACACTCGGCCAGCGTCTCATCATCATAGCCTGCGATAAGCTGCGTGATCAGGCTATAGCGCCAATCATGATCGACCTGATCCGCAAGTCGCAATACGCTCGCCACTTCTTGCTTACCCAGCTGGCTCAAATAAGCATAAATGGAACCGGCAATAGGCCAGTTAGGATCGCAAGTCCATGCGAGCAGCGTCTCAATGTAAGACTTATTTTCTGGATAACCCAAGGCCAGAATGGCATCCACAGCCTGCTGATCGCTTTTATCTTGAATCTCTATCATTGTTCACTCATTCGCTAGCGGTGATGTCTTCACAAGCTGAAGGCCTGCCTCAGCTTTCCCTGTCATGATCGCCTTGATGTGATGCGCTTCACCTTCTCCCCCACCTAAGCAAGGCACGCGTACAGCCTGTTGAGGCCCAGCAAACTCAATGATACCAGAATGAAAACGCTGAAAACTGGGTGCCCATCCCACAGGATGACGCCAGTCCAAGCATTGCTGATGCAGCAGATCATAAAGACGCAGGTCTCCGCCTTCATCCGAGCCTCGGCCCACCCATTCGACACAAGCTAGGTATCGTGAATCTTCGCTCCAGATCCATCGGTTGATTGCCAGCCGATCCGCTAAAACCGCAACGCCATTCACCAGCAAAGTGCCAAGGACAGGGCCGCCCATACCCACTTCACCCTGTCCGTCAAATTCAAGTATGGCTGCACCATTCGGTGATTCTTCTCTGATCATCTGCTGCTCCCTGCCTTCATCAACATGAATCTAAAAAAACTGAGAACCCAATCCATCGTTTGAGTTCAAAACCAGCCGTCTAGGATAGATTGTCATTAAGCAGGTTCACATCGAAAAGCACAACCGAGGAGAAAGACTGACGCGGGATTCAGCTGGCGGGGGTGGATGTGGGGACAAACAAAAAAGCGCCCCGTAGGGCGCTTGATTGCTATGTTTGTGGCGGAGGGGGAGGGATTCGAACCCTCGATACGTTGCCGTATACACACTTTCCAGGCGTGCGCCTTCGACCACTCGGCCACCTCTCCGCGATGCGGTGCGCATAGTACTGATTCTAGACCACAAATGCAAGCCTTAGATCGTCATTGAGCTTGTCATGTTCGACTGGCACACCACGCACAACTTAAGCGCCGAGATGAATCTCTGGCAACACAGGTGCCGTCAAACGCACTGGCTCAGAAGGTGCAATCACCTTGGCCGTGCCTAGCACCACCTTTTCACCTTGCTGATTCACAACCAAGCAATCCAGCTCAACGATCTTCTTCGCATCCTGCTTGTCTTTCACTGTCAGCGTTACCGTCAGCGTATCACCTAGCTTAACTGGGCGACGAAAGCTGAGTTCTTGTCCGAGATAAATTGTGCCAGGTCCTGGCAGAACTGTCGCCAAGGCAGCAGAAATCAGCGAGCCAGACCACATACCATGCGCAATACGCTCACCAAACATGGTTGTTTTGGCAAATTCCGCATCCAAATGCACTGGGTTCACATCGCCTGACACCGCGGCAAAAAGCACCAGCTCTTTTTCAGTCAGAGTTTTCTCAAAAGTCGCGCTATCACCAATATTGAGTGTGTCATAGGGACGATTCACAAGTTCAGTCATGTTGATTCCTTTTAGTAAGACAATGAAAGACCAGCAGCCTTCTTGAGGTACCCATACATTTTAACGGGTTAAATCACCTTTTACCTCTTGGCAAAGGATAGCCTCTCTTGGCATGATTAGACACCAGTCTAGCGCTTGCTCGGTTTTTTATGCCATTTACGACTAGGGTCTTATTCTTTTGCGCTGCAGCATGAGGCTAAATAGAGAGAGCGAGCCTGTCAAATGACACCAGAACACTCTCTAGCTGCCGGATTTTCCTGCACCTAGAGTCGATAAGCGGTTGCACCCTCAACCCAACAACAAAATACAAAGACAAACACAAGGAGCTCCACCCATGCAGCATACCAACATCTATGAAATGGGCTTGGATAAAAACCCAGCGAACTTTACCGCACTGACGCCGCTCTCTTACTTGCAGCGTGCTGCAAGCGTATACCCCAATCGGGTGGCGCAAATTCACCATCAAAACACCACTACCTGGGGTGAAACCTACGCGCGTTGCGTGCGTTTTGCTTCTGCATTGAACAAAGCCGGTATTCGTGAAGGCGATACCGTGTCCTTTATCGCGCCGAATATCTATGCCTTGTTTGAGGCTCACTTTGGTGTGCCAATGAGCGGCGCCGTACTCAATGCCATCAACACGCGCTTGGACGCAGAGGCCATCTCTTTTATCCTGCAGCATGCTGAAACGCGCATCCTGTTTGTCGATCGTGAATTTGCTGAGGTCGCCTCTCGCGCCATCAAAATGCTGGGCGCTCAACGCCCCCGCGTGATTCATATCGATGACCCCTTCTTCACCGAAGGTGAGCTGATCGGCGAGATGGATTACGAAGCCTTTTTGGCCACTGGCGATGCAGACTTCAGCCCTATCCTGCCGCAGGATGAATGGAATGCCATCACCTTAAACTACACCTCTGGCACAACAGGCAACCCAAAAGGCGTGGTCTATCACCACCGTGGCGCTTATCTGAATGCTGTCTCCAATGCTGTTTCATGGAACATGGGCGAGCACCCTGTTTATTTATGGACCCTGCCGATGTTCCATTGCAATGGCTGGTGCTTCCCTTGGACCTTAGCGGCCACGGTGGGCACCAGTGTCAGCCTGCGCCATGTTCGCGCAGATGCCATCTATGACGCCATCAAAGAGAGCAAGGTAAACCACTTCTGCGGTGCGCCTATCGTGCTGAATATGCTGAACAATGCTGATGCCGCACTCAAGGCCGGTATCGAGCATCAAGTGAAGGTGATGACCGCTGGTGCGGCGCCACCCGCTTCTGTCATCGAAGGCATGGAGAACATGGGCTTTAGCGTGACCCATGTGTATGGCCTCACGGAAACCTATGGCCCCTGTGTCGTCTGTGCATGGCATGAGGAATGGGATGAGAAAACCCTGACTGAGCGCGCGCGCCTGAAAGCCCGCCAAGGCGTGAAGTCACCAATGCAAGAAGGCCTGATGATTGCCAATCCAGATACGCTGGAGCCTGTGCCACAAGATGGCAAAACCATGGGCGAGATTTTTATCCGTGGTAATTTGGTGATGAAGGGTTATCTGAAAAACCCGCGCGCCTCTGAAGAAGCCTTTGCCGGCGGCTGGTTCCATACTGGTGATTTGGCAGTTTGGCATCCAGATGGCTATATCGAAATCAAAGATCGCTCTAAAGACATCATCATCTCTGGGGGCGAGAACATCTCTTCCATAGAGGTCGAAGACGTGCTCTATCGCCATCCAGAGATTTCTGAGGCTGCCGTAGTGGCCCGCCCTGATGAGAAGTGGGGCGAGACGCCTTGCGCCTTTATCAGCGTCAAACCTGGCTCTCAAGTGACCGAACAGGAGATCATCCAGTTCTGTCGTGACAATATGGCCCATTTCAAAGCCCCTAAAACCATCGTATTTGGTGAATTGCCGAAGACCTCGACCGGCAAAATCCAAAAGTTCGTTTTACGTGATCAGGTCAAAAGTCTTTAAAAAATCACGTTAAAAAACCTAGACTTAATCGATAAAAACGCAATTTAAGTCAACCTAAAAGTACACAACCAGCCTCAATCGAGGCTGGTTTTTTTTTAGCTAGATCAGTATAGTGGCGAAAACGAGCGTTTGAAAAACGCCTATGCCGCCTCCAGGCATCGAGCATCTCAATAACAACAATGGCGAGGCTAAATAATGACTGACTTAGATATGGGCCGATTTCAGTCTGTGCTCCAAGTATTTGACGAATCCTGCGCAAAGTATGCTGAGCACCGTGCTTTTACCTGCATGGGTAAAACAATCACCTACCGTGATCTCGAAGAAAAAAGTCGCTACTTTGCTGCCTATCTTCAGAACCATACCGACCTCAAACCCGGTGATCGGATAGCCATTCAGCTGCCCAACACCCTGATGTTCCCCATCGCCGTTTTTGGTGCGCTGCGCGCTGGCATGATTGTCGTCAACACCAACCCTCTCTACTCTGAGCGGGAGATGGAACACCAGTTTAATGATTCTGGAGCGCGTGCCATTGTGGTGCTCGCCAACATGGCCCATAGCGTTGAGCGTGTTCTGCCTCATACGCAACTGAAACACATTATTGTGACCGAACTGGGTGATATGCACTCCGGCTTCAAGCGCGTGTTGATTAACTCGGTGGTCAAGTATGTCAAAAAGATGGTGCCCAGCTACCACCTGCCGCATGCAGTCTCCTTCCGTAAAGCCCTGCATTTAGGTAAAAAGGGCCACTGGTTGCCGACTGAACACAAGCTAGATGATATCGCTATCCTGCAATATACCGGCGGCACCACCGGTGTCGCTAAAGGCGCCATGCTGACCCATCGCAATCTGGTCGCGAACATGCTTCAGGCTCGCGCAGTGATTAACCAAGTGCTCGATGAAGGCGGTGAAACCGTCGTGGCACCGCTGCCGATGTACCATATCTACACCTTCACTGTGAATTGCATGGTGATGATGGAACTGGGCAATCACTCTTTGTTGATTACCAATCCACGCGATCTCCCTGCGTTTGTGAAAGAGCTGAAAAAGAACGACTTCACTGGTTTTGTTGGCCTCAACACCCTGTTTGTCGCTATGTGCAACCGTGAAGATTTCCGCGCGCTGGATTTCAGCCGCTTAAAGCTGACCATCTCTGGTGGTATGTCGCTCACGACAGCGGCGGCCGAGCGCTGGAAGGAAGTCACTGGCTGCGCCATCGCCGAAGGTTATGGCCTGACCGAAACCTCGCCTGTCGCCACCTTTAATCCACCGAATGGCATCCAGCTGGGTAGCATCGGCAAGCCAGTGCCTGGCACTGAGATCAAGGTGATCAACGAAGCAGGCGAATCTCTGCCGATTGGCGAAAGCGGCGAGCTGTGCATTCGCGGGCCGCAGGTGATGAAAGGCTACTGGCAGCGTCCTGAAGAAACAGCACAGTGCATCTCTGAAGATGGCTGGTTCCGCACTGGAGATGTCGCGGTCATTCAAGAAGATGGCTATGCGCGCATCGTTGATCGTAAGAAAGATATGATCAATGTCTCTGGCTTTAACGTCTATCCGAATGAGATCGAAGATGTCATCGCCGCCCACCCAGATGTACTGGAAGTCGCCGCGGTCGGGGTTGAAGACGAGAAGAGCGGTGAAGCGGTGAAGGTCTTTATCGTCTCGCGCAATAGCGAATTGTCCGTCAAAGAAGTGCGTGACTGGTGTAAAGAGCGCCTCACAGGCTACAAGGTGCCGAAAATGGTCGAGTTCCGTGATGAGCTACCCAAGACCAATGTCGGTAAAATCCTGCGCCGTCAATTGCGCGATGAGGAGAAGCAAGCTTCTTAAGCTTGGGTCTCATCAACAGAAGTATGTTAAAATCTCAAGACACGGCCCTTCGGGGCCGTTTTTATTATCCGAGCTGAACTCAAGGCCCTGGCTCAGGTCAGTCTCCTGCCTGTTGCATCACCCTGTAAACTGTTTATTCAGATAGAAACCATGCCTAAAGATCCACGCTTGAATGCCTGCTTGATCCAAGATCGCTATGCATTGCTGCGCCAGCAACGCCGTCTCAAGACACCTGAACAACGCACGGCCTGGGAGCAGCGGCTTGAGGCCTCCTGCGCGCAAGTCACGCAGCGTCGCGCCAGCTGGCCTCGCTGGGACTACCCAGATCTGCCCGTGAGTGAACAGCGTGAGACGATCAAAAAGGCCCTGAGCGAACATCAGGTGGTGGTCATTGCTGGCGAAACCGGATCAGGCAAAACCACTCAGCTGCCCAAAATCTGCCTTGAGCTCGGCCTTGGCGCACGTGGACTGATCGGCCACACCCAACCACGTCGTCTGGCCGCGCGTTCGGTAGCAGAAAGGGTGGCTGAAGAGTTGAGTGTCCCGCTCGGTGAGCAGGTGGGTTATCAGGTGCGCTTTCAGGATCAGCGTAGTGAGCGCACACTCATTAAGCTGATGACCGATGGCATTTTGCTGGCCGAAACGCAGCGTGATCCCTATCTGAATGCCTATGAAGTCTTAATTATCGATGAAGCCCATGAACGCAGCCTGAACATCGATTTTCTGCTCGGCTACATCAAACGCATCCTGCCTAAAAGACCAGATCTGAAAGTCATCATTACCTCAGCCACCATTGATGTCGAGCGCTTTGCTGCACACTTCAATCAGGCACCGGTGATTCAAGTCTCAGGACGCACCTATCCAGTTGAAATGGTCTATCGCCCACTAGTGCGTGATGATCCAGACAGCGAAGATCTGACCCAGCAGGAGGGCGTCGCCCAAGTGCTGCGTGAGATCCAACAGCTCGAGCGTGAGCGTGGCTGGCAGCATGGCCCACGCGATGTCCTCGTGTTTTTATCCGGCGAGCGAGAAATCCGCGAACTGGCCCATTTTCTGCGCCGCCAACAAGGCGCGGGCCAGCTGAAAGAGATGGAGATACTTCCGCTCTATGCACGCCTACCGGCCACTGAGCAGCATAAGGTCTTTCATCTTGCCGCCCATCGGCGAGTGATCCTGAGCACCAATGTCGCTGAAACTTCTCTGACCGTGCCAGGTATCCGCTATGTCATCGATACCGGCGTGGCACGCATGAGTCGCTACAGCTATCGTGCTGGTGTACAGCGCCTTCCCATCGAACCGATTGCGCAGGCCAGTGCGCGCCAACGTGCAGGACGCTGCGGTCGGATCGCCGAAGGGGTGTGTTTTCGCCTCTACAGTGAAGAAGATTATCTAGCCCGACCTGAATTTACCGAGCCCGAGATACGTCGTACCAATCTGGCAGCGGTCATTTTACAGCTGCTGGCCCTACGCCTAGGCCATATCGAAGACTTTCCCTTTGTTGAAGCACCCGACCCGCGCTTTATCAAAGATGGATTACGCCTCCTCTTTGAGCTCGGAGCCGTTGATCAGCAACAACAACTGACCAGCATTGGTCGCCAAATGGCTCGACTGCCGATTGATCCACGTCTGGCCAAAATGCTGCTGCAAGCCCACCAAATGGGCAGCCTACATGAAGTGCTGATTCTGGTCTCCGTTCTGAACCTGCAAGACCCGCGTGAGCGACCGGCAGAAAAACAGCAGGCCGCGGATCAGGCCCATAGTGAATGGAAGGATGAGGAATCAGACTTTGTCGCCTTGCTGAATCTATGGCAAGGTTATGAGCAGCTGCGCCAAGATCTGTCGAGCAATCAGCTGCGCAAAGAAAGCCAGAAGCGCTTTTTGTCTTTTATGCGCATGCGTGAATGGCGCGATACCCATCGTCAACTCAAGCTGGTTTGCAAAGAAATGGGTCTGGTCGAAAACACCCAACCAGCCAATTATGCGGCCATCCATCAGGCACTACTGGCAGGCCTGCTCTCTCATCTGGGCTTTTTGCAAGAAAACAAGGAGTATCTTGGCGCGCGCCAGAAGCGCTTTTTCATCCATCCCAGCTCAAAGATCAGCAAAAAGCCACCTAAATGGATCATGGCTTATGAGCTGGTGGAAACCTCGCGCCTTTATGCTCGCCTAGTGGCAAAGATTGATCCCCTCTGGGCTGAACCCCTCGCCGCCCATCTTGTAAAAAAAAGCCACTCAGATCCCCATTGGGAGAAAAAAGCCGCACGCGTTGTGGCCTTAGAAAAGGTGCTGCTATTTGGCCTGCCGCTGGTCCAGCAACGCAAGGTCGATTATGGTGCGATCAATCCAGTTGAAGCACGCGAGATTTTTATCCGCTCCGCGCTGGTCGAGGGTGAGTACGCCACCCGAGCACCTTTTATGCGTCATAACCAAGCACTTCTTAACGAAGTCAGCGAGCTTGAAGACAAGGCGCGTAAGCGGGATATTTTAGTCGACGATCAACTGCTCTACGACTTCTACGACCAACGCCTGCCAGAGATCATGCACCGCGGGGTGGATTTCGAGCAGTGGCAGCGCCAGCAACCCGCGCAGCATCTTTTTTTAACCAAAGAGTATCTATTGGCACGCAATGCTGATGAAGTCACTGAAGTGGCTTTTCCTGATCAACTGGTCTGGGAAGGCATCGCCTGGCCTTTAAGCTATCACTTTGCACCCGGCGAAGAAGACGATGGCGTCAGCTTGACACTCCCTGCAGCCATGCTCAATCAGCTCCCTGAGGCTCGCCTTGAATGGCTGGTACCTGGCCTGCTAGAAGAAAAATGCATGACACTGATGCGTGGTCTACCCAAGCAGTGGCGCAAAAACTTTGTCCCGCTGCCCAACTATCTCCAAGCCGCTCTGGAAGCGCTGACGGCGGATGCCATTCCACTTGGCGACGCGCTCGGCCACTTCTTTTATCGTACAACGGGCATCAAAATTCCTGCTGAGCTCTGGTCAGCCGTCGCCCTTCCTGCGCATCTTCAGATGAACTTCAAGGTAGTCGATGCCAAAGGTCGCCTCTTAGGTCAAGGACGCGATCTCACCGCTCTGCGCCAGCGCTTTGCACACGAGGCTGCGGCACATACTCAGGCACTGGATCAACAAGGCCTCAACACCTCTGGCCACCAGGCTTGGGATTGGGACACCCTGCCGGCGAAGATCGAACAATCTCAAGCCGGTATTACTCTGCAGGCGTTCCCAGCTTTAGTCGATGAAGGCAGCAGTGTCGGCATTCAGCTGTTTGACACCCAAGCCAAAGCAGAACAGTCTTATCTTAAAGGCTTAGTTCGCCTGATGCGCTTCAGTCTGCCGCAAAAAGAGAAGTACCTCAGCAGCCAACTGCCAGGCTGGTCTGAACTGAGCTTGATGTTCACCAAAATCGGACCACGCCAAGCTTTACTAGATGATCTACTCGATACCAGCCTGCGCCAGACCTTCAGTGACCAGCCCCCGAGCGCTTGGCCACGCACAGCTCGGGACTGGCAAGACTGGCTCGATACCTATGCACCACTTTGGGTCGCGCAAGCCACAGAGCTGGCCCAACAGGCAAGAGCGGCCCTCAGCGCACAGGTGCCCTTGGCGGCACAGCTGAAAGGAAAAATGCCTCTAGCAGTCGCGCTGAGCTATCAGGATGTACGCCAGCAACTGGCGCGCTTGTTTTACCCCGGCTTTTTATGGGATGCCGGACGCTGGATCCAGCACTATCCGCGTTATCTACGTGCGATTAGCCTGAGGCTAGAAAAAGCAGCACGCGATCCACGTCGAGACCAACACTGTGCTCAAGAAATTGAGGGGCTCTGGCAAGCTTGGGAAGCACGCTATCAGCAAGCCCAACAGCAGGGACAAGTCAGCCAAGCCTTGCTGGATTATCGCTGGCTATTAGAGGAATATCGTGTCTCACTCTATGCGCAGCAGCTCGGTACCAGCCAGCCCGTTTCGGATAAACGGCTCAAACAGCTTTGGAAAGAGGCCCTTGAATGCAAAGGCTTTTAAGACCAGCATCGCCACTGATGATCAACGGAGGTTTATCTCACAGCGCTGAAGTGGGATAATCAGTACATTGAACAAGGAATCTCCCTTTATGCCACCGCGTATGACTCAGCCATCGATTATTGAAGAACGCATTACCATTCCACTCCCCAATCAACAGATGGCTCAGTTGATTCGTCTTTATCCTGCACAAACACCAGGCCGAGCTGTCTTTTTACTCCATGGCCTGATGGATGATGCTAGCACCTTTTTTGACCACACGACTCGCTCTGGCTTGGCTTATGTCCTCGCGCGTCAGGGCTATGACGTTTATTTGGGTGAACTGCGCCTGCGACGCGTCCATCCCAAGCTGCTCAAGAATCAAGACTTCAGCCTAAAACAAGTCCTCAATGAAGACCTTCCTGCGCTGATACGCGCGATGCATAAACGGGCCCAACCCCAGCCAGCGATTTGGATGGGGCAAGGCCTAGGCTGTTTGCTCTTAAGCAGCCACTTAGCGCGCCACCCTGAAGATCTACAGCGTATTCTTGGCATGGTGCACTTTAGCCCATTGCGCGAGCTCCAAACGGCAGGCCGACTCAAGCATCTGTGGATCAACTGGCTGCATGAGCGTGGCCTCAGATTCTTGTCGAATCTGCTCGGCTATGTACCAGCGCAATCGCTGAAGGTTGGCCGCTGCAATGAAGGTCGCCAGTATTATCAAGATGCATTAAACTGGTTAAAATCGCCTTGGGTGGATGATGAAGGCTTTGACTATCATGCCGCCATCCAAAAGCTCGACTGGCCTCCTAGCCTCTATTTTGCCAGTCTTGCCCATGCTTGGCGGGCCAGCGACGCCGATGCGCGTGCTTTTATGTTCGATTTAGGCGAACATAACGGCAGATTGATCAAACTCGGGCGCCACGTTGGCAATCAACGCAACTATAAAGCTGCTGATCTGTGCTTAGAACAAGCGGCTGAAAATGATTATTACCCTCTGATACTTGAATGGCTGGCCGAGCTTGCACGCACAGCACCAGCCTTAGATGAGCCATCGCTCAAGCGATAGCAGAATAAATAAAGAGATCCTTATGACCAGTGTTGTAATTAGCGGTACAGGGCTATATACCCCATCTCAAGCCATTTCCAATCAAGAGCTCGTGATCAGCTTTAACCAGTGGGCCGAAGATTGGAATCAGCAGCACGCCCAAGAGATTGCAGAAGGCCGTCAAGCGGCTCAGCCTTTATCTGACCCTGCTTTTATTGAAAAGGCCTCAGGCATTCAAAGCCGCTATGTGATGGATAAAGCGGGGATTCTTGATCCGCAGCGCATGAAGCCCTTCCTCGCCGAGCGCAGCAATGATCAACCCAGCATTCAGGCAGAAATGGCTGTCGCCGCCGCTCAGGAAGCCCTGCAACAAGCCGGCTTGAGCGCAGATCAAATTGATCTGGTGATTGTAGCCTGCTCTAACCTGCAACGAGCCTATCCAGCTGTAGCCATTGAGGTGCAACAACAACTGGGCACTTCAGGCTATGCCTTTGATATGAATGTCGCCTGCTCCAGCGCCACCTTTGGCATTCAGACCGGCGTGAACGCCATTCAAGCTGGCCAAGCACGCCGAGTTTTGATGGTGAATCCAGAGATCTGCACGGCCCACCTCAATTTCCGCGATCGCGATAGCCACTTTATCTTTGGTGATGCCTGCACTGCCGTCATTTTAGAAGATGCCGACCTTGCCCAAGCAGCTGAGCAGTTTGAGGTGTTTTCCTCCAAGCTGATGACTCAATTCTCAAACAATATTCGCAACAATGCCGGTTTTTTAAACCGCTGTGATGAAGCCCAGGCCCAAGCCAGCGACAAACTCTTCAAACAAGAAGGCCGCAAGGTCTTTAAAGAAGTCTGTCCGATGGTCGCCGAAATGATCGTGCAACAATTAGCACAAGAGGCCTTAGAACCGCAGCAGTTGAGCCGCCTGTGGTTGCATCAAGCCAACCTCAGCATGAACCAACTGATTTCCAAGCGTGTCCTTGGCCGCGAGGCCACCGCTCAAGAAGCGCCAGTGATTTTAGATCGCTATGCCAATACCAGCTCAGCTGGGTCGATTATTGCTTTTCACCTTCATCGTGATGATCTTGCAACTGGCGCCATAGGTGTGATCTGCTCCTTTGGTGCTGGCTACTCTGCAGGCTGTCTGCTAGTGAGAAAACGCGCCCTTTCATGAATAGGCTGATCGGGGCCATGCTGCTGAGCCTTGCCTTGCTCAGCGGCTGCGCCAGCTCAACAAGCTTGTCGACACCAGCCGAGGCTGATCCGTGGGATGAGGGTTATGCAACTCATCCCCAAGATCCCTATGAGCACTGGAATCGCCGCGTCTTTGCTTTTAACGAGCAGTTTGATACTTATCTTTTTAAACCCACCGCCGAGTTCTACCGCTGGGCACTGCCTGATTTTGCTCAGCGCGGCGTCAAAAACTTTTTCAGCAATCTACGTGAACCCGCCCATCTCACCAACAACCTGCTGCAAGGCAAGCCTAGCGCGGCAGGGCGGGATACGAGTCGTTTTCTGATCAATTCGACTCTTGGCTTGGCCGGTTTCCTTGATGTTGCCACACCCCTTGGCCTCAACCCAAGCATTGAGGATTTCGGCCAAACACTGAATGTCTGGGGTGTCCCAGAAGGCCCTTACATCGTGTGGCCTTTTATCGGTGGACAAACACTCACCCACAGCCTTGCGCTGCCTGTTGAATACTGGCTCAATCCTATTAGCCATATTGATGATGCTGGGCAACGCTATGCGACAGGCGGCTTATATCTCGTGCAGCTGCGCGCTGACTTTATTGAAGCAGAGAGCCTGATCCGTGGCGATCGCTATAGTTTTATTCGCGATGCTTATCTGCAACGACGTGACTTTTTAATCCGCGATGGTGTCTTAGATCAGGATCCTTTCTTAGACCAAGACTTTAACTTTGACGACTTTTAGTCCATTTTAAATCTTAGGGTCTTTGAAGTGGCCTATGCCCAACTGAGGTGAGTATGAACCGAGTGGAACAGATCGCCAGACTGGAGCAAGAAAATATCGACCTCAAAACTGAGCTCGGTTTGCTGCGCCAAGATCAAGAAGCCGGCTATCTGGTACAGCAGCGCCTGCTTCCCATCAATGGTGCCTGTCAACTTGGGTTGCAGCTCCATTATTGGATGAAGCCCTCCCTCTATCTCTCCGGCGATTTTATTGATTTCTGGCCCCTCGATGAGCGGCGCGTCATGTTTTATCTGGCTGATGTTTCTGGCCATGGCGCATCTTCCGCCTTTGTGACCATACTGCTGAAATATCTCATTAATCGCTACGCTTTAGAAGACCAAGCCAGCCCTGCCCGTTTATGTGCACGCATTAACCGTGAGCTGATCCAATCTGGACTCGAAAAACATATGACCTTGGTGTTAGGCTGCCTAGATACCACTGAAGGGCAACTGACCTATACCAATGCGGCCCACCTGCCTCCACCCTACCTCCTTACCAACGGACAAGGGCTGCCACTGGCGGGTCGAGATCAACCTGTTGGCTTATTCCCTGATGCTGAGTATCATGAGCACCTTTGTCCTTGGACGCCTGAAAGCCGCCTCTGCCTAGCGACCGATGGCATCCTAGAAGTATTACCGGGTAAAGGGCTGGAAGCCAGACAAGAAGAGTGGTTTAGACGGATAGAACAGGCCAAGGGTGATTTTGGCGCGTTGCTTGACGCGCTACCCGGTACCACCCAAGATTGGCCTGACGACGTCACCCTGATGACTGTGAGTGCGCAACCCAATGCAAACAGGTAAATTACTGGCCGCCAAAAGCCAACACACTTATGTGCTGAAATTGGTTGGTGATGTGCGCCTAACGCTCTGCTGCACGCTTGATGGCTTGTTTGAGCAGATTTTTGGCGATCGCGAGATTCACTCCATCGTTGTTGACCTGACTCTGGCCGACAATGTGGACAGCACGACTTTAGGCCTCCTCGCCAAAATCGCTATCAAAGCCAAGAGTGAAGGCCTGATGCAACCCAGCATCATTTCTTCTAATCCGGATATCACCTACCTACTGAACTCGATGGGTTTTGCTCAGTACTTCCTGATGATGGAGCATCCAGCCACACGCATCGAAGAACTGCGAGAAGTCCCTCAGCTGGCCGGATCGGAAGCCCGCATCCACCAGCAAGTGCTTGAAGCCCACCGGACGCTGATGTCAATGAATGAGCAAAATAAGGAAATTTTCCAAAGCGTCGTCCACGCCCTCGAAAACTGCCCTCAATAACCCCCTGAGGGCAGGCAAAATCAAGCTTGTGCCAAAACGGCTTCCACTTTTTCTAAATCAGCTGAAAACAGCGCAATCCCTTCTTGCAGTTTTTCCTGCGCCATTTGATGATCGGCCAATTGCTGGCGAAAGACGGCTTCCGTCAAGACAGGGCAGCGCTCTTGTGCCGGCACCGCACCCAATTGAGTGGCCAAGGGAGCATGTTCTTGCGCCAAGGCTTCGAGGAGAGCCGGTGCGAGAGTCAGGCGATCACAACCTGCGAGCAGCTCAATCTGGCTCAGATTGCGAAAACTGGCACCCATAATAATGGTGGCATAGCCTTGCGCCTTATACTCCTGATAAATCTTTCTGACCGACTGCACACCTGGATCACGCTCACCGGACCAATCCTGCTCAGGATAACGCGCCTGATACCAGTCTAAAATCCGCCCAACAAACGGAGAAATCAAGGTCACACCGGCATCGGCGCAAGCCTTGGCCTGCTCTTGGCCAAACAACAAGGTGAGGTTACAAGCGATGCCTTCTTGCTCTAGCGCTGCCGCTGCCTGTATCCCTTCCCAGGTGGCCGCCAACTTAATCAAGATCCGCTTGGGATCACCCCCAGCGCGCTGTATCAGCTCGATCAGCTGATGGGCGCGTGTCCGACTGGCCTCCACTGAATAGGAAGTCCGCGCATCGACTTCAACCGAGACATAGCCAGGCACCTGCTGCTGGATCTGCACGGCGACCAGAGCGGCAAAAGCATCATATAAGGGCACACCCTGCTGAGCGCGAGCCTGGGCTAATAATGGCTGATAGGCCTCTAATGCCAGCGCTTTCAGAATCAATGAAGGATTGGTTGTTGCATCTTGAGGCTGATAACGCTGAATCGCGGCTAAATCACCTGTATCCGCAACGACTAGCGTCATCTTTTTGAGTTGCTCTAGTTTTGAATCCACCACACTCTCCTCTGTGAAAGACTGGAAATCAGCACTTCCAGCGAGGACTTACTCTGCTTGATCTCCCGCAGAAGATCAACCATCAGTCTAGTGAGGAAGGCACCAGCGCCAACGCCTGCTCTATCACCTCAGGTCCAGCACCAGCGCGGTGTCCCTGTTCACTTAAATAACGGCGAAACTGCTTCGCGCCACGTACACCTTGAAAAACGCCAAGCAAAGGGCGCAACATTGGATTAAAACGATCTCCAGCCAGCAAGCGCTGTTCAACATACGGCAGATAAGCTTGTATCGCCTGATGCTGAGTCAAGGAGGATTCAGGGCCAGCAAAAAACTGCGCATCGACCTGTGCGAGCAACCAAGGGTGCTGCCAAATGGCACGGCCGAGCATCACGCTGTCGACCTGCTCAAGCGCCGTGTGACACTGATCGAGATCGGTGAGTCCGCCATTGAGCGCAATCACTAAATCGGGATGCTCACGCTTGAGCTGATAAACTCGCTGATAATTCAAGGGCGGGACTTCACGATTCTCCTTGGGCGATAACCCCTTCAGCCAAGCCTTACGGGCATGCACGATAAAAATCTGGCAGCCAGCCGCGGCAACCTGGCCGATAAAATCTTCTAGATGCTGATACTCATCCTGTTCATCAATACCAATACGGCACTTGATGGTCACCGGCAAGGAGGTGGCGGCCTGCATCGCCTGAAAGCACGCCGCCACCAAGGCTGGCTCAGCCATCAAGCAAGCACCAATTTTATTATTTTGCACTCGATCGCTTGGGCAGCCCACATTCAGGTTGACCTCAGCATAGCCCCACTGCTCAGCACGCTGCGCGCATTCAGCTAAAGCCTTGGGATCACTACCGCCTAGCTGAAGTGCGACGGGCTGTTCTTCAGCAGAAAAATCCAGATAACGCTCAGGCTGCTTGCCATACAAGAGCGCCCCGGTGGTCACCATCTCGCTATAGAGGAGCGTATGACGGCTTAACAGGCGCAAAAAATAACGAAAATGGCGATCTGTGACATCCAGCATCGGGGCCACTGAAAAAGCAGGGTAGGCCTGACCAGCCCAAGCAAGGTGCGACATGAGTGTCCTCAACAGGGAACAAAAAGAGCGCTATTGTAGAAGAAAAAAACCTGAAAGGAAAAAAGAGCATAAAAAAACGACCACTGTAGGGGGCACAGTGGTCGCTCAATTAAGCAAGTGAGTAGGACAAACTTCCGTTGTTTGTCGCTAACCTAAGGAGGTGATAACAGACAAAGACCTCTTCAAACCGAGGGCTATTGTCTAAAAAAACATCAGCGGCGTGAAGGTGGCGTATTGTCGCACTTAACAAAACCTCTGCTCTAGATATCTCCTAGGTGCTGAGACTTTCTTCTTTCAACAGCCTGCCTGACATCGACACAGCAGGTGAATGACCGCTTTTCAGGTATAATCAACCTGTCGTTGCTTGGTCGCGCCTCTTTTTATCACACCCGCTCGACCACCCCCTTTTTGCTTGAACGAGGATACCCTTAGTATGACTGTACGCACGCGTATCGCCCCTTCTCCAACCGGTGACCCCCATGTAGGCACAGCCTATATTGCCCTCTTTAATCTTTGCTTTGCGCGCCAACATCAAGGGCAGTTTATTCTGCGCATCGAAGATACAGACCAGCAGCGCTCCACCCAGGCCTCAGAACAGCAGATTTTTGATTCACTGCGTTGGCTTGGTCTCGATTGGGATGAAGGCCCAGACAAGGGCGGTGAGTTTGGTCCCTATCGCCAGAGTGAGCGCCGTGAAATCTACGCTCAGCATGCTCAGCAGCTGCTCGATGCTGGCAAGGCTTTTAAATGCTATCGCACCGCTGAAGAACTCGACACACTGCGTCGTGAGCGCCAGCTGGCAGGCCAATCAACAGCACTCAAGCCTTCTGACCTCGCGCTGCCTGCTGATGAAGTGGCGCGTCGCGAGGCCGCCCAAGCGCCTTATGTCGTGCGCATGCTCGTGCCTGAAGAAGAAGGCGTTTGCGAGATTGATGATCTCTTACGTGGCAAGATCGAGCTGGATTGGAGCATGGTCGATGCCCAGATTCTGCTCAAATCAGACGGCATGCCGACCTACCATCTCGCCAATGTGGTCGATGATCATCTGATGCAGATCACCCATGTGCTGCGTGGTGAAGAGTGGATCAATTCTGCGCCCAAGCATAAGCTCCTTTATGAATATTTCGGCTGGGAGATGCCGGTCCTCTGTCATTTGCCGCTGCTGCGTAATCCGGATAAGTCCAAGCTTTCGAAGCGCAAAAACCCAACCTCGATCACCTTTTATCAGCGTATGGGCTATCTGCCACAAGCCTTGATTAACTATCTAGGTCGCATGGGCTGGTCGATGCCGGATGAGCAGGAAAAATTCAGCCTGGACGAAATGATCGCTCATTTTGATATTCAGCGCGTCTCTCTTGGCGGCCCGGTTTTTGATGTCGAGAAGCTCAGCTGGTTGAATGGTCTCTATTTGCGTGAAGATCTCAGCGACGATCAACTAATCCAAGCATTGATGCAGTGGGCCTTCAATCAGGACTATGTGCGCCAAATCATGCCACAGCTCCGCCCACGTATTGAAAAGCTCTCCGATGTCGCGCCTTTGGCCGCTTATTTCTTCTCTGGCATGCCCGCCATACAGGCTGAAGATCTCACTGGACTCAAGTGGCCTGAGAGTGTCGATCTGATCGAGCAGATGCAGCTTCTGGTCTGGGAAGCAGATCAACTGCGCGAATGGAACAAAGACAGGCTGATGCAGCGCATCAAAGCGCTCAGCCAGCATGCCGGCATGAAAATGAAGGACTATCTGCAACCTGTTTTTATGGCCATCGCTGGCAGCACCAGCTCGACTTCGGTACTCGATGCTATGGTCATTCTGGGCCCAGATATGAGCCGCGCTCGGCTGCGTCATGCCTTGAATCTGCTCACTGAAGGTCAGGGGCCTTCGAAAAAGCAGACCAAAAAGTTCGAGAAGAGCTACCAGACTTTTTTGGCAGTGCAGCAAGCTTCTGAGGCATAAAACAAAAACCAACTAAAATGATAAAAAAATGTTGACGGGGTTTAAAACTAGACTTATTATACGCCCCGTCTTCAAGGCAATGGGGCTATAGCTCAGCTGGGAGAGCGCTTGCATGGCATGCAAGAGGTCAGCGGTTCGATCCCGCTTAGCTCCACCAAAACTTTGAAGATTTGCGTCCCATTCGTCTAGTGGTCTAGGACACCGCCCTTTCACGGCGGTAACAGGGGTTCGAACCCCCTATGGGACGCCACTTTTCTCTTCTAATCTTTGATTCAACTGAATCACCAAGAACGCCATTCGATGGCGATTTTTTTTGCCTAAAATCTGGCCAGCAACGCATAAATTCAACTTTCAACCCGCTCAAAAGCCTTCAACGCCGCAGGATAGCCCAACTCACTCCTGATCAGCAGCTGGTTGCGCCTGGGCCACAACAACCCAGGCTGACATCATAGTCATCATCAATCCAACAGCACTTGATTAGTCAGCTGATACTTAGCCGGGTCTTCTGGGGCCACAATACGCTCATAAGCCGGCGCAGAACCCAGCTCCACATCCTCCAGCGGTAAGGGCTGCTGAGTCGCCTTGTTATAGACCAGACGCACTTGCTGTGGCTTGTTGCTGGCATCCAGCGTCTTCACAAACGCCAGCTCACCCTGCTCAAAGGCAACCAAAGAGCCGATTGGAAAGATACCTTGGCGCTTGATCAACTGCTGCACAGATGACGCCTCTAACTGCTGCCCCATCCCCAATAAACGCTTATAAGCCAGCGCGTGAGGCAGGCCAGCTCGATAGCTTCGCCCATTAGTCATCGCATCAAACACATCAATGACGGCCGCCAGCTTGCCGATCGGGGACAGAGACAGGCTCTTAAGATGCTCAGGATGACCCGAACCATCCAAACGCTCGCAATTTTGCGTGGCTATCTGCAAGGCTATCTCAGGCGTACCTGGCTGGCGCGACAAGATCTCGCGCGTGAGCAAGGAATGCTTGTGCATCACTCTAGCCTCCTGCTCAGTGAGATGACCTGTCTTACCAATAATCCGCTCAGGAATCAAACCCTTACCTAGATCATGACACAATCCAGCAAAAACCAAATTACGCAAGTAGGTCTTATCTCTTGATTTGGGATTATTGACATCAAAGATCGCCTGATCCGCCAACATCACCGCCACACTGACAGAGTGCTCATACAAATACTGATGCGTTGAGCGAATCCGAGTGAGCAAAATCAGCCCTTGGCGATCCTGCTCCAGCGTATCAAGCAATAGATCAGCCGCACGCCAGACCTGCTGAATCGCCAAAGGCTGTTTCGCACGCAGCTGATTCACTAACTCCTGCACAGCAAGAACAGCAAAACGATGCACATGCGATGGATCACGTGTATCCAGCTCATCCTGCTCAGCACCCTGCTGCGCTTCATCTACAGCAGCTTCTTTCTCTTTAGATTTTTTACCCGCCTTACTGCCCGCGTCTATCGGTGTGAACAAGTCAGAGACAGGGGTTGTCGCGGCATGACCTGAAGTGGCGCGCGCATTATCTCGCTGCAACTCGGTGACCACAAAAGAAATCTGACGATCAAGCCGCGGATTCAGCTGCAAAAACTGACAGCCTAAACCACTGAGCTCTTTCTTCTCATCATAGCCGATATGGCGCACCACCAATCCAAGCTGAATAACATGCCCATTCGGGAAGATCACCTCACAGTCTGCAAACTCGGTATTGCTTGCCAGCTGCTCCCGCAGATCACCTGGCACTTCTACCTGACAGCCCTGCGCGGAGAGGTCACGCAACAATCCCTCATAGGCCCACACTGGCGGCTTCATGATCGGATTGTTAAATTCATCATACTCAGCGGGCGGGTGCACCACGCCAAGGCGCACTTGAATATTGAGCGAGTAACGCACTGGTGCGCGATAAAACTGACGACGCTGCAGAAAATCGATTTCGCTAGGAAAAGCCACCTTATAGACAGGGCTGCCATCTTTGATCGCACGACCGGAAGCCCGCAATCCCTCAGCACTCATTTTGCAACCATCATGAAAGCTATCAAACGAAAAACCGACCGCCTTCGCCATCAGCTCATCACCCCAGCTGGGCATGACCTCATCCATCAAGAAATAACCTTCTTGATAGTTCACCGCAAGAATCATGCTGGTATAGTGATCCGCGACCGAATCAAAAGCCAGCTTGAGCGGCGTATGCTGGGCCTTAAGGCGGCTCAACAGCCGATAAATCCCTTCACGAGATTTAATGACCTGGCCTTGCGCACCTGGCTGTTGCGACTGTGTCATTTCTGCATTACCCACTAGCTGATGTCCACCTTAAGGTTCTCAAAACAACTCGATTAAATACCTGCTCAGACTACAAAAAGCAAGTAAGTCACAAAAGCACTTACCAAAAATTACACACAATTAGGAAATGAGCCGCTTGAGTAAGCTGGACGTATCCCAGCGCCCACCGCCTTGTGCTTGGACGTCGGCATAAAACTGATCCACCAGAGCAGCCACGGGCAAGCGAGCGCCGATGTGGCGCGCCTGATCAAGACACAATCCCAGATCCTTACGCATCCAATCGACAGCAAAACCATGCTCATACTGATCCGCAATCATCGTTTGATGGCGCTGCTCCATCTGCCAAGATCCGGCTGCACCATGGCGAATCACATCCACGACCTGCTGCTGATCCAAGCCTGCCTGCTGAGCAAAATGCAAACCCTCGGCCAAGGACTGGACTAGGCCCGCAATGCAGATTTGATTGACCATCTTGGTCAACTGGCCCGCCCCAGAGCGTCCCATATAGCTCATATTGGCAGCATAGGCCTGCATCACTGGCCGCGCAGCTGCATAAGCCGCTTCGTCTCCGCCGACCATCATGGTCAAACAGCCACGCTCCGCTCCCTGCTGCCCACCTGAGACTGGCGCATCAAGATAAATGACGCCCTGCTGAGCGCATTGCTCGGCCATACGCTGAGCCAGAAGCGCAGAGGTGGTCGTATGATCCACGATCACTGCGCCCGCTTGCAGTTGACTTAAAGCCCCTTGCTCACCGAGCAATACCTGCTCCACATCTTCATCGCGCCCAACACAGAGAAACACCCAGTTAGCGCCTTTTGCAGCCTCCGCGGGTGTGGCCGCCAAGCGCTGTTGCGGATGCTCAACCTGCCAGGCCTCTGCCTTGGCCTGAGTGCGATTGTAAACACAGACGCTATGCCCAGCCTGCACCAAATGGTGTGCCATTGACGCACCCATCACCCCCAAACCTAAAAAAGCGATCTGCTGTGGAGTGCATTTTTCTTGTTGTGCTACAGAGCTCATTTTTTTCTCCTTTTTATGACGTGCAGAAAAAAAGCCACCCGAGGGTGGCTTTTGAACAACCAAGGATTAGCTTTGCGGGTAGTCGCGCTGCTCAGCACCTGTATAAAGCTGGCGTGGACGGCCAATTTTATAATCGTTACTGATCATTTCATTCCAATGCGAAATCCAGCCAATCGTGCGACTCATCGCAAAAATCACCGTAAACATATTGGTCGGAATCCCGATGGCCTTCAAGATAATACCTGAATAGAAATCCACATTCGGGTAGAGGCGACGCTCTTTAAAGTACTCGTCCTCTAAGGCGATCTGCTCAAGACGCTTAGCGATACGCAACTGCGGATCATCTGCCATACCTAATTCGTTGAGCACTTCGTCACAGGTCTTTTTCATCACGCGTGCACGTGGATCAAAGTTGCGATACACCCGGTGACCAAAGCCCATCAGCTTGAAGGGATCATTCTTATCTTTGGCCCGCGCAACAAACTCCTCAATACGCGATTCATCACCGATTTCATCAAGCATAGTCAATACGGCTTCATTAGCACCACCATGCGCCGGACCCCAGAGTGCCGCAATACCAGCAGCAATACAAGCAAAGGGATTCGCGCCTGTCGAGCCCGCCAAACGAACTGTTGAAGTTGATGCATTCTGCTCATGATCTGCGTGCAACATAAAGATGCGATCCATCGCCCGAGCAAAGACAGGGTTGACCTTGTACTCTTCACAGGGCGTAGCAAACATCATATGTAAAAAGTTTTCAGCATAGGTCAGATCATTGCGCGGATACACAAAGGGCTGACCTGTCGAATACTTGTAACACATGGCTGCAATTGTCGGCATTTTTGCCAGCAGACGATGTGCAGAGACTTCACGGTGATAAGCATCACTGATATCCATCGCCTCATGATAGAAGGCCGATAAAGCCCCCACCACACCACACATAACGGCCATAGGGTGGGCGTCACGACGGAAGCCTTTGAAGAACTGAGTTAACTGCTCATGCACCATCGTGTGGCGACGAATCGTATTCTCAAACTTATCTCGCTGAGCGAGGGTCGGCAGTTCACCATTCAGCAGCAAGTAGCAGACCTCGATGTAATCCGAGTGCTCAGCGAGCTGCTCAATCGGATAACCACGATGCAACAAAATGCCTTGATTGCCATCAATAAAAGTGATTTTGGACTCACAGGAGGCCGTGGCTAAAAAACCTGGATCATAGGTAAAGAAGCCCGTGGACCCGAGGCCACGAACGTCAATCACTTCAGGCCCAGTGGATCCAGCCAGAATGGGCAGCTCAACGCTCTGCTCCACACCATCAATAGTTAATACTGCTTTCTTGTCAGCCATAAGGCCTCCTTATTTATTTTTGCTCACACTTGCCGTCTTTAAAACTGAGTTGCACCACTATAGAAGTCTTTAAAAGCTTGTCAATTACGCTATTTGGCTAGGGTCTTAGCGAATCAGCCTGCTAGAATGCGCAGCGCCTAGCTAAAGCGCTGTTGCCTAAGACTCGCTTATTTTGGTGCAGCGCACAACCTTTGGCTAGATTGCAGGATCAAATGAGCCTTCCTATAATCAGCAACCTGCACAAGGGGGAGGAGTGCGATCGACCTGAAAAAGAAATCGCATCCTAAAATTCTCGTTTGGTTTTTCAAAGACGATCAAACACACAAGAGTGTAGAGCCGTGAATAAAAAAAGACCTGTTAATCTCGATCTATCAACGATCAAGCTACCTTTATCGGCACTAACATCCATCACACACCGGATTACTGGCGTGATTATGTTTGTTGGTCTGATCTTTCTGTTTTGGGCATGGGATGTTTCCTTGTCTTCACCTGAAGGCTTTGAAGCTGTGAAGGCGACTTTACAAACCAACTTCTTGGCGAAGTTTGTGTTGTGGGGCCTGCTCTCTGCCTTGGCTTATCACTGTGTGGCCGGCTTTAAGCACCTGATCATGGATCTCGACATAGGTGTGAATCTGGAATCTGGTCATAAAATGTCGCAAGCCGTTGTTCTGGTGTCTGTTGTTCTTATTCTGCTGGCAGGAGTCTGGGTATGGTAACTAATATCACTAACTTTGGCCGCAGTGGCTTGTCTGACTGGCTGATTCAACGCCTCAGCGCCATCATTTTGCTGGCTTTCACCTTGTTTATGGTTGGCTACTTCTTATTCGGCTCTCAGCTGGATTTCGCCACTTGGCAAGCGCTTTTCCAAAACACCGCCATGCGTATTTTCACGCTCTTGGCTTTGCTATCCCTCGCTGCGCACGCCTGGATAGGTCTGTGGACTGTCTCTACTGACTATCTAAAAAACACTGGCGTGCGTTTGATTTTCCAAACCCTGGTGATCCTGGCAACCTTTGCCTATGTGGTCTGGGGCGTTCAAGTTTTGTGGGGAGCTTAATCTATGTCTACGCTACGTACTCTCGAATTTGATGCCATTATTGTTGGCGGTGGCGGTTCAGGTTTGCGTGCAGCGCTCCAGCTGGCACAATCTGGCCGTAAAACAGCCGTTATTTCTAAGGTATTCCCAACGCGTTCACACACAGTTTCTGCGCAGGGCGGCATTACTTGCGCCATCGCTTCTGATGATCCGAACGATGATTGGCGCTGGCACATGTACGATACCGTCAAGGGCTCCGATTATATCGGCGACCAAGATGCGATCGAATATATGTGTAACGAAGGCCCCAAGGCTGTTTTTGAATTAGAGCACATGGGACTGCCCTTCTCACGTACTGAGCAAGGCCGTATCTACCAGCGTCCTTTTGGTGGTCAATCAAAAGACTTTGGCAAGGGCGGACAAGCCGCACGGACTTGTGCGGCTGCTGACCGTACAGGCCATGCGCTGCTGCATACCCTTTACCAAAACAACGTCAAGAACAACACCACTTTCTTGAATGAGTGGTATGCCGTTGATCTGGTGAAAAACGCGAAGGATGACGTTGTAGGCTGCATCGCAGTTTGCATTGAAACGGGCGAAACAGTCTTCGTCAAATCCAAAGCCACTGTACTGGCCACCGGCGGTGCCGGTCGTATCTATGCCTCGACCACCAACGCCTTGATCAACACAGGTGATGGTATTGGTATGGCGCTACGCGCTGGTTTTGCGATGCAGGATATGGAAATGTGGCAGTTCCACCCTACCGGTATTTATGGTGCGGGCACACTGGTCACTGAAGGTTGCCGTGGTGAAGGCGGCTATCTGATCAACAAGGATGGCGAGCGTTTCATGGAGCGCTATGCGCCCAACGCGAAGGATCTGGCGGGTCGCGACGTTGTTGCACGCTCGATGGTACTGGAAATCCTGGAAGGTCGCGGCTGCGGCGAGAAGGGTGACCACGTCTTCTTGAAGCTCGACCACCTAGGTGAAGAAGTACTCAACAAGCGTCTACCTGGTATTTGCGAACTGTCTAAAACCTTCGCTCATGCTGACCCTGTTAAAGTGCCTATCCCTGTTGTCCCCACCTGTCACTACATGATGGGCGGGATTCCAACCAACATTCATGGCCAAGCCATCACCATTGATGAGAGCGGCCAAGAGCGGATCGTTAACGGTCTCTATGCTTGTGGTGAAGCGGCTTGCGTTTCTGTGCATGGTGCCAACCGTCTGGGCGGTAACTCACTGCTTGATTTGGTTGTCTTTGGCCGTGCAGCAGGTCTGTACATCGAGCAGGCACTGGATCAAGGCATCGCCTATGACGAAGCTTCTGCTTCTGATCTCGACAGCGCCTTGGCGCGGATGAACCGCTGGAATGAATCAAAAGGCGGCGAATCTGTCCCAGCATTACGCACCGAGTTGCAAAACTGCATGCAGAACTACTTTGGTGTATTCCGCGATGGCGAATACATGGAGAAGGGCATCAAGCAGCTGCAAGATCTTCGTGGCCGTATTGCACAAGCGCACATGCAAGATAAGAGCCAAGCATTTAACACAGCCCGTATTGAAGCACTGGAGCTGGACAACCTGCTTGAAGTCGCCGAAGCGACAGCGATTTCTGCTTATGAGCGCCGTGAAAGCCGTGGTGCACACAGCCGCAATGACTTCACCGAGCGTGACGATGCCAACTGGCTGAAGCACTCAGTTTACATGCCTAAAACCAAAACTCTCGGTAAGCGCGACGTCAACATGGCGCCCAAGCTCATCCAAGGCGACCTGTTGAAGCACTTCGAACCTAAAGTGCGTACTTACTAATCAGAATTGAGATGATGGGAGAGTAAAAATGCTCCAGGTATCCGTTTACCGCTACAACCCAGAAACAGATAAAGCGCCTTACATGCAGGATTTCCAGATCGACACTAAGGGCAAAGACCTGATGGTGCTGGATGTTCTGCATCTGGTGAAAGAAAAAGACAATGGTATGGCCTACCGCCGCTCTTGCCGTGAAGGCGTGTGCGGCTCAGATGGCATGAACATGAACGGCAAAAATGGCTTGGCTTGTATCACCCCACTTTCTGAGGTGGTCAAGAACAATAAGCTGGTCATTCGCCCACTACCTGGCCTGCCTGTCATTCGTGACATCGTGGTCGACATGTCGCTTTTTTACCAACAGTATGAGCGCATTCAGCCTTACCTGATCAACGATACGCCTGCGCCTTCAATTGAGCGCCTGCAATCACCTGAAGATCGCGACAAGCTGGATGGCTTGTACGAGTGCATTCTGTGTGCCTGCTGCTCAACGGCCTGCCCTTCTTTCTGGTGGAATCCAGAGAAGTTTGTTGGCCCATCCGGCCTGCTGCAAGCATATCGCTTCTTGGTCGATAGCCGTGACACCGCCCGTCGCGAGCGTCTGGCTGAGCTGGATGACCCGTTCAGCGTCTTCCGTTGCCGCGGCATCATGAACTGTGTGGCAGTGTGCCCTAAGGGTCTCAACCCAACACGCGCCATCGGTCATATCCGCGATATGCTGCTCTCCAACGCCACCTAGGCGGCGCTCCACGGCTTAGGTGTTCTAGCGTCTTAGCATTTAGTCGCTAATACACCAAAAGTCGTGGAGAAAACCCGTGTACAGGACTGTAGTTTTTCTACAAGTCGGGTACAATAGCTTAGTAGAAGCCGATGGCCTAAAAACCATCGGCTTCAAGCTAAATACAGTAACCACCAGGGGATACGGGTTTTCCCCGTTTGTTCGCTTCGATTAGGGGAACTGGGTAACAAAAGTGACCCAGCAGTCGCAGCGGATAGACTCCCCTTCTATGCAGGGTGATAACAGATGCAAGAAGGCAGCATGGAGTTAATGTGGAGTACTTCCCATACCTATGGGGGCAACGTCCACTTCATCGAAGAACTCTACGAAGAGTATCTTAACGATCCGAACGCCGTACCTGAGCAGTGGCGCGACTACTTCAATAAACTGCCGCGTCCAGAAGGTGCTTCTGCGCAAGACATTCCTCTTACGCCTATCCGCGATCATTTTGCACAGCTTGCTCGTCAGCGTATTTCACGCTCTGCAACTGGCGCAAGTGACATGGCCAACGATAAGAAGCAGGTCAAGGTACTTCAACTGATCAACGCCTATCGCTTCAGAGGCCATCAGCAGGCTCAGCTCGATCCACTTGGGCTGCAAGTCCGTAAACCTGTCCCTGATCTTGATCTCAGCTTTCATCAGCTGGATAAAAACGATCTCGATACCGAATTCCAAACCGGCTCTTTGTTTATCGGCAAAGAGAAGGCGAGTCTGCGTGAGATTCATGAGGCAGTGAGCCAAACCTACTGCTCCACAATCGGTGCTGAATTTATGCACATTGTGGATACAGAAGAAAAACGCTGGCTGCAACAACGCTTCGAATCTGTACGCTCTAAGCCCGAGTTCAGCCCAGAAGTCCGCCAGCATCTGCTGGAGCGTCTGACCGCAGCTGAAGGCTTAGAAAACTACCTTGCATCTAAATATCCTGGCACCAAACGCTTTGGTCTTGAGGGCGGTGAGTCTTACATTCCAATGATGGATGAGATCATCCAGCGCTCAGGCTCTTATGGTGTTAAAGAAATCGTCATCGGTATGGCACACCGCGGCCGCCTGAACACCCTTGTGAACATTCTTGGTAAGAACCCAGCCGAGCTCTTTGATGAGTTCGATGGCAAGAAGATGTTTGCAGATGGTTCTGGTGACGTCAAATATCACCAAGGTTTCTCTTCCAACGTCATGACCTCTGGCGGCGAAGTGCACCTCGCGCTCGCTTTCAACCCTTCACACTTGGAAATCGTTTCTCCAGTGGTCGAAGGCTCTGTTCGTGCACGCCAAGATCGCCGCCAGGATACAGAAGGCCAGAAGGTGCTGCCCATCTCGATCCACGGTGACTCGGCCTTTGCTGGTCAGGGTGTGGTGATGGAAACCTTCCAGATGTCACAAACCCGCGCCTACAAAACAGGCGGCACGATCCATATCGTGATCAACAACCAGGTCGGCTTCACCACCTCCAAACCTGAAGATACGCGCTCTTCTGAGTACTGCACCGATATCGCTAAGATGGTGTCGGCGCCAATCTTCCACGTTAATGGCGATGATCCTGAAGCCGTACTCCATGTCACGCAAGTGGCGGTTGACTATCGCATGCAGTTCAAGCGCGATGTGGTCATTGATCTGGTGTGCTACCGTCGTCGCGGCCATAATGAGGCCGATGAGCCATCCGGCACCCAGCCTTTGATGTACCAGAAAATTGCCAAGCACCCAACAACGCGTAAAGTTTATGCGGAAAAATTAGTGCAAGCAGGCGTGATTACGCCAGAAGACGACAAGCAGCTGGTCGCTGACTATCGTGATGCTCTGGATAACGGCGAGCATGTAGCCAAGTCTCTGGTCAAAGAGCCCAACAAGGAGCTGTTTGTTGACTGGACACCCTACCTAGGCCACAAGTGGACCGCTAAGTACGACACCAGCGTTGATGTGAAGCATCTGCAAGAACTTGCAGCCAAAATGTGTGAAGTGCCTGAAGGCTTCCAAATGCAACGTCAGGTTGCCAAGATCTATGAAGATCGACGCAAAATGCTGGCAGGCGGCATGGCGCTCAACTGGGGCTTTGCTGAAGTGCTGGCTTATGCCACGCTGGTCGATGCAGACCACCCGATCCGCATTACAGGTCAGGATGTTGGCCGTGGCACCTTCTCGCATCGCCATGCTGTACTGCATGACTACAACGATGCGCGCGTCTTTGTTCCACTACAAAATATCAAAGCCGCTCAGCCACCCTTTATTATTCATGACTCTTATCTGTCTGAAGAAGCTGTACTGGCCTTTGAATATGGCTATGCCACCACAACACCGAATGCACTGGTCATTTGGGAAGCTCAGTTTGGTGATTTCGCCAACGGAGCGCAAGTGGTGATGGACCAGTTCATTTCCTCTGGCGAAACCAAGTGGGGGCGCCTGTGTGGCCTCACTATGCTGCTGCCTCATGGCTATGAAGGCCAGGGACCTGAGCACTCTTCAGCCCGCTTAGAGCGTTATTTGCAGCTGTGCGCCGAACACAATATTCAAGTCTGCACACCCACGACACCAGCGCAGATTTTCCATCTGTTGCGTCGTCAAGTTCTACGTCCTTTACGCAAGCCTTTGGTGGTGATGTCACCCAAGAGCTTATTGCGCCACAAGGATGCGACTTCAACCCTGGAAGACTTGGCCGAAGGCCATTTCCAAACCGTGATTGGCGATCAAGCTCAGCTCGATCCCAACAAGGTGAAGCGCGTGATTCTTTGTGGTGGCAAGGTCTACTATGATCTGGCCGCAAAACGTGAGGAACTCGGATGCGAAGACACTGCGATCGTGCGTATTGAACAACTCTACCCCTTCCCTGAGGAAGATCTGCAAGCTGAGTTGGCGCAATATCCGCATCTTGAGCAGGCGGTCTGGTGTCAAGAAGAACCACAAAACCAAGGCGCTTGGTACTCTAGCCAGCACCACATGCGTCACGTCTTGGGTCGCCTAGCTACAGACTTATCTGGCCAGCTCCAGTTTGCCGGACGTCCAGCTTCAGCGGCACCAGCTTGTGGTTATGCAAGTGTGCATGTCGAGCAGCAAAACAAACTGGTCGCTGATGCTTTCGGTCTCTAAGCCTTGGCAGTTCAGTAGATGACTTCAAACCACCCAGAGCCTTGCTCTGGGTTATAAAGAATGAAAGGGTTAAACATGGCTATCGAAATCAAAGCTCCAACTTTTCCTGAATCTGTCGCTGAAGGCAGCGTTGCTACTTGGCACAAACAACCTGGCGAAGCTGTCGCGCGCGACGAAATCCTGGTGGAAATTGAAACTGACAAGGTTGTGCTCGAAGTCCCTTCACCTGTTGATGGCGTCCTCGAAAGCATCGCAGCAGCTGAAGGTGATACGGTCACATCTGAGCAGGTTCTGGCTCTAGTCAAAGAAGGCGCTGTCGCTGCAGCACCGACACCTGCTGAGGCCAATGCAGCGGCCGCCGCACCAGCAGAAGAAGTCGAAGTGGTCGGCGACCTGCGCGTTGCGCCAGCTGCTCGCAAACTGGCCGCTGAAAAAAACCTCGATTTAGCCAAAATTGCTGGCAGCGGCAAGGGCGGCATGATCACCAAAGAAGACGTGGTCAAAGCAGCCAACGCACCTGCGGCCAAGCCTGCTGCCGCACCAGCCGCAGTGCAAGTGACTGCAGCACCTGGCGAGCGCATTGAAAAACGCGTTCCGATGAGCCGTATGCGTCAAACCATCGCCAAGCGCCTGGTACAAGCTCAGCAAACAGCCGCCATGCTGACCACTTACAACGAAGTGGACATGAAGCCGGTGATGGAACTGCGCAAGCAATATAAAGACCTGTTTGAAAAGCGCCACAACGGCGTGCGTCTGGGCTTTATGTCTTTCTTTGTGAAGGCCGCCACTGAAGCCCTGAAGCGTTTCCCTGATGTGAACGCCTCGATCGATGGCACAGAAATCGTTTACCACGGGTATCAAGATATCGGCGTCGCCGTTTCGACCGACCGCGGCCTGATGGTGCCTGTACTGCGTGATTGCGACAGCATGAACCTGGTCGATATCGAAGCTACTATTGCTGACTTTGGTAAGCGTGGCCGCGAAGGTAAAATCGGCATTGATGATCTGCAAGGCGGCACCTTCACCATCACCAATGGCGGTGTCTTTGGTTCCTTAATGTCCACACCTATCCTGAATCCACCACAAACCGCGATTCTGGGTATGCATAAGATCCAAGAGCGTCCTGTTGCAATCAATGGTCAGGTTGAAATTCGTCCAATGATGTATTTGGCTCTGTCTTATGACCACCGCATGATTGATGGTAAAGATGCCGTGCAGTTCCTGGTCACCATTAAAGAGTTACTCGAAGACCCAGCACGTATCCTGCTAGATGTCTAAACTCTGTTCACGGTCATCATTTTGCCACGTTAAAAACGGGAAATAAGTTATGTCTGATAAATTTGATGTTGTTGTGATTGGTGCGGGCCCTGGCGGCTATGTTGCAGCCATCCGTGCTGCTCAGCTGGGCTTGAAAACCGCTTGCATTGAGAAGTGGGTCAATAAAGAAGGGAAGACCGTCCTTGGCGGTACCTGTCTGAATGTCGGCTGTATTCCATCTAAAGCCCTGCTTGAGGCTTCACACAAGTTCCACGAAGCCAAGCATGACTTTGATACCTTCGGCATCCAAGCACCGAATGTGACGATGGATGTGCCCAAGATGATCGAGCGTAAAGACAAGATCGTCACTCAGCTGACCGGCGGTATTGCGATGCTGTTCAAAGCCAATGGCGTCACGCCTTTTGAAGGCACAGGCAAGCTGTTAGCCGGCAAAAAAGTTGAAGTCACAGGCCACGATGGCAGCACTCAGGTTCTGGAAGCAGAGAACGTGATCATTGCTTCTGGTTCCGTACCCGTTGAAATTCCACCAGCCCCGCTGACTGAAGACATTATTGTCGACTCGACAGGCGCATTGGATTTCACTGCCACACCAGCCCGCCTTGGCGTAATCGGCGGTGGTGTGATCGGCCTCGAGTTAGGTTCAGTGTGGAGCCGTCTCGGTTCTGAAGTCACTGTTTTTGAAGCGATGGATACCTTCCTCGCAGCAATGGATCAGCAGATTGCAAAAGAAGTCAAAAAATCACTGACCAAGCAGGGCCTCAACATTGAGCTAGGTGCTCGCGTTACTGCCACCCAAATCAATGGCCAAGAAGTTGAAGTCACCTATGCCGATGCCAAGGGTGAGCACAAGAAGGTTTTTGATAAGCTGATCGTTTGTGTCGGTCGTAAGCCCTACACCAAAGGCGTCCTGTCTGATGATGCTGGCGTTTCTTTGGATGAGCGCGGCTTTATTTTCGTCGATGACCAATGCCAGACTTCCGTTCCTGGCGTGTACGCCATCGGTGACGTCGTACGCGGCCCGATGCTGGCCCACAAGGCTTCTGAAGAAGGCGTGACTGTCGCCGATATCATCGCAGGCCACAAGGCTCAGATGAACTATGATGCGATTCCTGGCGTCATCTACACCTTCCCTGAGGTTGCTTCTGTCGGTAAAACCGAAGAAGAACTGAAGGCCGCTGGTGTCCCTTACAAAACTGGCGTCTTCCCCTTTTCTGCAATAGGTCGTGCTATGGCCAACAACTGCACTGAAGGCATGGTCAAGATTCTGGCGCACGAAGAAACAGATCGCGTTCTCGGTATGCACATCTTCGGTCAGAATGCCGGTGAAATGATTCATAACGGTGTGATAGCTCTTGAATTTGCTTCCTCTGCTGAAGACTTGGCGTTGATGTGCTTTGCACACCCCACCCTGTCAGAAGCAGTTCACGAAGCAGCGCTGGCTGTGGATGGTCATGCCATCCATATGGCCAATCGTAAAAAACGCAAGTAAAACGGCGTGATGCAGGCTGGCGATGTCAGCCTGCTGGGGATAGACGAATTGGTCTGAGATGATCTTTCAGTTCAGTCCGTCTATCAACTTAGTTCAGTTACAGACAAAGACGGCATTTATCTATGAACCTGCACGAATATCAGGGAAAAAAACTCTTCGCCGATTACGGTCTGCCAGTTTCCACCGGTTTTGCAGTAGACACCCCGGAAGAAGCTGCAGAAGCCTGTAAGAAAATCGGTGGCAACATGTGGGTCGTTAAGGCTCAAGTCCACGCTGGTGGCCGTGGTAAGGCTGGCGGTGTAAAACTGATCAAGTCTGCCGATGAAGCAGCTGCTTTTGCTCAGCAGTGGCTGGGCAAAAATTTGGTCACCTACCAGAC
Organism: Marinospirillum sp.; assembly: GCA_007119985.1. Taxonomy (GTDB): domain Bacteria; phylum Pseudomonadota; class Gammaproteobacteria; order Pseudomonadales; family Halomonadaceae; genus Marinospirillum. The sequence continues at coordinate 35,135 of SKOQ01000003.1, forward strand.
AGACAAAAACGGTCAGCCCGTCAGCAAGATTCTGGTCGAAAGCTGCACCGATATCGCGAATGAGCTGTATCTGGGTGCGGTTCTGGACCGTGCAACCCGTCGCGTTGTTTTCATGGCTTCTACCGAAGGTGGCGTGGAAATCGAGAAGGTGGCTGAAGAGACACCAGAAAAAATCCTCAAAGCCATCATTGATCCTCTGGTCGGCGCTCAACCTTACCAAGCGCGTGAGCTGGGTTTCAAACTGGGCCTGAACAGCGAGCAGATCAAGCAGTTCACCAAGATCTTCTTGGGTCTGGCTCAGCTCTTTACTGATAAAGATCTGGCACTGCTGGAAATCAACCCGCTGGTCATCACTGACGAAGGCAATCTCCACTGCCTCGACGCGAAGATCGTGATCGACAGCAACGCCCTCTATCGCCACAAAGATCTGCAAGAAATGCGCGATCCTTCTCAGGAAGATGAGCGTGAAGCCAATGCAGCTCAGTGGGAACTCAACTATGTCGCGCTGGATGGCAACATCGGCTGCATGGTCAACGGCGCTGGTCTGGCCATGGGTACCATGGATATCGTTAATTTACACGGTGGCCAACCTGCCAACTTCCTCGATGTAGGTGGCGGCGCAACCAAAGAGCGCGTTGCAGAAGCGTTCAAAATCATTCTGTCTGACAGCAATGTGAAGGCCGTTCTGGTCAACATCTTCGGTGGTATCGTGCGTTGCGATATGATCGCAGAGGGCATCATCGGTGCTGTTGAGCAGGTGGGTGTAAAGGTACCTGTCGTTGTTCGCCTTGAAGGTAACAATGCAGAGTTAGGTTCCAAAAAACTGGCTGATAGCGGCTTGAATATCATTGCGGCAACCAGTCTGACCGATGCAGCGCAGCAGGTTGTTAAAGCTGCGGAGGGCAAATAATGAGCGTATTAATCAACAAAGACACCAAAGTGATCTGCCAAGGTTTCACTGGTGGACAGGGTACTTTCCACTCTGAGCAAGCGATTGCTTATGGCACCAAAATGGTTGGCGGTGTCACACCAGGTAAGGGTGGCACAACCCACCTCGGCCTGCCTGTCTTCAATACAGTGAAAGAAGCTGTTGAAGCGACTGGCGCTGAAGCCTCTGTGATTTACGTTCCTGCGCCTTTCTGTAAAGACTCGATCTTAGAAGCCGCCAATGCAGGCATCAAGCTGATCGTTGCCATCACTGAAGGCATTCCGACTCTGGATATGCTGGAGTGCAAGGTCAAGTGTGACGAACTGGGCGTGATCCTGATCGGTCCTAACTGCCCAGGCGTTATCACACCCGGCGAGTGCAAAATCGGCATCATGCCTGGCCATATTCACAAGCCAGGCAAAGTGGGTATCGTTTCACGTTCAGGTACTTTGACCTATGAAGCGGTGAAGCAGACCACGGATCACGGTTTCGGCCAGTCCACTTGTGTTGGTATCGGTGGTGACCCCATCCCAGGTTCTAACTTCATTGATATTCTGAAGCTCTTCCAAGAAGATCCACAAACTGAAGCGATCGTGATGATCGGTGAAATCGGTGGCTCTGCAGAAGAAGAAGCGGCAGCCTATATCAAAGCCAACGTCACCAAGCCTGTGGTGTCTTACATCGCGGGTGTGACTGCCCCTGCTGGTAAGCGTATGGGTCACGCTGGTGCGATCATTGCTGGCGGCAAGGGTACAGCAGACGAGAAGTTTGCTGCACTGGAAGATGCCGGCGTCAAGACAGTGCGTTCACTGGCTGAAATCGGTAACGCATTGAAAGAAGTGACTGGCTGGAACTAATCCAACGGTCACTTTTGTGACCCGCCAGTAAGCTGAAACATTTTTCAGCGCACTTTTTTTCTGTAATACTAGAGCAGTTCAATCTTATTGATTGGACTGCTTTTTTTTGCCTCCCCTTTCACTAAGCCAGTTCATCGGTACTGGCTTGACGCCACTGCTAGAAAATAGGAATGCGATGAATACCCCAACTGTCCACCCACAATGGTCGTCACGTCTGGCCTTTGTTCTCGCTGCAACAGGCTCTGCCGTTGGTCTTGGTAATATCTGGAAGTTCCCCTATGTCGTCGGTGAGAATGGTGGCGGTGCTTTCGTACTGGTCTATCTTGCCTGCATCTTCTTAATGGGGATTCCTATTTTAATGGCCGAATCGATGATTGGTCGTCTTGGTCGCCGTAGCCCTGTCGCCACCATGCAACATCTGGTGACGGAACAAAAAGCGTTCAAAGGCTGGGCTTTGATTGGCTGGAATGGTGTCCTGGCCTCGGCGCTGGTACTGTCCTTTTATGCCGTCATTGGTGGCTGGTCACTGGCTTATGTTGTCCATGCCTTAAGCGGTGACTTTACGCTCGATCCTGCCTCAGCCGAGCCTGCCATCGCGGTGATTGGTGGTATTTTCAATGATCTGCTGGCTAACCCGCTAGAACTGCTGCTTTGGCATAGCCTGTTTATGTTGATTGTCATCGGGATCGTTGGTCGCGGTGTGCGCCAGGGCTTAGAGCGTTCAATTACCTGGCTGATGCCTATGCTATTTATCCTGCTGCTGGTTCTGGTCGGCTATGCCATGACCACCGGTGAGTTTATGCGTGGTGTCACCTTCTTATTCCGTCCCAACTTTGCAGATCTCAGCGGCCAAGCCATGCTAGCGGCCTTGGGCCATGCTGCGTTCACGCTCAGTATCGGTATCGGCGTGATGATGGCCTACGGCTCTTATCTTCCGGATTCAGTCAATATCCCACGGACAGTGATCAGCATTGCTATTTTGGATGTGGTGGTGGCGCTGCTGGCTGGCCTCGCTATCTTTCCGATTGTCTTTGCTGAAGGACTCCAAGTCAGTGAAGGCCCAGGGTTGATTTTCGTCACGCTGCCATTGGCCTTTGCGCAGATGGGAGACTGGGTGGCCGGACTCAATATCAGTCTGATGGTAGCCAGTCTCTTCTTCCTACTGCTGGCCATTGCCGCTATCACTTCGGCGATTTCGATGCTGGAACCTGTTGTCGAGTGGCTCGAAGAGCAAAAAGGCTTGTCGCGTCTTTCTGGTACGCTGCTCGGTGGTGGGGTGATTTGGTTTGTCGGTATCGCAACCCTCTTGTCCTTCAACCTGTGGGACGAGTTCTATCCTCTGGCTGCGCTCGGCATTGAGCGGACCTTCTTCCAATTGTTTGACTTCTTGGTTTCCAACCTGATGATGCCGCTCGGTGGTCTGGCGATTGTCCTTTTTGCTGGCTGGATCATCCCGCGCGCTACACTAGAGCAGCAGCTCCCTGTCTCAGAAGCTGCCTTTAATCTGCTTTATCTGCTGTTACGTTGGATCACACCCGCAGGTGTGGCATTGGTGTTTTTCTATCAGCTGATTCGCTGAAAGTAGCCACGTAGCTGATCTTCCCTAGGCAGGATCAGCTTCCACTCGGCGCTTGAGTTCCTATTCAGTCTCAAGCGCCTTTTTTGATCCATCTCGCTGCAAAGCTTTGTAAGCGAGGGGCGCCAAAGAGAATCAGTAAAAACGCAATCGGCCAGGCAATATAAAAGGCACGCCACCAGCGAGCGAGCAGCCCGGGCTCTAGGCCCGTATTCACTAAGGTGATCACCAAGGTCATGATGGTGACCATATAGATCGACATAATGAAGGCAAAAACAAAACGTGCGTAGCGAGCTGGAAAAAGCATCAATCAACCTCATTCAACGAGTTTATTTTAGAAGAATCTTATTTTAGGGTGACTCGAACGTCTTGCCTAGCGCTTTTCAAGCTCGCTTAAAAACCTTAAGCTTATCAAACAAGCGTTTTGACTCAATGGCGGCCCTCTTCCTTAGTCCAGCCTTGATTGAAACCCTCTTCCTATTGATGGACAAGATCATGACCCCAGAACAACAACATCGTGGCATTACTGGTTTTATGCAGATGATTCCTCACTGCAAAGAGATCGGCATGTCACTGGATCATATTCAAGCCGATTCGAGTGTGGTCCTGCGACTCGACCCTCGCCCTGAACTCACTGGCAATGCAGCCCTTGGACTGATTCATGGTGGCGTACTGACGGTACTGATGGATACAGCCTGTGGTTCCGCCGCTATTCTTGGGCTGCCCTACCCTGAAATCTGCCCAACGGTGGATTTGCGTCTCGATCACTACAGTGCGGCCAATAATCAGCGCCCACTCTTTTGCCGCGCCTGGGCGACGCATGTCACTCAGCAGATCGTCTTCACTGAAGGCGTGATCTGGCAAGATGAGGGCCAGCTCCTTGCCAAGGGCACCGGCACTTTTATGCGTCTGGGTGCAGAACGCACTCCCGCAGGATTCGCACAACATCTCTTTGGCGTGGAGCCCCAAGCATGAGCCCATCTCTTGTTACCACTGATCAGATCAACCAATGGATCGAGCAGATTCCCTATGCCAAGATGATTGGCGTACAGGCCGTAGAAACAGAAAGCGGCTTGATCTTTGAACTCGCCGTGAAGAAAACCAATATCGGCAACCCTGTACTGCCAGCCTTGCATGGTGGCGTGGTGGCCGCCTTTATGGAAACTGCCGCCATTCTGAATGTGATGGCGCTGACCGATGGGCAGAAGATCCCCAAGATTATCAACTTCTCGCTCGACTATCTGCGCAGTGTTGAACTCAAACCCACTTACGCACGTTGCGAGCTGGGCCGCATGGGTAAACGCGTCGTTAATGTTGCCGTGCATGTCTGGCAGGATCAGCAAGATGAAAAACCCCTCGCCTTAGGTAGAGCGCATTTGATCTGGCCACAAGAGAACCACAACGAGGCTTGAAAAAACACCACCCCATCCCCACTTTAAAGATCAGGCTGATGGCCAACTTTTTATTCCACTGATCTGATCTTTACTGTGAGGAGCATTTTTTATGAGTCAGGCTGAAAAACAAACGCTTGGTTTTCAAACCGAAGTCAAGCAACTGCTGCATTTGATGGTGCATGCACTCTATTCCAATCGTGAGATTTTCCTGCGCGAACTCATCTCCAATGCCTCGGATGCGTGCGACAAGCTGCGTTTTGAAGCCATCAAAAAACCCGAACTCTTCGAAGAGCAGTCTGATCTGCGTGTGCGCCTGTACTTAAATGAAGAGCAGGGCGAAATCATCATCGAAGATAACGGCATCGGGATGAACCGTGAAGATGTCATTGCGCACCTCGGTACCATTGCTCGCTCAGGCACCGCAGACTTTTTGCAAAACCTGAGCGGTGATCAGAAGAAAGATTCCAGCCTGATCGGCCAGTTTGGTGTTGGCTTCTACTCAGCCTTTATTGTCGCCGATGAAGTGCAGGTTGAGACACGCAAGGCCGGTGAAGCTGCGGATCAAGGCGTGCGTTGGGTTTCGCAAGGTGAGGGGGAGTTCAGTGTTGAGCCGATCACCAAGGCTGAACGTGGCACGCGTATCCTGCTGAAATTAAAAGAAGATGCCAAGGAATTTGCTGGCTCTTGGCGAGTGCGTAATATTATCCAAAAGTATTCCGACCATATCGGCCTGCCAATTCAGATCGAAAAAACAGTGGAGGTTGAAGGCGAGGAAGAGCAAGCCAGTGCCACTGAATGGGAAACCATCAACAAGGCGAATGCACTGTGGACACGCGCCAAGTCTGAAATTAAGGATGAGGAGTACAAGGAGTTCTATAAGCATGTTGCTCACGATTTCCAAGATCCACTGCACTGGAGCCACAACAAGGTCGAGGGCAAGCAGGAGTACACTTCCTTGCTTTTCATCCCTCAACGCGCGCCCTTTGATCTTTACCATCGCGAAGCGCCACGCGGCCTGAAGCTCTATGTACAGCGCGTGTTTATTCTCGATAACGCCGAGCAGTTCCTGCCGCTTTATCTGCGCTTTATCAAAGGGGTGATCGATTCATCTGATCTGCCACTGAACGTCTCGCGTGAAATCCTGCAACAGAATCCGATGATTGATAGCATGAAGTCAGCGCTCACTAAGCGCGTTCTCTCCATGCTGGAGCAGCTCGCCAAAGATGCAGATCAATATGCGATCTTCTGGAAAGAGTTTGGCCAAGCCCTGAAAGAAGGCCCAGCTGAAGACTTTGCTAACCGTGAGCGTATTGCTGGCCTACTGCGCTTTAGCTCAACGCAAGAAACGGCGCAAACAGTCAGCCTAGCGGATTATCTGGCACGCATGCCAGAAGGCCAACAGAAGATCTACTATCTGATCGGTGATAGCCTGTCGCAGGTCAAATCCAGCCCGCACCTGGAAGTTTTCCGCAAGAAAGGGATTGAAGTGCTGCTGTTAACCGACCGGGTTGATGAGTGGCTGATGAGCCATCTAAATGAGTTTGACGGCAAGTCCTTTGTCGATATCGCACGCGGCGATCTTGACCTCGGTGAGCTGGACAGTGCAGAAGAGAAGCAAGCACAAGAAAAAGCAACTGAAGAGAAGAAAGATCTGCTAGAGCGTGTTCAGAAAGCCCTTGGTGAACGCGTTAGTGAAGTGAAGGTCTCGACCCGCCTGACCAACTCACCCGCTGTTTTAGTCATGGGGGCTGGTGATCTGGGTGTGCAAATGCGTAAAATTCTAGAAGCGGCTGGCCAAGCAGCACCAGAGAGCAAACCGCGCTTAGAAATCAACCCTGAGCACCCGCTGATTCAGCGTTTGGAAAGCAGTGCTGAAGAGCGCTTTAATGATCTGGCGCGTTTGTTGTGCGATCAGGCGGCCTTGGCAGCGGGCGAAAGCCTAGAAGACCCTGCTGATTTCGTGCAGCGACTCAATCACTTACTGCTCGATCTCAGCCGTTAAGCCCTCTCAACCCCTGTCCCTGGCAGGGGTTTTTTCTGTATAGCGTGACCCAATCCCTTTTATAGGCAAATCTCATAAAGCCAGAAGGGCTTTTGCTGGACACCCTTTCGCTCACTGGGTAAAGTTAGGACCAAATAGAATCAAATAAAAACTCTTTTAAGGTGAGACCACGTGGAACGCAGAACACTTTTAAAAGCCCTGTCAGTGAGCGGTTTTGTCGCATTGGGAAGCGGCTCAGTATTACGACAGCTCAGTCTACAAGGCCAGCTCCCCGATATCTTTGGCTTAGGGGCAGCCCAAAGCCAATTGGCAGCGACACAGTTGCAGTATGGCCTAGAAGACATCCTGCCCACTGAACTAAGTCAAGCACTGGCGATAGAACACCAGCAGGCGGCACAACGAGCTGTAGCGGCGGGTCAATCACCTGAACAGGCGCGCGTGCGCTACTTTGAAAGCGTGTTCGATGATGACTATTTTCTCCCTCAGGAGAAGATGCAGGTCATGCGTTCTACTTATCAGCGCCTTGATCGCGTCCAAAGCATCGTTGGGCATGGCAACTTCAATCTACTCTCCTTTGATGAAGCTCTGCTCTATGCGCGTAACTATAGTGAAATCGGTGCCTTTGCTCAGGCCGAAATCGATTTCCTCGACGAGCTTTATCACACCGATGCTCGCCTCTATGGCTTCTATGGAGATCGTGTTCTCGATACCGTGACGGCGCGTATTCCTCGCAACGAAGTCCAGCGCATCCCCGGTACAGGCCATTTCTTGTTCCGTGGTCAATCCAGTCATTTTTATGATCGGCTGCTCAATGAAGTCGGTGATGATCTGGTACTGACGTCTGGCGTGCGTAGCATGGTGAAGCAGATGCACCTCTTCCTCGC
>SKOQ01000124.1 GCA_007119985.1 Marinospirillum sp.
CGGGGTTTGCGGATCAGCTTGAAGAATATCTGCGTCAGTTTCCTCAGCTGTCTGGCCGTGATATCGAACTGGAGATTCTTGAGTCTTCTATTTTAGGCGATATCCAGCAGGCCTCGCGGGTCATTCGTCAATGTCAGCGCCTCGATGTGCGTTTTGCTTTGGATGACTTTGGCACCGGCTACTCCTCACTGGCTTATTTGAAGCAGTTGCCCACCTATTGGATCAAGATAGATCAAGGCTTTGTGCGCGATATGCTGAATGATCAAGATGATCTAGCTATCTTGCAGGGGATTATGGGCCTAGCACAGGCTTTTGAGCGAGAAGTCATTGCTGAGGGTGTTGAAACCTTTGCCCATGCCAAAGCGCTGTTTTCACTCGGTTGTCTTTATGCCCAAGGCTATGGCATTGCGCGGCCGATGCCAGCCGAGCAGGTGATGGATTGGGTTGCAGCGTGGCAGGCCAAGCCTTGGATTTTTGAGTGAGGCTACTCAAAGCAGCGGGCTATAGCTGACGATTGAACAGCCGCTCAAGGCGCAGATGTGCTTCTTCAAAAGCAAAATCAGCGACCAGCTGTTGAATCTGTTTGAGCTGGGTTTCCAAACGCGTATCTTGGGCCGCCCGTTGAAGCTGATGAAAAGCGGAGACGGCTTCAAAATCTCCCTCCAGTAGCAGAGATGATAAACGCTGCCATTGTGGGTAGAGCTGCGGCCAGTTGATCTCGAGACGCGGGCGTGGTGTTGGGGTGGGCTCAACCTGGCTAGGTAGCCACTGGCGCAGGCTGGCACTGAGTTGTTTGAGTTGAATAGGCTTGCTGAGGTGATCATTCATACCGACATCCAAACAACGCTGGCGATCTTCAGCAAAAGCATCGGCGGTTAACGCAATAATCGGCAGGGGATCACAGACCTGATCCTTCTCGCGCTGGCGCAGTGCCATCGTGGTTTGGTAGCCATCTAAGACGGGCATATGAATATCCATTAAGACCAGATCAAAAGCTGAATCTGCTTCGAGCAACTCCAGCGCCGCTTGACCATCTTGTACGGCTTGGTAGCTGAGACCTAGCTTGGCCAGGAGGCGGCAAATCACCAGTTGATTGACTGGGTTATCCTCTACGACAAGGACGCGGCCAGTTAAGCTCTGTTCTGGCATCGGTGATGTGACAGGTGTGGGATTGAGTTGAGCGAGTGGAGGTAAAGGGAGTGTGAGCCAAAAGCAGCTGCCTTGGCCCAGCTCGCTTTCAAAACCCAACTCACCCCCCATGGCATCCACCAGTTGCTTCACTATCGATAAGCCTAACCCTGTGCCGCCGAACTCGCGGGTGGTGGAATTATCGACCTGGCTAAAAGGCTGGAAGAGCAGATGTTGGTCTTGAGCAGCGATACCGATTCCTGTATCACGAATTCGCAGCGTGAGTCCTGACTCAGGCGCCGTCAGCGGCCAGCCCTCAATGCTCACCGTACCCTGAGCCGTAAATTTCACGGCGTTGCTAGTGAGATTGGTCAGAATTTGGCGCAGACGATGGGCATCGCCTTGAAAGCCTAAATGAGGATCGCCGTGCCAAGTGGATTCGAGTTGAATGCCCTTTAATTCGGCGCTGCTAGAGAAGAGCCCAGCGATGGATTGCATCAGCGTGGCAGGAAAAATCTCGCCTGTATGCAGTTGTAAGGAGCCAGCCTCAATTTTTGACAGATCCAGAATATCGTTCAGCAGATTAAGCAAGGCTTGGGCTGATTGAAAGAGCGTCTGAATATAATCATCAAACTCAGCGGTATTGGGCTGGCTGGTTTTGAGCAGCTCCGCCATGCCAAGAATACCATTCATGGGTGTACGGATTTCATGGCTCATGGTGGCTAAAAAGCGGCTTTTGGCAATATTGGCGGCTTCTGCCGCTTTTTTGGCTGAGACCAATTCCTTCTCTGTCTGCTTACGCGCACTGATATCCTGTACAAAACAGGCTAACTGGCCGCGTGCAGGGCGAAAAGCGGTGAGTGAGAGGTATTTGTTTAAATCCTCGCGCCAGAGTTCGATGGATTGGGGGTTCCCATCCTCTAATACCTGCTGATAGAGCAGGGTTTCTGTCTCAGGGAGGTGTGGCCAGAGGTCGGCGAGTAATGCGCCTTGTAGAAAACAGACTGGTTTTTGGCAGATGGCTTCAAACGCAGGATTGGCTGCAATCAAGCGCAGGTGCTGAGCGATGTTGGTGTCCTGATCATCATATAAAGCCTCATAGAGCGCAAAGCCATCCTGCATGGTTTCAAACAGGAGTTGATACTGCTTCTGAGTTTGTTGCTGTTCTTCAAGCAGCTGGATTTTATTGAGTGCCACCGCCACCAGCTGAGAGACATCAGTTAAAAAATCGGCATGTTGCTGTTGTACGCTAAAGGGGGTCAGCCAATTCAGGATAATCAAATGATAGCCCTGATCGGTAAAACGAAAGGGAAACCAGTAGAGGGTGTCTATGCCCATGTCCCTGTGGACTAGCTGGTCTGAACCATCCGCCACCAGCGCCGGATGCAGAGCATGGCGTTGGCTCAAAAAGGGCTCCTGACGCTCTTGCATCCATTCTACACCCGTGGCGAAGAGGGCGATCGGAAAGGTGCCAATGCTACTGGTAATATCCAGCACTTGAGTGTTGAGCCACTCGTCCAAGCCAATAATCAGCCCTTGTTGCAAATCAATTTGATACACCAAAGAGCGATCAGCCTGCATCGCTTGGCCAATACAACGACAGGTGGTGTTTAAAATCGCCATAGCTGAGTTTTCGGCAGCTAATGTAAAGGCAATGGCATCCATCGCGGCACGGTATTGCGCGGTGGCTTGAGCTTGCTTGGCTTGTTTTTCTTCTTGGATTTTGCGTGCGGTAATATCTTGAAAGGTCACCAGGCTGCCAGTGACTCGCTCTTTGTCGAGTAAGGGCACAACCTGCACATCAACATAGATGAAATCGCCATTCTTGCACCAAAAGACCTCTTCAATATGACGTCTTTGTCCATCGGATAGAGTACCAAAAATGGGGCAATCGGCATGAGGGTAGGGCTCACCATTTAAGCGATGGTGATGGAAGAGAAGATGTTGATCTTCTCCGATCACTTCATGCTCTTCAAAGCCGAGCATCTGTAAAGCGGATTGATTGATAAAGGTGCAGCGCCCAAAAGCATCGACGCCATAGACCCCTTCGCTGAGGCTTTCCAGTAGCTTTAAACGAAATAGGCGATGCTGCTGGGTGCGATGGCGTAAGACAAGCCAGACCAACAGTGGCAAAATCAGCAGTATGCCAATCACCAGCACCAGTGCTAGCGGGCGATGTTCAACGAAAAAACGCGGTGTTAAAGAGGCAGCAAGGACCAGTGGAGACCAGCAAAATAAGCAGAGCAGAAGCAGCAGGGCTAGGTATCGCGCGGGCATGCAGTCTCTTCTCCTGGTGGGGCTGGATGCAAAGATAGAATCTGGCTTGCTAAACGCTCTAGGCCGGTTTGGGCCGATTCAAAATCAAAATGATGGATCGATTGATGAATCGAGCTATATTCGGCTTGCCAGTCGCTAGATTGTAACGCTAATTCAAGCTCTTGAGCCAGCTCTAGCGCATCAAAGTGGTCTTCTGCCAAGTGGCGTTGGAGCTGCTCGATCAGCGGCATGAGCTGCTTTGGATCGATCACAGCCTGTTCCTGATGCGCTGAAGCTGCTTCCGCTGGTGTATTGGCGTGGGACGCTCGCATCGCTGAAGCCTCCAGCTGCCTCAAGGGGAGTGCAAAAGAAAAGCAAGAGCCTTGACCGAGCTGACTAGTGACTTGGATCTGGCCTTGCATTAAATCGCACAGGCGTTTGACGATGGAAAGTCCTAACCCAGTGCCGCCAAACTGACGTGTTATCGAATCATCCAGCTGAGTGAAGGGTTGAAAAAGGCGATTCAGCTGATCATCACTGATTCCCATGCCTGAGTCTTCAACGCGAAACGCCACGCGGCCTTGCTGATCCAGTCCAGCTTGGCAGGTAATCCCGCCTTGTGAAGTGAACTTCAACGCATTGTTCATCAGATTGTGCAGCATTTGGCGGACGCGGTAGCCATCGCCTTCCACCATCAGGCTGGGATCGCTCCACCAGCGAACTTCAAGTTGTAGACCTTTTTGTGCCGCTAAGGGGCCATAGAGTTGCTGCGTTTCTGTCAGCAGCTCAGCGGGAGCGAATTCGGTTTTTTCAAGCGTGAGGCCACCGGCTTCAATCTTCGATAGATCAAGCAGATCATTGAGCAGGCGAAGTAAGGATTGGCCAGAGCGAAAAAGGGTCTGCACATAATCAGCATACTGGGGATGATCTGGACGAATATCGCGCAAGAGTTGCGCCATTCCTAAAATGGCGTTCATTGGGGTGCGTAGTTCATGGGTGATGGTCGATAAAAAGCGACTTTTGGCTTGGTTGGCCGCCTCAGCCTGATGGAGAGCCTCTTGTAGGTGCAGCTCATTTTTTTTCTGTTCGGTAATATCCATCACTAAGCCCACCACCTTCACCACCTGGCCGCCCTCTATGACTGGCGCTGTTTTAGTGCGTATCCAGCAGGCACGCCCAGTATAGGTCGTAAAGGGGACAGTGAGATCGTAGGGCTCGCCTTGTTCGATACAGCGCCTAAAGGCGTGATGAATGGTCTCCTGATCTTGTGGCCGATAGCAGCGCAAACTTTGGCCGATATGATCAAAGTGTGGATTAGGCGTGAAATCATGGAGGCGGTAGAGGCCCTCTGTCCAGTACATTTTTTGGCTCGCGACTTGATACTCCCAGCCACCAATTAAAGCCAGCGCCTCGCCATCGCTTAAAAGGCGTTGATGACGCTCGAGTTCGGTATTGAGTCTGAGCGAATCTTGCTCGCTGCGCTGGATTTTTCGATAGCTCAACAGAGCCGCAAATAAGATCAGCAGCGCTAAGAAGAGCGCAGCCAGTGCATTGCCCGCCCAATTATTGAGGATTTGATCCGGTTTGAGGTGCACTTGAATTCGTAGTGGCGCATTGGGAAGTGAACTTTCACTGGTTAAAGCTTCAGCCAAAGGGCTGGCATGCCAAGGCCAGCTGACCAGTTGATAGCTCCACGCTAGCCAAGCTGGAGGCGGTGAGCTTGATACGCGACTGGCCAGTGGGAGCTCGGCCAGCTGTTCGGCAGATTGGCCGTCAGGTAGATCAAGCAGAACATACACCTGTGCGGGTTGTTGCCATTCATGCA
>SKOQ01000053.1 GCA_007119985.1 Marinospirillum sp.
CAGCCGAAATGGAGTCACAGAAGAACTCGTCACAGGCATTCAAAGTATGCGCATTCATTATGGTGAAGGTGCAAATCAAGTTGATACTTATGTTAGAGCCAATTCTGTCAATGATTGGGATGATGTCAGGGCTATACGCATTCAACTCATTGCAGTAGGCGAACCGACGAACATCTCGGATGGTAGCCAGAGTCATCGCCTATTCAACTATAATTCAGCTAATCAAGATATTGCTTTACCTGGCAATCGTATTGGTCAGTCGTTCGTTACAACAGTAGCCCTGAGGAATCGAGTACGATGAATAGACAAAACAATCAAAAGGGTGCGGTTTTAATATTCGCGCTTATTTTTATGTTGATTATGTCAGTCGTTGGATTATCGTCAATTCAATCGACTACGGTTCAAGAGCGCCTTTCGGCCAATACGCATGATCGTAATCTTGCTTTTCAGGGAGCTGAAGCAGCGCTAAGGGTCGCTGAGAATGCAATTTTAGCTAATGGCAATATAGGTACTCAAAATGTAAGCTTATCAGCAGTTGAAGCTGTCGACTGGGCTGGCTGGAGTAATGCTACATCCATCAACATAGCAAACTCACCACTTGCTGCTCAGCCCCGTTTTGTCATCCATGACCCCATAAAGCAACGCAGCAATATCAGCAGCAATGAACCTACATTTAGAGATCTTTTTCCAATCACCGCGAGTGCCTCAGGGCAAAGTGTTAGTGATGGTAATGCTTCACCAACCAATGTCGCTCTTAGGTCGTTTTATCTGCGATAACCCACTATTTTCCAATGATGTTCCAAGTATTGCGCCATACATCAAGAGAGGTTTGAAATGAAATACTTATATCGGATATTAATTGTCGTTTTATTTATATCCTTTCATACCAGTGTGAGTGCTTCAACCAATGTTGCTCCAGATGGTACAGCTAGCCAGTCTTCTACAGGCACTTACTGGGAAGGCGCTACCTTTGGTAATGTGAGAGGCGATGCATGGAAGGCCATCGATGGTAATCGTAACGGTGTTTTTGGCCAAGGCTCAGTGACACATACAGATTCGACAGGCAATCAATTTGAATGGTGGCATCTAGATTTAGGCGATTTCTACGATATATCACGTATTGAAATTTTTAATCGTACCGACTGCTGTGGTAATCGACTTAGAAATGTTCATGTGATGGTTAGCTCAGAACCTTTTACATTAGATAGAACCGAGGCCGCGCTTAACAGCAACATTGCTCTATCTAACTCTAATGGCTGGAAAGGACAAGTTGGTGCTAGCCCCGGTAGCAACATAACCTTTAACAATGTTAATACGGTAGGTCGCTATTTATTGATTCAAAAGGCAGGTCCTAGCCTTAATGACTCTGTTTACATTCAGTTAGCTGAAGTTGAAGTTTATGGTGTGAGTGCAGAGAGAGTTAACTTATCTCAAATTCCTTTTGAGGCAGGTGTACAAGTTGATCCCAACATTCTAATGATTCTCGATAACTCTAACACCATGGTAGAAGACGTTGATGGAGCGGTAGCGGCCACATGTTCACCTGGCCCTAACGCAAACTGCGAAGCTGGTTCAAGAAGCCCACTCTCCAAGTCCGAGATTATTAGAGGCGTAGCCAGAAACATTGTGAACGAGTATGAAGGCCGAATTAACCTAGGCCTAATGTCTTACCAACAACACCCAGTGTCAACGAATAACCGCAACGCAGGCACCACTACAAACGTGGTACGTTGGAGCTTAGTCGATCGAATCTATGACGTATCCTATAACCCAAGTAATTTTGATCCCAATTTTATTTTCACTTTAAACAACTGGGACAGTACAACCAAGAACCAAAGGGTAACCAACCCAGCCGACACCAACCGATTTATTTATTACAACATTAAAGTACCTGGATATTCATCGGTGCTTAATGCAACCCAGAGTTTCTGTGTTAATAACGAAGCGGGTAATGCATTTCGTGAAGAACCTTTTCGTTTTGACTGTTACGATGTAAAGACTGGCACGTCAGATCTACTTAATAGTGGCTATTCAAGTTTTTCCGGATCAACAGATGGCTTTTTATCTGCGAGCGCACGAGCTAGGGGTGTAACCCATTGGGGTAGACGAATGGTAGGTTTGCCTTACAATCGTGACGAATGGTTAAGCTCCGGTTCGCCAGGGTATGGCTACTTACACCAGCCTATTCGACCCTTAGATGAAACTCATCGTGACCGCATCCTCACTAAACTTGGTCTAGTGCCCTACTTTGCACCAGGTGCCACCTTGCCCGCAAACATAACTACTGATGCAAACCAACCAATCATCAATGCCGGACTAGCGCCCCTTCAGGGCACTCTTGAAACTGCAAGAGATTATATGAGAGGGCTAACAGGGACGACTGCTTTTGGAACGGCACAAGGTTCTGGTAATGCAGCCAATCCTTTACCAAACTCCTGCGGGGTTGACGCAGCTCTCTGGCTAACTGATGGCCTTCCCTCTGCAAGTAGAACAGGCGGTGTTTATGGTAGCAATGTTGCGCAAGCCTTAGCTGACGCAGTAGCTTCCGCTGCAGACTTTAGATCGACCACCAATGCTGATTTATTTGTCGTCGGTTTTGCAATGCCACCAACGGTTTCACCAACTCAGTTACAACAACTTGCCCCAGATGAAGGTGATCAGCCCCGAAGTTTCTTAGCAGAGAATGCCGGAGAACTCGATGATGCTTTAAGACGTATTTTTGATACCATTATCAGTAATACAGAGCTTAACTCCACCTCAGTGGCGTTAAGCAACAGTTTCTCCGGCCCAAACAACAACGTATTTATCACCGAGTACTCTAGTAGCAACTGGAGCGGTTCAATTACGTCTAAAAACTTTGCTTCAGATGAAGTCAATTGGGATACGAATAATACCTACCGCACCACAATAGCCAATACGCCCCTTTATACACTTAATACCACCACCCGAAAAGGTATTCGCCTGCAAACCGATACCCTTGGACAATTGGATGAAATTCAACAAGTAGCGTTAAACACCTCACCTTCTAACAACACAGTGGATGGTTTGGCTGCTAGTCGAGTAAGTTGGCTATTAGGTACAAATAACCTGAGTCAGTTTAGAACCAGACAGAATGCGTTAGGTGCGTTTTTACCCATGGGCGATATCGTCAACTCTGCACCTTTGTTCTACAGCGGTAATCGCTATTTTGGTTATGACCTCTTACCGGGTTTAGAAGGTAGTCGATATGTAAACTTCAGCAAAAACCAACGGTCACAGGCATTATTTGTAGGTGCCAATGATGGTAAGGTACATGCCTTCAACCCTGAAAATGGACATCCTTTGTTTGCCTATATGCCAGGTGAGTTTTTAAGACCTGCACATAGTGGTTCAACCGGTGCCGCACAAATCAACTCCTTAATGGCTAGAGATTACAACCATCGCTATTATGTCGATGGCAACCTTACCTATTCGGATGCTTACCTAAATGGTACTTGGCAGTCTGTTTTAGTGGGCACTTTGGGCAACGGTGGTAAAACTGTCTTTGCGTTGAATATTACTGATGTTACAAGCTTTAATCCTACCAATCATGTGATGTGGGAGTTCAATCATCCAGATTTAGGGTATGGTGTAAGAGACGCCAACATTCTTAGATTGGCGAATGGTGACTGGGTTGCCGTGTTTGGTAACGGCGTTAACTCTGCGAATAATAAAGCAATGCTTTTTGTGGTTGATCTAGCAACTGGTGATCTGATTAAAACGATTGATACTGGTGCTGGAAGTTTTTCAACTCCTAATGGCTTATCCAGCGTGACAAGTACAGACTGGCCAAAACTCAATCTAATATCGACACTTTCCTATGCGGGAGACCTCCTCGGAAATCTCTGGAGGTTTGATCTAAGTTCCAGCAATCCTGATAATTGGTCTGCAACCTTAGTATTCACTGCAACAGATCAAGATGATAAGGGTCAACCTATCACGGCACCACCGCATTTATCAGTACACCCAACTCAAGACAACACTTTGATTATCTCGTTGGGAACAGGCAGTTACTTTATGGTAGGTGATAACACAAATAGTGATACGCAGTCTTTCTATGGACTGTATGACCAACCTTACAATAGCAATTTTACTCAGATTGATCGCTCTGATCTTCAGGAGCAACAAGTATTTAATACAGAAACCTTATCTGGAAAAGAGGTGCGTCTGGTGACCAACAATACAATAAACAACCACAGAGGTTGGTTTATTGACTTGCCAGAAACTGGGGAACGTGTCATCAGCCAAGCAAGAAGTCCTTTGCGCGGTGTTGCTTCGCGCATTATCTTCAACACGCTTATACCTGTGCAAAGTAACGATATCTGCGTACCACCATCACGGGATGGTTTCATTATGGCACTTAATCCGGTCTCTGGTTCGCGAATAGATGAAGTCATTTTTGATATCAATGAAGATGGGGAATTTGATATAAACGATAAATTTGATGACACTGATATCAGTGGTGTTCGCTTCGGGTCAGGTGAACAAAGCCAAAGCGCAATTGGTGATGAAACTGAAACTTTTGTTGCAGGAGATGGCTCACAAATCACCATGTCTGATGCGGGTGGATCTACACGAGTTTCTTGGCAAGAGATTCGCTAAAACATAATTTAATATCGGGAGAGCTTAATGTTTGAAGCCCATCATAGTGTGAAAGGATTCACACTGATAGAGTTGATGATTGTGGTTGCGATTATTGGCATTATAGCTGCCATCGCTTTCCCCAATTATCAAAACAGCATAATCAAATCTAATCGCACCGAGGCTCAAGCGTGCCTGTTAGAACTTGCTCAGTTTATGGAGCGCTACTATGCTCAGAATGGTCGTTACGATCAAAATCGTGCAACGCCTCCTGTCGCCGTTGCGCTACCCAATTTGCAATGTAGGAATAGTCAGAGCAACAATTATCTCTTCAGTCTGGATGGGGGTATTGATGCACTGACGGCAAATAGATTTACATTAAGAGCTGACTTTGTTCCCAATAGCAGACAATCAAATGATCGTTGCGGTGTTCTGACTGTCAATCAGGCGGGGGTAAAGGGCGTTATCAATAATAACAACCTAACTGCTCGTGATTGCTGGTAAAGCTAAAGAACCATAGCAGCTCAGTGTTACTGAGCTGCTATGGTTAGGCAGGTTTTACACCCCCAAATAATCCAACACACCCTCAGCCGCTTTACG
>SKOQ01000100.1 GCA_007119985.1 Marinospirillum sp.
CCACCGTCTAACACACGCAGTCTTTCTATCGCTTCACGCAAGGGGGCTAACTCAGCGAGGTAGCCAACATAAAAAGCGCCGATCACCTCACCAGCAGGATTGCGCAGCGGGCTATAGCCAGTGATATAGGGCTGCCCAAGAATATCCACCTGTCCAAAGAAGTCTTCTCCTGCCGCCAGCGCACGATAGGCTGCCGAACTGCGGTTCAGATGGGTGCCAATCGCGCGCTCGCCATCGCGCGTCACATTGGTGGCCACACGGATAAAATCTTCGCCACGGCGCACAAAGATCGTCGCCGTACCTTCTTGTATTTGTGTAACCTGATCCACCAATTGGTGCTGATCAATCAAGGATTGCGCCCCAAAATACAAGTGCGGCACGCGCTGCTGCTGTAGGAAAGTCTCGCCATCAATCTCAGCTGGGCCTAGGCGCTGGGCTTCAAGCTGCAAAAGACGCAGGCTGGCGCGCACCTGAGCACTGAGCAGTTCATGGGTGATAGTCAGCGTGCGGAGTTGGCCAGCATGGATGCGTTGTGTCTCGCTGCGCAGGTGTTGATCAATTTCTTGCTGCTGCTGGTGAATCGAGACGCCCGCTGTCAGCGCAGACAAGAGTAGAATCAATAAAATCACAGCACTGAGAAGCTGCGTTGAAATTTTCATGCTTGGTTTTTACCTTTTTAAACTAGAGCAACAATCATTTACTGATGACAAAAGAATGACATCAGACACCGAGCAAGCTTGTTCAGCTTAAAAGCAGATGCTAGGATGCAAAACAGCTGACAAAGCCTAGCTTTGCGCTAGGTCTCTGGAGATGATTTCGACAGCCTAGTGTTCAGCCCCTGAGTAGAAAATCACTTTTCTTATCCGAAGCCATACCTGGCTGACTCATGAATTAACCGAGGAGAACCTCCCATGATGAAAGGAAAAACCCTTGCATGGGCTCTATGCGCCACCCTGGCAGGCGTTAGCTTGACTGGCGGCCAAGCTGTTGCGAATGATCGTTTTATGACCATTGGTACCGGCGGGCAAACAGGCGTCTATTATGCCGCAGGTCAGTCCATTTGTCGTTTCGTTAATCGGACCAGCAGTGATCACGGGCTCCGCTGTAATGCCCCTTCTAGTGGTGGCGGGATTGCCAATTTAAACGGTATTCGTTCAGGCGAGTACAATTTTGGTGTGATGCAGTCTGACCACCAGTACAAGGCGCTCAATGGCCTGCCTCCTTTTGAAGCCCAAGGTGAAATGCCTGAGCTGCGCTCTGTTTTCTCTATCCAAAGTGAAGTTTTCACTGTATTGGCACGCCGTGATGCCAACGTCAATGGCCTTGAAGATTTGCAAGGTAAGCGCGTCAATCTGGGCAACCCAGGCTCAGGCCAGCGTGATACCTTAGAAGAGATCATGGCGGAGCAGGGTTGGACACGTCGCACCTTCTCTTTAGCCACTGAGCTGCGTCCTGCTGAGCAAGCCAGCGCCCTGAACGACAACAACATTGATGTGATGACCTACTTCGTTGGTCACCCCAATGGTGCGATCCAAGAAGCCACCACCACCGTCGATGCGGTCTTTGTCCCCATCACTGGCCCAGCGATCGACCGTCTGCTTGCAGAGCGTAGCTACTTCACCTATGCCGAAATTCCCGGTGGTGTCTACCGTGGCAATGACGAACCCACCCCTTCCATTGGTGGCCGCGCGGTGCTCTCTACCACCACAGCGACCGATCCAGAAGTGGTGTATCAGCTGGTGAAATCGGTCTTTGACAACATTGATCGCTTCCGCCGCTTGCATCCAGCCTTTGCCGATCTTTCTGAACAAGAAATGATCCAATCTGGCTTGTCTGCACCGCTGCACGAAGGTGCTGCCCGCTACTACCGTGAGCGTGGCTGGATCGAATAAGCCCCTCACGCCAAGTTTACCTTGGCACTGTAAAAGCAGGTTCCAGCCACAAGCTGAGCCTGCTTTTTGTATTTCAATTGACTGGGCTGCCGCTCAGTTTGTGCCTTTTCGGGCTGCCAAGACGACTTCTTGATCAGAAGTCGATTTTATTGATGACTACAGGTGCGCACCATGCCTGAAAAAAATATTTCTGTTAAAGAGCTCCTCGAACAAGATTCGGGTGGCCGTCAGCTTCAAGGGCTGATGGCCAAAACCCTAGCGGGTATTGCTCTTGCTTGGTCTTGTTTCCAGCTCTGGATTGCTTCTCCACTACCCTTTATCCTCGGTTTTGGCACTTTTAATGACACCCAATCTCGCGCCATCCACCTGACTTTTGCCCTGCTGCTGGCATTTATGGCCTACCCTGCCTTTAAAACCTCGCCCAAGCAAAAGGTGCCTTATATTGATCTCGCACTGGCGCTGATTGCCGCAGCGACCTCAGCTTACTTATTTATTTTCTATCAACAACTGGCACTCAGACCCAGTAACCTGACTTTTGAAGATATTCTGGTGGCCTGTATCGGCATCCCTCTTCTTTTGGAAGCCACGCGGCGAGCGCTGGGTTTACCTCTGACGATCATCGCGCTGATTTTTCTGATTTACAGCTTGGCTGGCCCCTACATGCCCGGCTTTTTGGCCCACCGTGGCGTAAGCTTGGCTGCGCTGGCCAACCACCAGTGGATCACCGCAGAAGGGGTCTTTGGTATCGCGCTAGGGGTGTCTACCAGTTTTGTCTTTCTCTTCGTGCTCTTTGGTGCGCTTTTAGAGCGCGCGGGCGCAGGGCACTACTTTATTCAGCTGGCCTTTAGTCTTTTAGGGCACTACCGTGGTGGACCAGCCAAGGCGGCTGTCGTGGCCTCTGGTTTTACTGGCATTATCTCCGGCTCTTCCATCGCCAATGTGGTCACCACCGGTACCTTTACCATCCCCATGATGAAAAAGGTGGGCTTTTCTGCCAACAAGGCCGGAGCGGTGGAAGTGGGTTCTTCGGTCAATGGGCAAATCATGCCGCCGGTGATGGGGGCTGCGGCCTTCCTGATGGTCGAATATGTCGGCATCCCCTATGTTGAGATCATCAAGCACGCCTTCTTACCTGCGGTCATTTCTTATATCGCGCTGATTTATATCGTCCATCTTGAGGCGATGAAAATGGGCATGCAGCCGATCGGCCAACGCACGCCCAAGCCCTGGCTGATCCGCATCACCGGCTTTGCCTTTGGTGCCGCACTGATCAGTGGTTTATCCCTCGCGGTTTACTATGGTTTGGGTTGGCTCAAACCCCTGATGGGTGATTTCTCACTCTTTGGCGTCGCGCTGCTGTTGATCGCCGTCTATCTCGGCCTGCTGAAAGTCGCCGTGAGCCAGCCAGTTCTGGAGCCAGAGGATCCCAACAAGCCACTGGAATCCCTGCCGGATGCACGTCAGGTTTTCCTCTCAGGTCTGCACTTCTTGCTGCCTGTCGTGGTATTGGTCTGGTGTCTGATGGTGGAGCGCCTCTCCCCCGGCCTCTCGGCCTTCTGGGGCAGCGTGATTCTGATCTTTATTCTGCTGACTCAGCGCCCCCTGCTCAGCTGGATGCGCCGCAGCAGCGCCCATCCTCATGATCATGGCGGCGTTGTCGATGGCATCATCGATCTGCGTGAAGGTCTGATTGGTGGTGCGCGCAATATGATCGGCATCGGTATTGCCACCGCCACAGCGGGCATTATCGTCGGGGCCGTATCCCAGACAGGCGTCGGGCTGGTGCTCTCGGATCTGGTCGAGTTTCTCTCGATGGGCAACTTGATGCTGATGCTGATTTTGACCGCAATCTTCAGCCTGATTCTTGGTCTTGGCCTGCCGACCACCGCGAACTATATTGTGGTTTCAAGCCTGATGGTGCCGGTCATTGTCACGCTCGGTCAGCAGCATGGCCTGATCGTGCCTTTAATCGCGGTCCACCTGTTTGTCTTCTACTTCGGGATTATGGCCGATGTCACGCCTCCTGTTGGTCTGGCCTCCTTTGCCGCCGCAGCCATCTCGCGGGGTGATCCCATCTTCACCGGTGCTCAGGCCTTCTATTACAGTCTGCGCACCGTGATCCTGCCCTTCCTGTTTATCTTCAACACCGATCTGTTATTGATCGATGTGAGCTTCTGGCATGGGATCTTGGTGTTTATCACCGCCACCCTAGCGATGCTGGTGTTTTCTGCCGCGACACAAAACTGGTTTTTGGTCAAAAACCGCTGGTACGAAACCCTGTTACTGCTGCTGGTGGCCTTTATGCTCTTCCGCCCCGGCTATTGGATGGATAAGATCCATGAGCCTTACGAAGATTTTGACCCCATTGAGCTGGTCGAAGTGATTCAGCAGGTGGATGCAGAAAGCGTGCTGCGTTTACGCATTGCCGGTGAGGATGCCTTTGGTGATCTGCGTGAATTTGTTGTCTTGCTGCCTGTACCCAAGGGTGATGAAGTGGATCAACGCCTAGAAAAACTTGGACTGGAGCTGTTTGAAGACAATGGCCAGATGATGATTGATAACGTGACCTTTGGTAGCTTGGCCGCTGATCTAGGACTGGAGTTTGACCAGCGCATCATCGCGTTAAGCGCGCCAACGGATCGCTGGACCAAAGAGTGGGTCTGGATTCCTGCCCTTGGGCTGTTCTTGCTGGTCTTCTGGCTGCAAAGACGCCGCCGCGCCCTCTCTGAGCCGAACCTGGCAACCGCCTAGTCGCTTGCAGAGCATCACATCCAGCCAGCCAGAACCTTCGGGTTCTGGCTTTTTTGTGGCTCAGTGCAGCGTGGCTTAGCGCAACAAGGGTGCTGCCGCGACCGCAGAAGAAGTCGGAGCATAAACCTGCTCAATCACCTGCACCAGACTGGCCGTCAGCTGCGCAAGATCCGCGGCTGACATCACATAGGGCGGCATCATATAGATCAGCCTGTTAAATGGCCGAATCCAGATCCCCGCCTCGACACAAGCTGGCTGCAAGCGTGCCATCTCCACCGGATGATGCATTTGTACAACACCGATGCCGCCTAAAACTCGCACCTGGGCAACCGCAGGATGGCCGACCAAGGGGGCCAATCCCGCTTTTAATCCGGCTTCTAAACCAGCGACCTGCTGCGCCCAGTTATTTTCTAATAAGAGATCCAAACTGGCGCAGGCCACCCGACATGCCAGCGGATTCGCCATAAAAGTGGGACCGTGCATCAATCCACCCGCCTCGCCCTGACTGATGGTGAGGGCGATATCGCGCCGTGTCAGTGTCGCGGCCAGCGTCATATAACCACCCGTCAGCGCCTTGCCCACACACATCAGATCCGGTTCGATCCCAGCCATCTCACAAGCGAAGAGATGCCCCGTGCGCCCAAAACCTGTGGCAATTTCATCCGCGATTAACAGCACATCATAGGCATCACAGAGCCAGCGCGCCTGACGCAGGTACTCAGGATGATAAAAGTACATACCGCCTGCACCCTGAACCACTGGCTCAAGGATCAAAGCGGCCAGTTGATGATGCTGGTTTTGCAGCAGCTGCTCTAAAGGTGCGAGGGCTTCTTCCTGCCAAGGTTCGCCATAGGCCAGGCTCGGGCGTGGCACAAACACCTGCTCTGGCAACCCAGCGCGAAACAAGCGATGCATACCCTGCTGCGGATCACAGACCGACATGGCACCCAGCGTGTCACCGTGATAGCCACCCAAGAGTGCGGCCACCTTGGTTTTCTCTTTCAAGCCACGCGCTTGCTGGTACTGCACCGCCATTTTGAGCGCCACTTCCACCGAGACCGACCCTGAATCGGCAATAAAGACCTGATCCAAACTTGGTGGTGTCAAGGCCACCAGCCGCCGTCCGAGTTCGACCGCAGGCTGGTGTGTCAGCCCACCAAACATCACATGACTCATCTGACTGATTTGGCTTTGCAAGGCCGCATCCAGCTGCGGATGCTGGTAGCCATGAATGGCGGACCACCAAGAGGACATGCCATCCAGCAGCACCCGCCCATCTTCCAAATAGAGGCGCACGCCCTCTGCACGCGCGACAGGCCAGACTTGGGCTGGCTGGGCCATCGAACTATAGGGATGCCAGAGATGATCCCGATCAAAAGCCGTCTCAGCTTCAGTCCACTTGATTCCTGCTGGTAAAGACATATCCCCTCCTCTCGTTCACCCTTCTCCTGCTAGGGTAAAACAAAAAACATCTTTGTAAACCAAAATTTATTGACAGGTTGACAAGACAGCTTATGATGACGGCACGCCTGAAAGCCTGATGAGAGAACACCATGTGGTCACAGCGCCTGCGCCTCGCCTTAGATCATCGACAAGAGCAGCATTTGATGCGCCACTGCACGGCCTATCAATCAGCGCAGGGCATCGAGCTGATCGAGGCACAGGGTCGGCGTCTGATCAACTTCTCCAGCAATGATTACCTTGGCCTCGCTGCCGATGGTGCAGGGCTGGCCACAGCCGCTCAGCGCTGGGGGATGGGCAGTGGCGCGTCCCATCTGGTGTGCGGCCATAGCCAGGCGCATGCAGATTTAGAAGCCGCCTTGGCAGCGTTGACAGGCTACCCCAGTGCGCGTCTTTTTTCGACTGGCTATATGGCCAATCTCGGCGTCATCAGTGCGCTGCTCCAACGCGGTGATCGCCTGCTGCAAGATAAGCTCAATCATGCCTCCTTGCTTGATGCCGGCCTGCTCAGCCGTGCGACCTGCCAGCGCTATGCACATCTAGATCTGGCTCAGCTGGAGCAGCGCTTGGCTCAGCCACTGGCCGCTCCCCATCTCCAACTGGTCGCGACCGATAGCGTCTTCAGTATGGACGGAGATCAAGCCGATCTCGCCGCGCTCAGCCGGCTATGCCAAGCCCATGAAGCCTGGTTGATGGTTGATGATGCGCACGGTCTGGGTGTACTGGGTCAAGGAAGGGGCGCGCGGGCTCACTGGCAGCTCAGCCCCGAACACCTCCCTGTCTATATGGGCACACTGGGGAAAGCCCTCGGTGGTTTTGGTGCTTTTGTCGCAGGCGATGCAGAGCTGATCGACTACCTGACCCAGTTCAGCCGCAGTCTGATCTATACCACCGCGCTGCCTCCAGCGCTGGCCGATGCCATGCTCATGCAGCTGCCTGAGCTGATCAACCCCCAGCGTCAGGCCGCCTTGCGGGCCAATATTCAACTCTGGCACGCATTAACGCCAACCCTGCCGGTGCTGCCTTCGGCCACGCCGATTCAGCCGCTGCTGGTGGGATCAAGCGCACGCGCCTTGGCGATCAGCGAACATCTGCGCCAACAAGGCTTTTTAGTGGTGGCGATTCGGCCACCCACCGTACCAGCAGGACAGGCACGGCTCAGAATCACGCTCACCGCCGCCCATCAGGCAGAACACATCACCCAACTCGTGGAGGCGCTCCATGCTGCGCTGGATCACAACCCGCCCTCAGCCTGACGGCTCAACTTCAGCCCTGCCCTGCTTCATCTGGCTGCCTGGTTGGAGCTTTATGCCTGAGGTGTTTTTGCCTTGGATCAAGCAGCTTCCTGGCGAACATTGGGGGCTGGATTGGCAACGCCAGCCACCTCAGCAGCAG
The DNA here is from genome assembly GCA_007119985.1 of Marinospirillum sp. Classification (GTDB taxonomy): domain Bacteria; phylum Pseudomonadota; class Gammaproteobacteria; order Pseudomonadales; family Halomonadaceae; genus Marinospirillum. Next base: position 7,500 of record SKOQ01000100.1, read on the forward strand.
GCAGCTGAACAAGAGTTTGCCCAGCTGGTGGCAAAGCTTCTGGCGCACCCTGTCGCCCAAAGAGCCACACATTGGATCGGCTGGTCGCTGGGAGGATGGGTTGGAGAAGGTGTTTTTGCACAGGGCGGCCTAGCACCACAGGCCCAGCTGATCACGCTCGGCAGCACGCTCGACTTTGCCGCGCCTGAATTGGATCTGGCCGCTTTTCAAACCCAGTTTGCTGCGCACCCTCAGCGCAGTCTGGCTTACTTTGCTCGCCTCTGCTGCCAAGGGGCGCCTCAAGCCCTCCATCAGCGCCAGCAACTCATCCGCACTCAGCTGACAGGCCAGACCGAGCAGGAGCAGGCCCAGTTAGCACTTGGGCTGGCTTGGCTCGCCAAGATTGAAACAAGCCAATGGAACCAGCCTGCAGAGCCGATTCAGCGCTGGGTTGCTGCAACGGGGAGCGATCGCCTCTGCCGTCAGCCCTTTGCGGATGCGCAGATCAGCACGAGCACCAGCCATGTTTTCTTTCTGGATCCAGCCTGGATTCAAGCCTCGACTCAGCAGTGCCACATCACTGGCGCATCAAGGATCACTCCATGTTCCTAACCTCGGCTTCACCTCCAGCCAAGCCAGGTTTACTGGCACCCAAAAAACATCTGGCGCAGCAGTTCAGCCGCGCGGCAGCGACCTATGATCAAGCGGCCAGCATTCAGCAGCAGGTCGCGACCCAGCTTCTACAGCAACTCGGCCCGCTAGAAGGCCATTGGCTCGATCTTGGCTGCGGCTCAGGGGCGAACTTCGCAGCCCTGCAAGCTGCGGGGGCGGATCAGATTACAGGCGTTGATCTGGCGGCAGGCATGCTGGATATCGCCACATCCCGTGCCCAACCAGCCATCCAATTGGTCCAGGCCGATGCGGACCAGCTGCCTTTTCGACCGGCTCAGTTTGCGGGAGTTTTCTCCAGTCTGATGCTGCAGTGGAGCCACCAGCCAGCACAAAGCCTGCGCCACTGGGTCGACTTGCTGCAGCCCGGCGGCTACCTGGCCATCGCGACCTTGCTGCCCGGCACCCAGCAGGAAATCAAGCAAGCCTGGCAACAGCTGGATGACCGCCCCCATGTGATGGACTTTATGCCCAGCGGCGTGCTCTACCAGCTGCTCGCCCATTTGCCGCTCAGACTCAGCAGCTGGCACACGGCCACCTTACAACAGGAGTTTGATCAATTCAGCAGCCTACTACGCCAGCTCAAAGCCATAGGTGCCACCAATACGCTGCCAGGACGCGCCACAGGTTTAGGGGGGCGTCAGGCACTGCGCCGGCTAGAAGAAGTCTATCCACGCACGGCTGAAGGACGCTTTCCGCTCACCTATCAAGTCGGCTGGCTGATTGCTCAAGTGCGCCCTCAAGACACCAAGCCACGGCAATTGGCTCGAAGAACTGATACCGCAGCCACATTTTAAAGGAAACGTGATGTCGCGCTATTTCATCACCGGCACCGATACCGATGCTGGAAAAACCTGCATCAGCAGTGCACTGTTGATCCAAGCCCAACAACAAGGACTCAGTGCTTTTGGGCTCAAGCCGATTGCAGCTGGCTATGCCTCAGCCGATGAACTCACTGCAGCTGGATTCAGCAGCCTGCCAGCAAAGGTCAATCTGGATGCCCTGCTGCTCCAAGCCACCAGCCAGCCGCGCTATGCGCTGAGCCTGCATAATCCTTGGTGCTTTCAAGATCCACTTTCGCCACATTTGGCCGCAAAACACCACGGCGTGACACTCACCTTGGAACAGCTCACTCAGGCTTGCCTGCATAACCTGGAGACAGCTGACGCCGCCTTTAATTTGATTGAAGGGGCAGGCGGCTGGCGCGTGCCTTTTCATGCTGAACAGACTTTGGATGCGCTGGCCGTGGCTTTAGATCTTCCGGTGATTCTGGTGGTGGGTCTGCGCCTTGGATGCCTCAACCATGCCCTGTTAACCGCTCAAGCCATTGCGCATTCCGGTTGCAGGCTGGCAGGCTGGGTCGCCAATCAAATCGACCCCCACCAGCAGGCGGCTGCAGAGAATATCGACTTTTTGCGCCAGCACTTTGATCGCCAAGGCGTCCCTTGCTTGGGTGTGGTGCCTCATCTGGCCGCCCTCTCTCCCCTCGAACGCGCAGATCAGGCGGCCAGCTATCTGCAGCTACCGGCAGGATGACTCGCCCAACTGGTCTTTTTAGTGGTTTTCTGGCATGATCAGCGGGGTTCGGCCATCTGTCATTTCATGGATGGCCTTTTTTTATTGATGAAGAGAAAAGAATATGAGCCAACTTCCTCCCTGTCCTGCCTGCACCTCAGTCTATACCTATGAAGACGGCCCACTCTTGGTCTGCCCTGAATGCGCCCATGAATGGAACCCACAAGAAGCCAGCAGCGAAGACACCAAGGTGATCACCGATGCCCACGGCCAGCCTCTTGCCGATGGCGACACAGTGACAGTGATTAAGGACTTGAAAATCAAGGGATCTTCTTCAGTGGTGAAGGTCGGCACCAAGGTCAAAAACATTCGATTGGTCGAGGGTGATCACGATATCGATTGCAAGATTGATGGCATAGGGGCGATGAAGCTCAAATCTGAGTTTGTCAAAAAGGCATAGCACACCCCAAAAGGGCTGGGCAGCAGCAGCCTAGCCCTCTTCTTTCAGGGCCTGAAAAGCCTGCATCACCCTTTGACGGGCCAGCTTCAAATCTACACACGGGGCGGGATAATCACCACCACCGAGCAGACTGCCTTGCCCCACCGGAGGCTGATGGATTTGCTTCGCGTGATAGCCAGCCAGCTCAGGCAGATAACGGCGGATAAACTCGCCATCTGGATCGAACTTCTGCGATTGGCTATAGGGATTAAAAATACGGAAATAGGGCGCCGCATCCACGCCCGTGGAAGCCGCCCATTGCCAGCCACCATTATTGGATGCCAGATCACCATCCAGCAGCTGCGTCATAAAATAGGTCTCACCATGTCGCCAATCAATCAGCAGTTGCTTGGTCAAAAACATCGCCACCAGCATACGCAGGCGATTGTGCATCCAGCCCGTCTGATTCAACTGACGCATGGCCGCATCCACCAGCGGAAAGCCAGTCTGACCCGCCTTCCAGGCTGCAAAGTCACGCGCGACTTTTGGATTGTCCAGCGAGCGCCAAGCCAAGGCTTCGGTGGCCTGCTGAAAAGCACGACCACGGCTCACGCGGGGATAGCCCACCAGCAGATGGCGATAAAAATCGCGCCAGCCCAGTTCGCTCACCCAAGTTCCTGGACCGCTTTTTTTGTCCCAGCACAGATCACCAGCGTGTTTGAGCGCCGCATCCAGACACTGGCGGATCGACAGCGCGCCCACAGCGAGCCAGGACGATAGACCACTGGTGCCAGCCAATGCAGGAAAGTCACGCTGTTGCTGATAATCCATCAAGCCTTGTGCACAAAAATCATCCAGTGCCTTCAGCGCGGCGACCTCACCGGCGGGTGGTGTCTCAACCAGATCGGCCGTAGACCAGCCCCAGGACTCCAAGCTTGGTAAGATGAACGCCGGAGCCGGATAAGTGCATCGTCTTGGTGACGGCGCAGACAGAGGAGCAGAGAGGGCGGCTTGGACGCGCAGCACCCACTGACGATAGAAGGGTGTAAACACCGTGTAATAGCGCCCTTGCCCCGTCAGTAGCGATCCAGGAGGGAGCAGCACCTGATCCATCGATTGGGACCAACCGATGCCGTGGTGCGCCAAGGCGTCGCGCACCGCCTGATCGCGCTGGCGCTCATTCCACTCATACTCCTCATGGCTATAGACCTGCTGGATCTGATGCTGGCGGCAAAAATCCACCAGCTGCGCCGGTAGCGCAACGAAATCAGGGCACTCCAGTGTCAACAGCGGGATATTCAGCTCGGCCAGTTGCGCTTGCAGCACCTTGAGATGTTGTAAGACCCAATCCACACGTCGCGCGCCCCAGCCATGCGCACGCCATTGCTCAGGCGTCAGCACAAAGAGCGCCACCACAGGAGCATCCTGCTGGCAAGCAGCCCAGAGTGCAGCATGATCCTGCACACGCAAATCACTACGAAACCAAACCAGATGCGACATCTTGTGGCTCCCGATCAGCTCAAACGTAAGCGTTGCTGAATATCAGCAGGGCAGAGTTGTGTGCAGCTTTCTAAGCCCTCTACCTGACAAGCTAAGGTCAACCATTGCGGCTGAGTGGATTGAGGATCAGGCAGCAGAGTGACCAGTTCAGTCAGCTGCGCAGCTTGACCCTGCACAAAGACCCAGCGCGGGTGGACACGCTGCGCGAGTTGAAGCAGCGCCTGACCACTGAGCGGCTGATCAAACCACACCACACGCAAGTCAGTATCGAGCAGACTATGGACTGCCAGCAGACTCGGCCAAGGATCATCTACGGATAAGGCCGCCAGCACCAGCTTAGGCCCGGTTGCCACCGTATGACGATGCGCTAAACGCTCGCCGATGCGGGTGCGCAAGAAGCGCGCTAGAAAAGCACGGCTGATTTCATCCTCTTCAAGCAGCAACAAAAGAGGTTGCCAGAGATGCTGGTTCAACTGGCTGCCCGACCAGCGCGCAAAGAGATGGCTATAGAGCTGATCCAAGCCCTCTTCATCAAGCTGCTGGAGCAGGTGTCGACAACGCTGCTGGTATTCAGGCCAATTTTGATCGACAGGAGGAGGCAGAACGGGAGCTTGGGGCTGATCCAACAGCTCACCTACTTGGCTAACACTGACGCCCTTATCTAGCCACTCTAAAATGCGATGCACTCGCTCGATATCCTCGACAGAATAGAGGCGATGGCCTTTGGGCGTGCGCTGGGGTTGAATCAATCCGTAGCGTCTTTCCCAAGCGCGTAGTGTCACGGTATTCACTTGCGTGAGGCGTGATACTTCACGAATCGGATACAGCGGACCACTGTTTTCCAAAGTCTCTGGATCTCGCTGCATTCGCTTTCTCCTCAAGAATAGTCAGCCGATAAAGCGCAAAAAGGTACAGCTATTGTACAACCTCTTAGGAGGCTATTCCTAGCCCTGCTGAGCGTGGATCAGTGCCTCGGCCAGAGCCCGACCAGAAAGATAAGCCCCTTCGACTCCGGTCTGCTGAAAATAATCACCACACAGATGCAGCCCTGCCGCCACCTCAGCCTTGTGCAAGGAGGACGACCAATAGGGCGACGCACACACGTTCGCCGTCAAAGCATAAAGCCAGCGATGGGCGGCTAAATGGATAGGCTGCGCCAGCTGCGGCTGCCCCACCACCTGCTTCCAAAGATTAAACAGCGCCTCAGCCACCTCTGCTGGTGGGGTATCCAGATGGGCGGCACTCCAGGCTGTATTGGCCTCAACGACCCACAGCGCAGCATCAGTTGATTCACACCAGCTGGGCTTAGCTGCTTGGCAGGTCCAGCGTCTTAAACCCAGTTCACCCGCATCAGGAGACGGCGTGGTCTGCGCAAAAGGGGTCGCCCGCGGCAGATGCGATACAGCGGGTATCGGCTCCGTGGGATCGAGCCTGAAATAAGCCGTCCAACAGGGCTGAAGCGCAATCGAGGCCGCCTGCTGCGCCCAGGCTGGAGCGACCGGCTGAAGCAAGGCGGCGGCTTGCGGGGCGGGAAGCGCCAACACCAGATGATCAAAACCTGACCAGAGCCGCTGCTGATCATCTTCAAGCTGCCAAGTCGCCTCAACTGGCTCAATACGCACAATCCGGCAGCTCGGCTCAAAGGGTATCCCAGCGCTGATCTGACGCGTTAAACCACTCATGCGTGGCACAGCGCACCAGCCCTGCTCTTCTGGCCAAGGCACCACCCAGCCCTTTTCTTCCCACTTGGCCAGCTGCGCCACAAAATCAGGATGCTGCGCTTGGATCACCTGCGCCCCTAAATCAAAAGGCACACCCTCCAAGCGACGAGATGACAAGCGCCCACCTGTTCCTCGGGCTTTATCGAATAAGGTCACCGAGTAGCCTGCACCTTTTAAGCTTGCGGCACACATCACTCCCGCCATTCCGGCACCGACGACCGCCACACTCGGCGTGGCTTTTTCTTTTTCATTCACTCTGCTTTACCCTTGATCATCAACTATGCTGCATCAAGACCCAAGCCAAAGCTCTATTCTTAGCTTCACATTGAAAAACGAGCTTGGCACTGAAAAACGAATCGATCACGAGAATAGCACAACTTTTGCACAAGTGTTGTATAGTGGAGAGCAGGTTCTTTTAAAGGAGTCACCTTATGCATATTTTAATGACAGGCGGTACAGGCTTTATCGGGCATAGGCTGGCCCCCATGTTGATCGCCAAGGGGTATCAGGTCACCCTCTGGACACACCAGCTCAAACCCAAGCTTCCTCAAGGCGTCACCCAATGGGTGCATCGTCTGGAGGATCTGCCCGAAGCCTCCTATGATGCCGTCATTAATCTTGCTGGAGCGGGGATTGCCGATCAACGCTGGAGCCCTGAGCGTAAGGCACTCTTAATCTCATCAAGGGTGGAGACAACACAAAGGCTGGTGGAGTGGATCAAACATCAAGATATTCCTCCGCGCGTTTTGATCTCCGCTTCTGCTGTTGGCTACTATGGCGAACAGGGCGAGCAGCTGATTGATGAAGACACGCCCCCAGTGGATGGCTTCACCCATCAGTTATGCGCACAGTGGGAGGCCGCCGCGCAACAAGCCGCATCGACATCAACACGGGTCTGCCTTGTGCGTACCGGTGTCGTTCTCGGGCAGGGGGGCGGCTCGATGAAGAAGATGCTCCCTGCGTTTCGCTTTGGCTTGGGTGGACCGCTGGGATCAGGTCAGCATTGGTTTCCGTGGATTCATCTTGAAGATATGGCCCGCATCTATTTATGGCTGCTGGAGCAACCTCAAGCGCAGGGCGTCTACAATGCGGCAGCCCCTGTTCCAGTACGCAATGTCGATTTCACCCGCGCACTAGGCAAAGCCTTAAAACGCCCAGCTTGGATTCCCATGCCGGAGAAGGTGTTGCACCTGCTGTTTGGCGAGATGGCCGAGCTGCTACTGGTCAGCGCCAAAATGCAGCCTCAGCGCTTGCAGAAGGCAGGTTTTGATTTTCGCTATCCGCAACTACCAGAAGCCTTGCAAGAAATCTGCGATTAAGTGCAAGGCTTGGGTAGCCAACCATTCCGAATACGGAACAATTCAGGGCACTATCACCAGTGCCCCTGAGCTAGTCGGCTGGGCCAGCAGCCACAATCACGCGCACCGCATCCAGACGTAATAAGGCATGGTTCAACGCCTGATCCAGCTGCTGACGCTGCTGATGCAGCCAATCCAGCTCACCACCGGCCAGATGCGGGTCCAACTGACTGAGCGCCTCTAGACGTGCCACTTCAGGATCAAGCACAGCGCGCATGCGGGTCTGCGCGGTTTCAATTTCGGTCGGCAAACGGGCCAAGGCCAGTTGGTCCGCCTGATCGAGTAGCTGGCGAATCAGATCGAGACGCAGCTTCACGAGATCGCGCGCCATGCCCTTCTTGAGCCTGAACAGCTGACGACTCAAACCCTTAAAGCCGACCTTCGCGGCCAGATCATTCCCCTGCGCATCCAGCAAGAAACGGACACTTTGTGGCGGCAGATAGCGCTCCAGACCTTCGGTTTTCGGCGCTTCTAGGCAGTAGAAGGCCTCGATCAGCAAGGTGCCTGCTGGCAGCGCCGGATTCTTCAGTAAGGCTACGGCAGCATTGCCTTGACTGGTCGTGGTTGCCGCATCGAGGCAGTTACGCGTCAGCGGATGCTCCCAAGTCAAAAAGTGCAAATCATCCCGCGCCAAGGCTTTGGAGCGCAAGAAGGTGCCCGAACTGCCTTCTTCTAAATCAAAATGCACATCATGGAAAATGCCAGTATCGGATTCCCGCCCCGGTTTGAGATACCAGGTATGGCTGTCCAGATCCTCGTTATGTACACGGTACACATCCAGCGCGATTTCAAGATAGTGGCGCAGAGCCTGATCCATCTCTTGATCATCCAAGGCCGTGACCAACTCTTGGCTGACCGCAGGACGATGTGAAGCCAGCTCCAGCAGACGGTGGCGACCAGCCTCCAGCTCGATTTCAGCTGCGACGCGCGCCGCTTCCACCCGCTGCAGCAGATCATCATCATCCGGCGCACCAAAGAGGGGTGACTCCAGCCAGGTTTGGAGTTCATCCTGAAAATCAGCAAAGAGGCTCGCCCCAACCGGACGCGGCGCACTAAACTGATCCAAGCCTTGATCGCACCAGGCAAACCAAGCCTCTTGCGGTGTTCCGCTCAGATAGGGCACATGCAGATGGATGGTTTGGTTCTGGCCGATCCGATCGAGACGTCCGATACGCTGCTCAAGTAAATCCGGGTGGGCCGGCAGATCGAACAGCACCAGATGATGCGCAAATTGGAAGTTACGCCCTTCACTGCCGATTTCGGAACAGATCAACAGCGGCGCACCATCTTCTTCGTCGGCAAACCAGGCCGCAGCGCGATCCCGCTCGATCAACGGCATGTCTTCATGGAAGACGGCCGCCAACACCCCCGATTGGCGGCGCAGCGCTTCGCTCAGTTCGAGCACGGTATCTGCATGCGCACAGATCACCAGCAGCTTGTCATCAGGATACTGGGCCAGCAACTCCAGCACACAAGTCACACGCGGATCGATCTCCCACCAGGGGGTTGCATCGCGCTGCTGCACGGCATACAAGCGCTCAGGATAAAGCCCTGCATAGGGCCAAGCCTGACCACTGAGGGCTTCAGCCATCATCTGCTTATGGGGTTGATCATACTGACTGAGCAGCTGTTGGTAGCCCTCTGGAGCCGCATAGGGATAAGCATGGAGCTGACGCTCAGGAAAGCCACCCACACTGGCACGACGATTACGGAATAAAACCCGCCCAGTACCATAGCGATCCAGTAGTTGCTCGATCAGCTGCTGACGCGCTGAACCGCGTTGCGCATCGCTGGTTTCTGGATGCTCCAACAGCGCCAATAAAGCCAGACTATCTGCGGCAAGGCGCGTTTCTAAATCGGCTCGCTCAGTCGAGGAAAGAGGCTGTTGATCAGCCAAGCGCTGAATGGCCTCCGCACTGGCTCGATAACCCTCTTCTTCTTGCTGAAACTGTTCGAAATCTGGATAGCGTGCTGGGTCCAACAGGTGCAACTGCGCAAAGAATCCAGCCTGCCCTGCCTGCTCAGGCGTGGCCGTCAATAACAACAGGCCAGGAATCTGCTGCGCCAACTGGGCAACCTGCTGATACTCTGCACTAGGCGCATCGGGTGACCAATGGAGATGATGGGCTTCATCGACGATCAATAGATCCCAGCTTTCCTGCGCAGCCTGCTCTAAAGCAGCCGGTGTGCCGAGTAGCCAATGCCGACTGACCAGCGCAATCTGCGCATCGGCAAAGGGGGCCTCAGTGGCCGCAGCCCGATCCGCATCCACCA
>SKOQ01000217.1 GCA_007119985.1 Marinospirillum sp.
GGGCCAATCAGCAAGGCAACAGATGCGGGAGCTGGCTGAGCGGGTAGGCCAGCCGGAGTTAAATGTGGATGCAGAACCAGCTTCAGCGCTTCTTCACGCGCCACCAGCCAATCTGCAAGCTTTTGGGGTGGGTGGATCACTGGCAGGTCATCGCGGCCACACTGCTCACAAGCACTGAGCGCGATCTGCTGCCACTGCTGCCATTTTTTCAGCTCACGATCTGGCTTCAGACGCACATCCCCCTGCTGAGTATAAAGCGGTGTAATGGCCGTGACACCCAGCTCAACGGCTTTTTGCACCACCCAATCCATCTTATCGCCCTTAGAGATCGCCTGCCCCAAGTGAGTTTGCACTGGTGAGGGGGGCAATACAGGCAGAGGCGCACCGAGACGCAACTGCGCCTGATCCTTGCGGCCACCCAGGAGTTCAGCTGGATAGCTAGATTGACCATCAAAAAGCACGCAGGTTTCACCTGGCTGCATTCTCAACACTTGGAGCATATGACGCGCCACCTGGCCTTCAAGCTGGATATCGGTTTGAGGCTGCAAGGGCTGCGTAGAATAGAAACGTCGCATGATGGGTCTATAAACTTGGCAAGAGGGGAGGAGAGACAGGCCAAGGCAGCAGACTAGGCCGCCTCAGCCAGAGAAGCACTACTGGGTGGTCGCACCCTGCTGCGCTTCACGCTTTTTCTTTTCTGCAAACAGGGCATCAAAGTTAAACGGTGCCAACATCAGCGGCGGGAAGCCACCCTTCACGATCAGGTTGTCGATGGCCTCACGCGCATAGGGGAAGAGGCTCGAAGGACAGAAAGCACCCAGTGTGTGCTCTAAAGCATCACCTTCAATTCCTTCGATATGGAAAGCTCCGCTTTGCTGCACTTCAGCCAAATAGGCTGTTTTCTCGCCAGTGGTGACCGTCACGGTGATTTTGACTGTGACTTCATAAATGATTTCATTGACCTGACGATGGCGCGTACCCAAGTCCACATTGACCCGAGGCTGCTCTTTCATCAGGAAGGCATCTGGGCTATTGGGGGCTTCAAATGAAGCATCACTGAGATAAATACGCTGCATCGCAAAGACGGGCTGAGGTGCATCCTGTTGCGCAGCGGCTTGTTGATCGCTCATTTCTGGTTCCTTCTTTTCTTGTTTAAAGGCAGTGATGATGATTTATTTTTTGACCAGCGGTAGGGCTTCTGTTTGCCATTGCATCATGCCACCTTTCAGCTTCACAGCCTGGGCATAACCGGCCTTATTCAGCTTGGCCACCGCAGCGGCAGCGGTATTCCCCATTTTGCATACCACAATGATGGTCTTTGACTCATGCTTTTTCAGCTCATCAATGCGTTTATCCAAGTTGGTCATCGGGATATGCACTGAACCGGTAATATGGCCAGCCGCAAAATCCTTGCGGTCACGAATATCCAGCACGATGGCTTCATCTTTGTTCAGCAAGCGAATGGCTTCACGCGCTGTCACGCCCTGCGCTGAGCTTTTCGCTTCATTGATGATGACAAGAACCAGCAGGATAACAAAAGCGCTGACCAGCAGGGGGTGATTCATAGAAAATTCAATGATCTGCTCAAACATCTTATTTCTCTGTAGCGGGTTGTCAGAAGGCGTGCAGCCAAAGCACGTCAAAAAGAGAGGCCAAGGATACACCAGACTCAAGCGCGGCACACCTCTCACTGGCCGTTGATTCATCCCAGCCTGCCGCGCTGATGCAACCCAGCGCAACAAAAAGTGGCGCATTCAACACAAGATCGCTGCCGGCTTGGGATAGCGATTTAAGGCAGCTAAGGCTATCATGTTGGCCCTGTGTTTTTGGTTTTATCCATCACCTTCTGTTCACCACCTATCTTGATTCGGAGTGAGATCAACACCATGACTGGCCAACGCATTCCTACAGCGCTCATTATTCTGGATGGTTATGGCAACAATCCTTCGCCAGAAAATAACGCGATTTTTCACGCTGCCACCCCTGTCATGGATCGACTGATGCAAGAGCAACCCACCAGCGAAATCCTCACTGATGGGCTCGCCGTTGGGCTGCCTGAGGGCCAGATGGGTAACTCCGAAGTGGGACATATGAATCTTGGTGCTGGCCGCATTGTCTACCAAGATTTCACCCGCATTACTCAGGCCATTCAAGATGGCAGCTTTGCCGCCAATCCAGTGCTGCTCAACGCTATGGATAGCGCCATAGCCGCTGGGCGTGCGGTGCATCTGATGGGGCTGCTTTCTCCCGGCGGGGTGCATAGCCATGAGGAGCACTTGTTTGCCGCTGTACGCCTCGCGGCCGCCCGTGGTGCCCAGAAAATCTATTTACACGCCTTTCTTGATGGGCGAGATATGCCCCCGCGCAGCGCCGCCGCCTCACTCGAAGCCGCCGATGCCGTGTTTGCAGAACTGGGGGTCGGACGCGTGGCCAGCTTGGTAGGGCGCTATTACGCGATGGACCGCGATAACCGCTGGGATCGCGTTGAAAAGGCCTACAACCTGCTGACGGGCCATGCTGCTGATTTCCAAGCCGCATCCGGTTTAGCGGCTTTAGAAGCCGCCTATGCGCGGGATGAAAATGATGAGTTTGTGGCCCCCACGGCACTGCTCGATCAACAAGGCCAGATTGCCCAGCTAGAAGATGGCGATGCGCTGATCTTTATGAACTTCCGTGCCGATCGCGCCCGTGAAATCACACGCTGTTTTGTTGAACCCGACTTCGCTGGTTTTGCACGCCAGCGTCGGGTGCAGCTCAGCCATTTTGTCATGCTGACCGAATATGCCGCCGATATTCCTGCACCGGCGGCCTTTCCACCTGAGGCACTGACCAACACACTGGGTGAGTATCTGGCTTCACTGGGCAAAACCCAGCTGCGTATTGCTGAAACCGAAAAGTATGCCCATGTCACCTTCTTCTTCTCTGGTGGACGAGAAACGCCCTATGAAGGCGAAACACGCGAGCTGATTCCCTCGCCTCAAGTCAGAACCTATGATTTGCAGCCAGAGATGAGCGCGCCGGAAGTCACCGACAAGCTGGTCGCCGCGATCTTATCGGGCGAATATGATTTGATTGTCTGCAACTATGCCAATGGCGATATGGTTGGTCATACGGGTGATTTTCAGGCCGCGGTGAAGGCAATAGAAACCCTCGATACCTGCGTTGGCCGTGTGGTCGCTGCCCTGCAACAGGTCGGTGGGCAGGCGTTGATTACCGCCGATCATGGCAATGCAGAGCAGATGCTCGATCCTCACACGGGGCAAGCGCAAACGGCCCACACCACCTTTCCTGTGCCGCTGATTTACATCACACCGCAGGCTGGAGACCAACAGCGTCGTCTTCAAACGGGTGGACGCTTATGCGATATTGCCCCGACACTGCTCGATCTGATGCAGCTTCCTCAGCCCGCTGAAATGACTGGCCAGAGCTTAATCTGCTAACTGTCTCATCACCAAGGAGGGTGGCAACTGAGTGATGGCCCCTGTGATCCATAAAATTGGCCTCGGCTTACTCTGTTTATTGATGCTACTGCTGGTACATGCCAGCAGTTGGGCCAATGAGCAGGCGACTGAAGCTCAGTTGCGCCAGTTGCGCAGCGATATCCAACAACTGCAAGGCTGGCTGCAAGAAGCCCGTGGCGAACAATCCCAGCTGCAAAATGCCCTGCGCCAGACTGAAAGCCAAATCAGCACACTGGTCACCCGCATCCAAAGCAATACCCAAGAAGCGGAGCAGCTGCAAACGCGCCTGCGTCAACTGCGCGTAGAACAGCAAGAACTCCGCCTGCAAATGGATCAACAGGCCACCTATCTGCGTCAACAGATTCGCGCCGCCTATGCGATGGGGCGACAAGAACATCTTAAGGTCCTGTTGAATCAGCAGGAGCCAGATCGTGTGGCCCGATTACTGCGCTACTATGACTATATCAACCGCGAACGCACCCAGCGTATTGAGGATTACCTCGCCCTCGGTCGCCAGCTAGATCAAGTCCGCAGTGAAATCGTCTCGCGCAGCCAGAGCCTTGAAGGCGTGCGTCAATCTCTGCAAGCCCGCCGCAGCGAACTGCTCAGCGAGCAGCAGCAACGCCAGTCTTTGGTGGAGCAGCTCAGCCAAGACATTGCCTTGCGCGGTAGCGAACTCGAGCAGATGCAGGCTGATCAACGCCGATTGGAAGAGCTGCTTGAAGCGGTTGCTGAGGCCATCGTGCGCCTGCCACCACCACGCGATGCGCAACCTTTTCGCCAGATGCGCGGCCAACTGCCTTGGCCCTTGGAAGGCCGCATCTTAAGCGCCTTTGGCAGTCGGCAGCAGGATAACCGCATTGTGCAACGCGGCTTGTTGATTCAAGCTCGTGAGGGCGCAGAGGTGAAGGCCATTCATGGTGGACGGGTTGTCTTCTCTGACTGGATGCGCGGCTTTGGCTTTTTAATGATTATTGATCATGGCGATGGCTACCTCAGCCTCTATGGCCACAATCAAACCCTTGAGCGTCAAGTCGGCGATTGGGTGAACGGTGGAGATGTGGTCGCCACCGCCGGTGCAACTGGCGGCCAAAGACGCCAAGCCCTCTATTTTGAAATCCGCCAACAAGGGCAACCTGTTGATCCCATTACTTGGATCGCTCGGCGTTAAGCCTCGAAAGGAACGACTATGTCTCGCATCTCGATCACCCCTCAGTGCATCCAAGCTGGCTTGTTGAGCCTCGCTTTACTCCTGACACCTTGGACAGCCAATCAAGCCTTCGCTGATGGCGCTGGGCAGCATGATCCCGCTGCGCTCAACCTGCCCAGCGACTACCTGCTCCCTCTCGAGGAACTGCGTACCTTTGCTGAAGTCTTTGAGCGCATCAAGCAAGCCTATGTGCATCCCGTTTCAGATGCTGAGCTGCTCGAGTATGCGATACGGGGCATGCTGGATGGCCTCGATCCCCATTCAAGCTACATGAGCCCAGATGCCTTTCAACAGCTGCAAGAAAGCACTCAGGGCGAGTTTGGTGGCTTGGGCATCGAGATTACCTTGAATGATGGTTATATCGAAATTGTTAGCCCGATTGATGACACCCCCGCCGCCGCCGCAGGTTTACAGGCTCAGGATCGGATTTTACAAATTGATGGCATCGCTGCACGCAATCTTCCCTTGGATGAAGCGATCGACATGATGCGCGGCCC
>SKOQ01000062.1 GCA_007119985.1 Marinospirillum sp.
AGTTGACTCGCTTGACGCTTCTGCTGCGACGACCACTTGTGGGCTGTCCGCTGCGTCGGCTGCGGTTAACTCAGTGGGTGCAACGGCCTCGTTGGCGCTGGTGTCTTCCTCTGCCGCCTTGTTGTGGGTGTCGGCTTTTGCACGACGCCCTTTATGAGAAGAGCGGCCTTTGCGCTTGCCCTTGTCTTCGGTGGCGGCCTCTGCTGCCTCAGCAGGCTGCTCTAGAGTCTCTGGTTGGGCCGCTGGCTCTGACGCTGCTGCACTTGAGTCAGCGGTTTGATCTACAGGAGCCTCGGCTGGGCTGGGCTGGGTTGCAGTCTGAGAGGCGTCTTCAGTCGGCTGTTGGGCCGTGTTGGATACCAAGACAGGTGCGACCAATTCTTCAGGCAGCAGCTCCTTTTTCAGTTGATCAAAATCAGGATGCTGATCCGCTTGTCCTGTTAATGCCTTGTTGCGACGACGCTGACGCGGGTTGTTGCGTGCAGGCTTGCTCTCATCGACCTGAGGCTTGTTGTTTGTCCGAGCTTCTGCTGCTGGCTTACTATTACTGGGCTTGTTCTCGACGGCGGCTTCTTCACGACGAGGCGCACGGCGTTGCGACTCAGCCTTCGCTGGCTCGCTGGCTGGATCATTTGCACTCCGTGCGCTGGTATCGCGTTCACGACGTGGGCGACGCTGAGATTCAGTCCGTTGACGCTGAGGGCGCTGGCGGCCTTTATCCTGGCGGTTGCTATCTGGCGTTTCGGCGCGTTTTTCTTGTTGTGCTAGGGCGCTGCTTGGCTTGGGTGTGGCTGTCGGCTGCGCTGAGCTAGGTTCGCTGCCTTGGAAGAGCTTCTTGATGCCTTGTGCCCAACGGGCCAGCAAACCTTCGGAAGCTGGTGCAGCCACAGCTGCAGGTGCCTCTGGTGCAGGCGCACGAGGAATCACATTCTGTACTGCAGCCTGGGCAAAGCCAGTGACTTTTTCGGCACCGCTGCTGGGTTCTTGATCATTGGTGCTGCTGATATCCAGCTCAAAGCTCACTGGCGCTTCATCTTCCAAGTCATCATCACGCAGGCGAGTGACTTCATAATGCGGCGTATGCATTTCTGGGTTTGGCAGAATCAAGGCCGAAACCTTCTGGCGCTGCTCGATATCATGCAGTGCTGAACGCTTTTCATTCAACAGGAAGGTGGCGACGGAGACGGGCAGCACGGCACGAATCTCAGCCGTATTGTCCTTCATCGCCTCTTCTTCGATCAGGCGTAGAATCGAGAGGGCTAAAGAGCGCACATCGCGAATGGTACCCTGACCATCGCAGCGTGGGCAGACGACGCCACTGGTTTCACCCAGAGAAGGACGCAGCCGCTGGCGTGACATTTCTAAAAGGCCAAAGCGCGAGATCCGACCGATTTGGACGCGGGCACGGTCAATCTTCAGTGCATCGCGCATACGGTTTTCAACTTCACGCTGGTTTTTAACCGGGCTCATGTCGATAAAGTCGATGACGATCAGGCCACCAATATCACGCAGACGCAGCTGGCGCGCGATCTCATCAGCCGCTTCTAGATTGGTTTGCAGGGCTGTTTCTTCGATATCACCACCGCGTGTGGCGCGGGCTGAGTTGATATCGATAGAGACCAGCGCTTCTGTGTGGTCAATGACGATGGAGCCACCAGAAGGCAGTTTGACTTCACGCTGGAAGGCGGTTTCGATCTGGCTTTCGATCTGAAAGCGAGAGAAAAGCGGCACATCATCTTGATAGAGCTTGATCTTGCTCTGATAAGACGGCATGACCTGCTGGATAAATCCTTGAGCTTGATCATAGACTTCTTGGCTATCAATCAAGACTTCGCCAATATCTTGGCGCAGATAATCGCGCATCGCGCGGATGATGACGTTGGACTCACGGTAAATCAAGAAGGGAGCAGACTGCTCGAGTGCGGCCTGATTGATGGATTCCCATACTTTGATCAGATAGTCTAAATCCCACTGGAGTTCTTCGCTGGAGCGACCAATACCCGCAGTGCGAACAATCACGCCCATGCTCTGAGCAATATTGAGGCCGCTCAGGGCTTCTTTCAGAGCCGCGCGTTCGTCGCCCTCAATGCGGCGCGAGATACCGCCGGCACGGGCATTGTTGGGCATCAAAACGAGGTAGCGACCGGCCAAGCTGATATAGGTGGTCAGTGCCGCACCCTTGTTGCCGCGCTCTTCTTTATCGACTTGAACGATGACTTCGGTGCCTTCTTTGACCAGCTCGCGGATCGAGGCATTACGCTGATCACCGGAAGATTTGGCAAAGTATTCGCGGCTAATTTCCTTGAGGGGGAGAAAACCATGGCGCTCTGCACCAAAGTCGACAAAGGCAGCTTCTAAGCTGGGTTCGACGCGGGTAATACGACCGCGGTAGATGTTGGCTTTTTTCGATTCGCGTGATCCGGACTCAATATCCAAATCATAAAGACGCTGGCCATCGACCAGCGCAACCCGGCGTTCTTCAGGCTGGGTTGCATTAATAAGCATACGTTTCATTGGGCTTCCAAGTGTTCTGGCGGCCCGGGTATTGCAGTTGCTTGTATTATGTTTCTTTGTGTTGGCTCACTAGGCTGGCTGAGCAGTGGTCGAGACGCAGGAGTCAGTGGAGATGGAAAGGTCAAGCCTGAAAAAGAGAGGTTCAGGGTTGCGCAGTCAGATAGCTCTTTGTCTACTTGCCCATCTGTTTGTGTGCAGATGGCGCTTTTTACTCACTGTACGGCCAGATAGTTAGGCAACACAAGGTCAAATAAGATTCAACAACGCGCACACCAGGGTCGCGGGTTTTGATCGCCAGTTCATTGAAGGTGCTGGCACTCATGATTCATTCTTTTTTGCGCTGGCCTACGTGTGACCCACTATGAAAAAGTGTTATTGGCGTGGGTGTAGGCGCTTCATGAGGAGTGAATCCTTTTTCGCGCTCGCTGATAATAGCAGCTGCCCCTGCACTCGGCAATCATGCCTTCAGTTGTTGACTCGGTTATACTCTCGCGCAACGGGTGGGCTCTTGTGCTGTCTGTTCCAGTCGCAAAGAGGCTTGAACAGCCTATGCTGCCCTCTTTTTTTCTTTGCTGTAAGGGCCTTTTCATGTCTGAAGCACTGCAACCGCAAGTGCGTTTTATTGATGTTCCGCCAGAGCTGGCTGGCCAGCGTCTGGATAATTTCTTGCTTGCCCGTTTAAAGGGTGTACCTAAAACGCTGGTCTATCGGATTATTCGTAAGGGCGAAGTTCGGGTCAATAAAAAACGCGCCAAGGCAGAAACGCGCTTGCAAGCCGGAGATAGCGTGCGTGTGCCGCCTGTCCGTGTGGCAGAAAAAGCCGGTGTCCCAAAAATCAGCGCCAGTTTAAAACAGCATTTAGCACATCAAGCCATCCTTTATGAGGATGATCAGTTGATGCTGCTGAATAAACCGGCGGGGCTGGCGGTGCATGGCGGCAGCGGGGTGCATCTTGGCTTGATTGAAGCGCTGCGCCAAGCGCGGCCAGATCTGTCTTTTGTGGAGCTGGTGCATCGTCTGGATAAAGATACATCAGGCTGCTTGTTGGTGGCGAAAAACCGCCAAGCCTTGGCGCATTTGCAAGATCAGCTGCGCGCACGCACGATGCGCAAAGTCTACTGGGCCTGGGTTCTTGGTGCTTGGCCTGAGGGGGTAGAGCAGGTAGATCAACCCATTGTGCGGATTCCAACGGCCAGTGGTGAGCGGATGATGGGCGTAGGGCCAGAGGGTAAGGCTGCTTTGACTCGTTTTCGTGTATTAAAGCGTCTCGGGCGCGATCTCACGCTCGTGCAGGCTGAACCAGTCACAGGGCGCACGCACCAGATTCGTGTCCATGCCCGCTTTTTGGGATGTCCTTTACTGGGTGATCCTAAGTACGGGGAGGATCGGATCAATAAGGCTTATCATAAAGCGGGTGTGGGCCGTTTGTTTCTGCATGCCTTTAGTTTACGCTTCCAAGATCCGCAGACTGGGCGCGAGCGTGTGATTGAAGCACCGGTAGAGCCTTTATGGGAGGAAGTGCAGGCTGCCCATGCTCAGGTGAGTCGATCTCGCTGATGACCCCGATGCTTGTACTCTCGATGCTTGTATTCTCGATACTTTTATCTGCGATGTTTTTAATCTCCGTTAAGTGATAGGAAGGTGCTATGAACGAAGAATCAACGTCTTCTCAGCCGGCAGCCAAGCCGACCGACCCCTGGCGCGAGCAGGCCCGCCCGACTGCCGATGCCGCGACACCAACAGCTGCACCTGAAGACTGGATGCAGGCTTGGGCCAAAGAGGTCTTTTTGGAGCAGCGGCGTGCACGGCGCGGCCGCATTATTGGCTATTTTGTGCGTGGTGGCTTCACTCTGTTGATTCTCGCCCTTGTTTTGGGTGTTGGGCGTGGGGCTTTTCAGGATATGAAGCCGGATGCAGCGAGTCAGCCGCATTTGGCCGTGGTTGAAATTCAGGGGGTGATCGATTCGCGTGGGCAGGTGCGCGCTGAGCGGATTCTCGGTGGGTTGCAGCGGGCATTTGCGGCTGATCAGGCGCGTGCTGTTGTCCTGCGCATTAATAGCCCAGGCGGGAGCCCTGTCCAATCTGGCCAGATTTATGATGGTTTGATGCAGCTGAAGGCGGAGTATCCGCAGATGCCTGTCTATGCCGTGATCGAAGATATCGGTGCCTCAGGAGCCTATTACATTGCCGTGGCAGCCGATCAGATTCTGGCAGATCGGGCCAGTTTGGTGGGCTCTATCGGTGTTGTCTCTGGTGGCTTTGGTTTTGCTGAGGCGATAGAGCGCCTTGGGATCGAAAGACGCGTTTTTAGCGCGGGAGAGAACAAGGCGTTCCTCGACCCCTTTGGGGAAATTAGTGAAGAGCAGCGTGCCTTTTGGCAGCAGGTGCTGGATTCAACGCATCAGCAGTTTATCGAGCGTGTGCAAGAAGGGCGTGGCGAGCGTTTGTCTGATAATCCGCAGATCTTCTCTGGCTTGGTCTGGAATGGTGAGCTGGCGTTGCAAGAAGGTTTGATTGATGAGCTGGGCTCCATCTTCACCCTACAGCGCCAGTATCAGACCCAGCGTTTAGTGAACTATACGCCCGATCTGACGCCTTGGGAGCGTTTGGAGCAGCGCTTGGCAACCCGTGTCAGCTTGATGCTGAATGAATGGCAGGCACCCAGCTACTGATTTGAGTCTCTCGGTTGGTCTCTTCGGCCTAGCGGGTTGCGGCCAGCAGTGGTGTGCAGCCTGCGCTGTCGAGGAAGCGACACAGGCGAATCAGCGGCAAGCCGATCAAGCTATTGGGGTCATCACCTTCCAAGCGTTCGAAGAGGGTGATCCCTAAACCTTCTGATTTAAAGCTGCCTGCGCAATCCAACGGCTGCTCCAGTGCGATATAGCTTTGCGCCTCAGCGGGTGAGAAATCGCGAAAATGTACAGTAAAAGGCTCAACGCAGCTGAAGTTGTGGCTCGGTGTGCGCAAGCAGAGTCCTGTGTAGAAGGTCACGGCCTGGCCACGAAAGCGAATTAATTGTGCCAGTGCTGCTTCAGCTGTACCTGCCTTGCCTAGCTGTTCGCCCTGAAAACCACACAGTTGATCCGAGCCAATGATCCAGTGATCAGGATATTGAGCCGCCAGCACCGCGGCTTTTTCCTTGGCCAGTCGCTCAACGCGTGCAGTGATCTTTTCATCAGGCAGGGCTGATTCATCGATCTCTGGGCTGACGCTAATAAAGGGGAGCTGCAGCTTTTTGAGCAGGGCTTGGCGGTAAGGTGAGCTAGAAGCGAGTAATAAAGGAGGCATCTTGGTGTTTTTCTCGTGTTTAACGGGTGACTTCGTCTGCATAAGTCTTTAGAATATGCGGCCTGATCGCGTGGCTCAAGCCAGAAATCATCATGTGAGCTTTGACAGCAAAGCTTTATCCCCCTATTATTGCGCGCTTGAAATTTATGGCAAACGAATATCTGCATTCACCCCTTGATCCTTACAAGTTTTGTGCCGCAGGCAAAACGCTGAGTTTTGATCTGCCGTTACAAAATATGGAAAGAGTTCAAGAGGCTCTGTGTGAAACAGAGGGGCAACTCAAGGTCGACTTGGAGTTTAGCTACGGAACCCAGCGCACGCTACAAGTGCAGGGCCGGCTCCAAGGGCAGGTGATTTTAGAGTGTCAGCGTTGTTTGCAACCTGTCCGTCAGGAATTAGATAGTGAGTTTTTGTGGGGGCTGGTCACTAGTGATGAAGCGGCTGTGAAGCTGCCACGCACCCACGAGCCAGTTTTTATTGAAAATGAGCGGCTTCAACTTGGGTCGGTGTTAGAAGATGAAGTGCTGTTAGCCTTGCCTCTGGTGGCTTATCATCCAAAGGGTGAGTGCAAACAGTATGAAATTGAACAACCCGCTCTGGAAGAAACCCTTGTCGCAACACCACCCAATAACCCTTTCAGTGCTCTAGCGGATTTAAAGCATTCGCTCAAGAAAGAGCAGTGAATTTGTCAATCCAGGAGTAGATCATGGCTGTTCAACAGAACCGTAAAACCCGTTCCAAGCGTGATATGCGTCGTTCACACGATGCGCTGAGCGCGCCTGCCCTGTCTGTGGACGCAACGACTGGTGAAGTTCACCGTCGTCACCATGTGACTGCTGAAGGCTTCTATCGTGGTCGTCAAGTCATCAACAAAGACGAAGACTAAGCCACAATTGACCCTCGCAACGCAGCCAGTTTCGCTGGCGATCGACGCGATGGGTGGGGACTCAGGTCCCCATTATCAGGTTGCGGGTGCACTCCTTGCACTCGCTGCTGATCCCTTTCTTTCTATCACCCTCGTCGGTGATCTTGATCAAATCAAAACCCGTTTGGCTCAGCATCAGCTCAGTCATCACTATGCAGAGCGTATTCATCTGTTGCACAGTGAGACTTGGGTCAGGATGGATGACGCCCCTAGTTTTGCATTGCGCCAAAGAAAAAACTCCTCGATGCATCTTGCTCTGCGCTTAGTCGCTGAAGGGCAGAGTGCCGCTTGCGTCAGCGCAGGCAATACCGGCGCCTTGATGGCGATTGGGCGTCAGGTGTTGGGCATGCTGCCGGGGATTGAGCGACCCGCCATTAGCACGGTGATTCCCACGCGCCGTGGGGTGAGCTATCTGTTGGATATTGGCGCAAATGTTGATTGCCAGGCTGAGCATCTGGTGCAGTTTGCTTTGATGGGTTCAGTGATGGCTCGCTGTGTGGATGGGCTTCAGCGACCCAGTGTGGCACTGCTCAATGTTGGGCATGAATCGATTAAGGGCAATGCTCAGGTGAAGTTGGCTGCACAACGTCTAGAGCAGCATCCAGCAGTCAACTATCAGGGCTATATCGAAGGCGATGCCATTTTCAGTGGCGATGTTCAGCTGGTGGTGTGTGATGGCTTTGTCGGCAATATTGCACTCAAAACCAGTGAAGGTTTGGCGCGCTTTCTTTCTGAGCAGATCCAGCAGATCTTTGGGCGCAGCTTGTATAGCCGCCTTGTCAGCATTATGGCGCGGCCGATTTTGAAGCGGCTCAAAGAGCAGATGGACCCAGTGCGCTATAATGGCGGTAGTTTTCTTGGTTTGCGTGGCAGTTTGGTCAAAAGCCATGGAAATGCCGATGCACGGGGTTTTGCCTTCGCGGTTCAGCGTGCGGCCATCGAGGCGCGCCAAAACCTGCCCCAGCAGTTATTGCAGCAGCTACAAGGTTTTGAGCCTTAGCTAAGAGCCCTGCACTTGAGTCCCCCCCGTTTACATTTTTCAGCTTATTTTTAGCTGCTTTTCAGCTAAGCTTGCTCTTTTTATTGAATCTAGATCGGGCCATGTGCGCACAGTGGGGGATGAGTCAAGGTGGAGAATTACCAGCGTCTATTGCAGCTTTTAAGTGGCATCAAGGTGCCAGTGGCTGTTCCGACAGGCAGTGCGGGCTTGTATGTTGAGGCCAAGCAAAGTCTGCTGCACTTGCATTTTGCGGCCAAAATCGATGGTCGGGTACAGCGCGCGACCCTCAGTGTGACCAGTGCGACCCATGATCAGATTAAAATTGTTGATCTCACAGGCACCCAGCCACTGCTTGATCATCAGCAACCAAATCCCTTTTCAGGCCAGGGTGTGTCCACCTTTCTGGTCAATAGCCTGATCCTCACTCTGACCGATGTGCTCGCGAGCCATACGCGCCTTGCTGGGCGCTTGAAGGCTCCGCAATCCGTCACTCTTGAACCCTTGGCTGCGCGGCGTAATTTTTGGCGGCGTTTCAATTTTGAGATTGAAGGCTGGGGCGCAGGTAAAGAGCGGGTGGTGGGTGAGCTGGGTGAATTGCAAACCTATGCTGACCATCTGCTAGGTGGTCCTCTCTGTTCTGGAGTCGATCTGCTGCATCTTCATTTAGTGGATTAAATCTTAGTCTCTTTCTCTGTTGGCGGGCTCGATTCGTCAGCCAAGAAGTGAGTAGCAGGCTGAGGCGACTTCCTGCTAGTCTTAGAGGGTCGGCGAGGGTGACTCTGGATGGTCTTGTCGGCATGAGAGGCATGACAAGGACATAATAAGAGGAAGCCCTATGTTTGAAGCTGCGGAGTTAAGTCGTACCCTCGATAAAAAACTTTATAAAACCGAACTTGAAGGCCTGCGCGCCGAGCTGTTATCCCTCCAGCAAGAACTGCTGCAATGTGATTTCTCTGTTTTACTGCTGATTTCTGGTGTGGATGGCGCTGGCAAGGGTGAAATGGTCAACCTGCTCCATGAATGGATGGACCCTCGCCATCTAGAAACCTCAGCTTTTGATGAACCCACCGATGAAGAAAAAGAGCGTCCGCATTTTTGGCGCTATTGGCGTGCGCTGCCAGCTAAGGGCAAGATCGGTATCCATTTTAGTTCTTGGTATAGTGATGCGATTAGTGATCATGTGGCTGAGCGCAGCAGTGTGGCTGAGCATGAGGCCTACTTGAATCGCGTCAATATTCTCGAGAAAATGCTGGTCGATGATGGCACCCTGATCATTAAAGTTTGGTTGCATCTAGGTAAAGCCCAGTATAAAGAGCGCATTAAAGGCTTGGCGGCCAACCCCCAGACGGCTTGGCGCGTCACGCAGAAGAATCTGGATAATATCAAGGTCTATGATCGTTTTCGGGATGTGGCGGAAGCCACCCTACAGATGACCAGTACGGGCCAAGCGCCTTGGATGATTATCGAAGGACTGGACCCCGCCTACCGTAGTCTGACGGTTGGGCGTTTATTACGCGATATGATTCGCCGCCGCATCGATACCGATCCCAAGTTTTTGGTCTCGCCTTCCGTGGATTGGAGTCAGCAGTGTCGTGATCACACCACCTTGCTGGATTTTGTTGATCTTTCCAAGCATCTGAAGAAAAAAGAATACAAGCAACAGCTGGCCGAATATCAAGCCAAGCTGAATGAGCTGGCACGTCGGGCGCATAAAAAGAAAATCAGCACCGTGATGGCCTTGGAAGGCTGGGATGCGGCGGGCAAGGGCGGCATGATTCGCCGGATGATTGCGGCCTTGGATGCGCGCCATTATCGCGTGATTCCGATTGCGGCTCCTACGGATGAAGAGAACGCCCGTCATTATCTGTGGCGCTTTTGGCGGCATCTGCAACGTGCAGGCCATATGACCATTTTTGACCGTACCTGGTATGGTCGTGTATTGGTGGAGCGGGTCGAAGGTTATGCGCGTGAGGATGAATGGATACGGGCTTATCAGGAAATCAACGAGTTTGAAGAAGAACTGACCGAGCATGGTATTCTGTTGCTCAAGTACTGGATACATATCGATCAAGATGAGCAGCTAGCCCGTTTTAAAGCCCGTGAGCAAATCAGCTATAAGCAGCATAAAATCACTGAAGAAGACTACCGTAACCGTGAACGCTGGGGTGACTATGCGTGGGCCGTGTCGGATATGATCGAGCGCACCAGCACTCAGCGTGCCCCTTGGTTTATTATTGAAGGCAATGATAAACGCTATGCACGGGTGCAAGCTTTAAAGCTATTGTGTGAGCGTTTGGAGCAGATGCTGGGCTAAACGCCTAGTGGGTTTATCCTGTGACCGTAAATGAGCTGAGTCGTGATGTGCGGCTCAGCTTTTGAGTTGATTAAGAAGGCAGAATCATGCACTGGATCGGCGCAGTGGGCCGTCTCACGCTCAGTTTCCCACTTTATTTTTATGCGTTGACCCTCTTTACGCTACGGGCCCTCTCGCCTTGGCAAGCAGGGCGCTTACGTTTTAATCTGGCCAGCTATCGCACTTTGCTCGGCCAGCTGATTTTCACCGGTATTGATGCGCTGCCTGTCTTGAGCTTACTGGCACTGGGTGTCGGCATGGCGGTCACCCTGCCGCTGATCTTGGCTTTGCAGCCGCTGATGGACCCGGCCGAGATTATTACCTTGCTGATCCGTGTGGTGGTCTATGAGTTGGCAACTCTGTTGACGGCCGTGATTTTGCTTGTCCGTACCGCTTCAGCGATAGTGGTGGATCTGGGGGGAATGAAGCTGCACCGCGAATTAGAAGCGCTAGAAATGCTGGGGGTGCGGACGCATACAATTTTTTTGGCCCCCAGAATACTGGGCGTGGGATTGGCGCAGATGCTGTTGGCCACTTACTGTGCTGGCTTAGCGCTGGTGAGTGGCCTGCTCCTGTTGGCGCTGGTCGAGCATGTTGGCTATCTGTCTTTTCTTCATGATGTGGCGCGGGCTTTCCATCCTCTAGAGTTGTTGTTTTTTTTGCTTAAAAATCTGGCCTTTGGTCTGCTGATGGCCAGTATTGCCTGCTATCATGCGCTGCAAGTTGAGCACTCACCGACGGAGCTGCCTCAACAAACCCAGCGGGCGCTGATCTATGCGTTAAGTTGGATTTTTGTGTTCAATGGTGTGATGGCGCTGCTCTCATGGACAAGCTAGTGAAGAAAGAAACGCCATCTTGTCCTCCTTCCTCTGATCTGGCTTTAGTAATCGAACAGATGCAGCCTGATGCTGCCAGTACCCAGCCTTTAGAGGGAGCGCTGACGGCGCAGGGAATGAGTTTTATTTTGGGGCCACAAGCCAGCTGGCGGCGCTTGTATCTGCTCAGTCTGGCAGGGGTATCACCTCTTGCTACAGGGCGCTTAATCTATCAAGGCCGCGATCTTACCCAGTGGGAGGCGGTTGCTCAGGAGGCGTTACGTCAGCAACTGGTGTGTGTCGCGCAGCCGATGGCGCTGCTCTCAGTGCGCAATGCTCGCGATAATCTGCTGCTTCCTGCCTTGTATCATGGGCAGCCTGAGCGTCTGGCGGTCGCACGGATGGAGCAAGCCTTGAGCGAGATCCAGTTTGCTGGAGATCTGACCAAGCTACCTGCTTTTTTATCACCTTTAGAGCGCGTGCAGCTGGCTTTAGTGCGGGCGCGTATTTTGCAGCCTCAGATTTTTTTGATCGAAGACCCTTGGCGGGGTTTAGATTGGCCGGAGGTGGCCGGTCTTGAAGCCGCGCTTCGGCTTTGGAGTCAGGATAGCCATCTAGTGATCAGTGGTCAGGCGCTGGATTTTGCTGCCGACAATGCCCAGCAGTTTTTTTATGTCAGTGCTGAACATCAGGCCATCTATGCCAGCTGGTCAGCTGTTTTAACGAGTTCAGTGGCTTCGGTGCGTCAATATTGTCATGGGTATCGAGCCTTGTATCCTCAAGCACAGAGAGAGTGAGTCCAGACATGCCCATCTCTTCAGGACAGCAGCCACAGCGTCACTATATCCATCAACTGAGCTACTCCGCGCAGGAAAAACTGGTGGGCGTGTTTGTGCTGGGTGCTTTGGGTTTGATTGTGCTGTTGTTGATCCTCAGCCGCCAGCAGTGGGGCCTGTTTGAATCGCCGTTGCGTATTCAGCTACAAGTGATGAGTGCTGAAGGGTTATCCCGCGATACCCCCGTGCGCATTTCAGGGATTCAAGTTGGGCGAATTGAAAGGATCGAGCTGAATGATGAGCATCAGCTGGTACTGACAGCGCGGATTCAGGAGCAGTATCGCCGCCTCGTACGGGCGGATTCTCAAGTCAGCCTGGGTAAGCTGTCTTTACTTGGGCGCTCAAGTATTGAGATCACGCCGGGTTCCCTGGATCAGCCAGAGCTGCCGGAGGGCACGCTGTTACTGGTCGCACCCAATGCCTCGATCGATGAGCTGTTGAGTCAGGTTGAACCCGTGTTGCACGCGATGGAGGTGACCATCCAGAATCTTGCACGCATCACCAGTGCGATTGAGCCGCAGCACCTCAGCCAGACTCTGGAGCAGGTGGAACTGATCAGTCGTGATGTGCGCCAGATCACTCAAGGCATTGCAGCGGGTGAAGGATTGATCGGCCAGCTGTTGCATAGTCAGGAGCTTCAGCAGGGGGTTGAGCGGAGTCTGGAGCAGCTGGAAGCCAGCCTCGCCAGTGTCGAGCAGCGCTTAGAAGAGGCCGAGCCTTTACTGGCCTCTATGACGCGGCTGGCCGTTCAGAGCGAGTCGCTGTTGCCTAGCCTGCCCCCTCTGGTGGATGAATCCCAGCGGCTGGTGGGGCAGGTGAATCAGACTGTGGCAGCGCTGAATCAACAGATGGATCGCCTGCCCTTGTGGGCGGATCAGATTCAAGTGCTGATGCAAGAAAGCGAACAGCTCTTAGAGGCACTGAACCAGACCTGGCCTCTTTCGCGCCATCAGCCGGCTGCGCCCCCATCGCCTGTTGAGCGTCCGCTGGAGATCCAACCTTATGATTAGATCTGTGTTCATCCTGCTGCTGCTCAGTGGCTTCCTGCTCGGTTGCGCTCAATCTTCCCCGAGTCGGCCAGTGCCAGCGGCTTTGCAGCAAGCTGATCGTTGGAGTCAATTGGCCCAAGAAGCGCAGACCTCAGGGCGCTTGGCTTTGGCGGCCAGCTATTGGCAGCGCGCGCAAGAGGGCTATCAACAGAGTGATCATTGGCGAGGCCAGCTGCACGCCCGCGCCGCCCGTATTGAGCTGGCCCTGCGCCTGGATGCGGATACCGAGGCTGCCAGCTTATTGGCCGCGCAAGAAAGGCATCTTGCATGGTTGCAAGCCAGCCCTGAAGCGCTGGAGCAGGAGTTGCAAGTATTTCGTCTGCAAGGGGCTTATCTGAGTGCGTTACTCGCACGCCAGCAGGGTGAACTGCCAATCGCACGTCAACACACCGCCAGCCTCCTTGCTCAGCCGTTGCCGACTAGCTTGTTCTTGGCTGCTAGGGTGCTCTCGATTGAGCTGGCGCAGGCTGATCAGGATCCTGACTGGGCAGAGGCTCTGGTGGAGCTGCAACACTGGTTGGCCCAGGCTGAGATCTCGCCGCGCTTGCGCGATCACTATGCTTATCGGCTCCAGCGTTTTGAGGCTGCGCAACAGATGTCCCAGGCGCCTGAAGCTGCGCAGGCGCAGCTGTATGCCGTGGCTGAATTTTATCGCACTCAGGGCGCATGGAGTGCGCTGGCCGCCACCTTGACCGATCTAGGTGATCACTATCAGCAGCAAGGCCATCTTGAGCAGGCGGTCTTTTACTGGCAGCGGGCCTATACTCTGCGTCTCGCTCAAGGCGAGCAATGGGCGATGCGGGCCCTAGAGCAACGCCTTGATCTGTCTTCTGCTGCTCGCCACTGACCTGCTCGCCCTAGCCTTGTCCCTGATCATCCAGAGAGTCTTGTGATGCCCGAACTTTCTTTACTCACCAGCCAGTTGACCCTCTCCGATACCATGATTCGCCATCTGTTTAGCAGTGGCGTATTGATTGTGGCGATTTTGATTCTGCGCCGCATCAGTGCCGGTTTGATCCGCAAAAATATCCCGCTGGCTGAATTGCGTCATAAATGGCTGGTGTATTCACGCAATGGCCTGCTGCTGATCTTGCTACTGGGTTTATTGATGATCTGGGGGCAGGAGCTCCGCGCTTTGGCGCTTTCGGTGGTCGCGATTGCCGCAGCGATTGTGATTGCCACCAAAGAGCTGATCTTGTGTCTGACGGGTGGCTTGTTGAAAGCCAGTTCCGGTGCCTTTGCGATTGGGGATCGTATCCAGATCAAGGATTTTCGTGGTGATGTGATCGATCAGAATCTCTTTGTGACCCAGCTACTGGAGGTCGGCCCCGGCAAGTTGACCCATCAGCGTACTGGGCGGCTTTTGGTGCTGCCAAATGCCTTGTTCCTTTCAGAGCCAGTGATCAACGAGAGCCTGACGCAGCGCTACGCCCTGCATGTGATGACGGTGCCCTTTTTGCGTAAAGATCCGTGGATGCAGGCAGAGCAGGCTTTTTTACAGGCGGCACAAGAGCAGGTGGCTCCCTACCTCGGTGCGGCGCGTCAGCAGATGGAGCGTATGTCCGTCCACCGTGGGCTGGATGCCCCCAGTGTGGAGCCGCGTGTGACCCTGCATTTTCCTGAGGCGGATAAGGTGATGCTGGTGATCCGCTTGCCTGTGCCTCTGGCGCAGCGCAGTGCCATCGAACAGGCTATCTTGCATCAGGTCTTTGCCCAGCTGGGCGAGAGCGCTCAAGCGGCCAGTGAGGTTCAAGCCCCTGTTGTCGAGCAGGATGCTGAGCCCTTGCCAAACCGCCCTAGCCCTTAGTCGATAAAACCCAGCAGGGGCCAAGAGGGGCTAGCGCGATGCGCGCAGACGGCTAGGGGCTTCAACCTGCGTGGCCAACAGACGTGGCACCCAGACTTGCACTGGCGCAGAGCGCTGCCAGGACCAGAGGCGTTCGCGTGCGGCGCGGCCACTGGCTTGAGAGTCGATGATGGGTTCAGGGTAGTCAAGCTTGGGGTAAAACTGCTTTTCTAAAGGTGTGAGCTGCCAGGGTTGATGCAAAAGAGGCCAAGGCAGAGGGCTTAATTCTGGAACCCATCGTTGAATAAAAGCGGCCTGCGCCTCCTTGTGTCGCGGTTGCTCCACCGGATTGTAAATCCGCAGGGTATTAAAACCAGTCAGCCCAACTTGCATCTGGATTTGCGGGTAGTGAATCCCTGGCTCAAAATCAAGAAACAGGCGTGCCAGATGCAGCGCCACTGCGCGCCAATCCAGCTCCAGATGATGACAGGCAAAGCTGACCAGCAGGGCGCGGAGGCGAAAGCTCACAAAGCCAGTCTGGATCAACGCGCGCATCCCCGCATCCACTAATGGAAAGCCGGTCTGCCCAGTCGACCAGGCTTGCCAGCGTCGGTCTTGCTCGCTGGGGTCCAACTCAGCTTGGCGGGCCTGCCACAGCGCACCCACGGCGGGGTTCAAGGCTTCCTGCTCAATACGCCAATCCGATTCAAACTTCTGCATAAAATGCCCTTGCCACGCCAGACGAGTATAGAAGCGGCTTTGCGGGCGCGAGGGGGCTTGTGCCGTCAGCTGTTGTATGACTTGACGCACGCTGAGGTTGCCATAGGCCAGATAAGCCGACAGACGCGAGGTCGAGCGCCTTTCTTGATTGGATGAACCGATATGCTGGCGATAAAAGGGCAATTCCTCGTTCAGAAAGTGCCTCAGATGTGCCTGTGCTCTCTGGCTGCCCCCCATCTGCTGGTCTGCCACTGGTGTGAGCCA
Source organism: Marinospirillum sp. (assembly GCA_007119985.1). GTDB lineage: Bacteria > Pseudomonadota > Gammaproteobacteria > Pseudomonadales > Halomonadaceae > Marinospirillum. The sequence continues at coordinate 15,551 of SKOQ01000062.1, forward strand.
AGCGCGCGGCAGGCGTTGGCATTTGAGTGACCAGGCCTGATGCTCTGGCCCAAGTCGCAGTGGTGACCAGCTGGCCCAGTTCACGCTGGCCTGTGGCGCGCCCCAAAAGGCCTTGGCTTGACGTCGCCACTGTTGACGACCTTGGGGGCCACGCTGCACCGGATGCTGAGCCAACTCCTGCCAGTCCACTCCCTGTTGGCGACACCAGAGCGCGAGCTGTTGATCACGTGCAAAGCTGGCAGCCAGCCCCGTTTCCTGATGGCTGAAGAGGGTCACCAGAGTGAAATCCTCGCGCAGCTGCTGCAACAGAGGCTGGATTTCGCTCCAAAAGACCAGAAGCTGTATTGCATGTTGTTCGAGCTGCTGGGCAAGATCAGTCAGGCTCTGCACGATAAAACGCGCATGGCGTGCATCCTGATGTGCCTCTTGCAGCTGTGAAGGCTCAAAAGTATAAAAGATCAGTGTCGGCAGGCCAGCTTCAGCCGCTGCCGCGAGAGGGGCATGGTCTTCAAGGCGCAAATCTCGCTTGAGCCAGACTAGATTGATCTTGGTTTTTGCCATCTGATGACCGCCAGCAGTGATGGTTAAATCGAGTGTACGCCAACCTTTTCTATTGCCGTACACCAGAAATCACCATCACTTCGTTAAAACTGGAATGAGGCTCACGAGATTAAGAAGTTGCCTTAATTTCATCAGCAAGTGCCTGATCCCATTCGAAATTGACGCTGAATTTTCCTGTTGGATAAAGCGTGAACTTTGCACGGTTCCACTGATGATCACCATCTTCTGCCATGATCTGATGAATCTGCTTAAAAGCCTTGTAGTTATGGTATCCAACACTGAAATCTTGCTCCGTTCTGGATTCAAGCGTTAGGTATCTTCCGTTGTACTTTCCTGCATCTCCGAAAAACTGAAAGTCAATGACGGCTTCGGTCCATTCATCTTCGATCGCGTTAACCATATTCTGCGCTATAGTCTGATACAAGATATCAATGCTTTTGTTCATTTTGTTGCTCCTTCCCTGCTCATTTTTTCTTTCATATCCTCATGGATCAATTCTTGCCGCTTTGCATCGGACCACTTATCCACCATTATTCTCCATTGCCTTGGCTATGAGCCGGATGTGCCCACGCACACTCAGTGTCTGTACCAGCAAAAAAACGAAGAATAACAGTTTAATACCGCTTTGCAGCATCAGTTTTATTGATCTAGCGGCAGCGAAAGATGGGATTGCCTTGCGACTAAGGTCTAAGTTTTTCAAGGGCGCAAGAGTTGCTTTTGTAGAAGAGATATTGCTAGTCTGCCGAATATATCAGGTTACTTGAGTGGGATAGAAACGATCTTTCTGTC
>SKOQ01000051.1 GCA_007119985.1 Marinospirillum sp.
AGCTTGTATGAAGGCCTCAGCTTATGGCATGGCCCAACCCTGCTGCTAGGCGAAGGCTGTATGCTGCTGCTTTACTGGGGCCGACGTTTTCTGACGCCGCAGCTCATGGCTCTGGGGTTAGCCGCTGATCGCGCCCAGCTAATCGCGCGCATGGCGCCCATGCTGTTGCTGATTGGCTCAACACTGCTCGTGGCGAGCTTGCGGCTTGATCAACAAGGCATACAGATTGTCGGTGCGCTGCCACTGGGCTTTCCTGATCTGGCCCTGCCTAGTCAGCTCGATCCGCAACAACTGCTGCTTTTACTGCCCTTGGCCCTAATGATCAGCCTGATCGGCTTTGCTGAATCTGTTGCCATTGCACGCACCTTTGCTGCCAAACGCCGTCAGCAGGTGAATAGCAATCGTGAGCTGATGGGGCTGGGCTTGGCGAATCTGGCTGCTGGCTTCAGTGCCAGTTTTCCAGTGACAGGGGGCTTATCGCGCAGTGTGGTGAACTATGATGCAGGAGCCGTGACGCCTGTTGCCAGCCTGTTGACCGGAATCGGCATGGCTTTGGCGCTGCTCTTTTTAACAGGATGGCTTTATTACCTGCCTCAAGCTCTACTCTCTGCCGTGATCTTGATCGCGGTTTCTTCTCTCGTGCAGTGGCGGCCCTTTGTGCAGTTCTGGCGTTATAGCCGTAGCGATGCCTGGTCTTGGCTGATCACCTTTGCCGGCGTGCTGCTCTTGGGTCTGGAGTGGGGGTTATTGGCGGGTATTCTGGCCTCTTTAGGCGCTTGGCTGGCTAAAAACACCAAGCCCCATGTGGCCATTGTGGGGCGAGTTCCTGAAACAGAGCATTACCGTAATACAGAGCGCTATCAGGTTGAACTCCATCCGCAGATCCTGTCTTTGCGAATTGATGAAAGCCTGATGTTTGCCAATGCGCAGGAAGTCGAACAGCGGGTGCTCAATGAAATCAGCAAGCGACCCGAAGTCGAACACGTGATTCTGATGGGCTCTGGCATTAACCATATCGATGCCAGTGGCGTAGAAATGTTGGAACAGCTGAATCAGCTTTTAGGCGAACAATCCATTCAGCTGCATTTATCGGAGATCAAGGGGCCAGTGCTGGATCGATTGAAACTCAGCCCGCTCTTGCCTCAGCTCAGTGGTCAACTGTTTCTGACTCAGCACCAGGCGATGCAACATCTGCTCAAAAAGCCTGAAAGCTCCTGATGAGCGATCGACTGACTGCTCACTGACTCACCCCGCCACCTCTTCAGATGAGAAGCTGGCGGGGTGAGGCAAAGCGGGGGGAATGGATTTTGTCTCTAGTCGACCTTGAGCTTGTTCAGTTCTTGCGAAAGGTGCTCGACCACTTCATGCATGGTACTACTGACGAGTTTGACATCATCACCCAATGCAGCCAGGACCTCGGTTGCGCTTTCAATTCCATTAATATTGCGGTTCATCTCGTCATTCACTTGGTTCTGCTCTTCTGCTGCTGCCGCCACTTGAATCACGTTATCGTTAATCCCCGCCATGCGTGTGGCCAGCTGTTCCATCTGCCGCCAAGCTTGATCAGCACCAGCCACCAAGCCTAAGGTGCGCTCTGAGCTGGCTTGTATCCCCTTCACTGCATGATGCACCTGCTGCTGTAAGGTCTCGATCAGGGCATTAATCTCTGAAGTGGAGCTTTGTGTCCGAGCCGCCAAGGTACGCACTTCATCCGCGACCACTGCAAAACCTCGTCCTTGCTCGCCTGCGCGTGCGGCCTCAATCGCGGCATTCAACGCCAGCAGGTTGGTTTGTTCGGCAATGCCTTGAATGACCTGCGTGATACCACTGATATTATCGCTACTTTGCGCAACATCGCTGATCGACTGTTGGATTTTCTGCATATCCTCGCCAACTTCCTTCACCTCAGTCACCGTGTGGCTGAGCACATCGCGCACTTGCTGCAAGTTGACATTTGAGTCTTCGGCTTCTTTTGCCGTTTCAGCCGCCAATCGAGCCACTTCATGCGCGGTAGCCGACATTTGATTCATTGCTGAGGCCACACCCTGCATTTCGCTCTGCTGGTCGCTGGTGGCTGCAGAGACGTGCTCTGCCGTTTCTGCCATCACTTCTGTTTGCTGGGTCAATTCTTGACTGGCCTGCTTGAGCGCTAAAATCATCGTGCGCAGCTTGGCAGTAAACTGGTTAAAACCTGACGCCATGGCGATCAACTCGGCATGATTTTTTACCTGCAACTGATGCGTCAAGTCCCCTTCTGCACCACCAAGATCAGCAAAACGCTGCTGCATATCGCGCATCGGCTGAAGCGTGACTCTCAACCAGAAGGCCACCACCAACACACTGATCAGCAACAAACCACCGCCAGTAAACAACATGGTGGTGGCTGTCTGCTGTTGGCCTGAGGCCAGCAACTGCTGCAGCTCACGTGTCGCTTGATACGCAATGGCGCTGGGCAGGCGGATCACCACCTTCCAGTCATTGCTCACAGTATCAAACTGAATCGGCATCACCACCAGCACATGCTCAGCTTCATGCTGAATCACGCCTACCTCTGCGGCACCAAAGATACGCGCCAATTCTGAGTTAACGGCTTGCAAAGGCTGCCCTAATGACGCTGCAAACTGACTACTGGCCACCAGCGTACCGCGATCACTGAGCAGATGGATCTCAGCCGCACCCTGATAAAAGCCTTGCTGAATGGCCAAAAGCTGCTGCTGTATATCAGGGAGATTTAAATCGACGCCGGCCACACCACGGAAGCTGCCAGAGGTGATGATCGGATAGACCAAAGAAGTCAGCAACACTTCGTTACCTGCTGAGATCTCATAAAGATAGGGGTCCATTAAACAAGGACGAAGGTGGTCGCGGCTACAGAGGTACCACTCAGACTCTCGGATGCCTTGATCATTCAAGCTCGCATCCATTTTAAAGTTTGAGTCTTCGATACGGTAAAAAGCCAGATCATCACCTTCTCGAACCCAGTAGATTTCCAAACCACCTGTATCCGATGAGTGCTGTACCGCGCCACCAAGGAAGAGAATATCACTAGCGTCATAGCCGTTAGGCTCAAAGTGCATATAGGCGGAACCCAGATTTGGATTAACCGCCAGACTGTCTCCCACCAAATCCATTAAGGCTTCACGTTCAAGGGGAAGGCGACCATCTGGATTGCCCAGCGCCGTGCTAGAGGCAACGCGGCTTAGCACACGAGGCAAATCAAAGCTGCGATTCATCAGCTGCGCCATATCTGCCGCCATCAGATGCGCCGCATCCATCAGATTTTGTTCAACGCGCGCATTGAGGGCTTGGGCTGAGTGATGCATGGCCTGATCGCCACTTTTTTGCATCGATAACCAACCGGTCAGGACTACAGCCAGTAAGGACAAGGACAGGGCCAGGCCTGCACCCACAATCAGCTTATTACGCAGAGAAAAAACCTTCATGCCGCCCCCTCTTGATAAGAGCGCACCCAGTGATGCCTCCGCAGAGCGAGGTTATATCATCATCAGGTACACTGAATATAAAAGAGTATAGCCACATAAAGTGACAGAAAAAACAAAAAACCCACCTTAAGGTGGGTTAATCGCGGCCAGCGGCCAAGAACACAGCAAGAAGCCCTGTCTTAAAAAAGCACTTTCGCCCAGCCAATAACCATCGGGAGGGTCGGCATGGCTAGCAAAACAACCAAACCGACGGGAATCCATAGGGGGCTCGCGCTATCTTGGAAATCAGGATCGTATTCAGCCATCTTTTTCTCTCTTGCATTAGGTTGATTTAAATCAAGAGATCATAACAGCTGAGTTGATTTATGTCACTTCAATGACTATGGAGCGTCCCTAGTACATCAGCGTATAAAGCTGGCGTCGACTCCGTATCACCAGCGGATGCGCCTCTCCAAGCAGGGTAAAGACTTCAAGCAGCGTTTTGTGCGCCACACCTTCTTGGTAGCTGCGCTCCGTACGCAGCAGCTGAAGCAAATGGCCAATCGCTTGTTCGTAGTCAGCCTGAACAATCGCGGCCAGAGACTTTAAGTAAAGCGCCTCACTGTCTTCCCGATCCGCTAACGCAGCTAACTGCTCGGCATTCGGGGCCAACTCAGCAAATCTCAGCCCAGCGATCAGGCCCTTCACCTCAGGCCGCTGCTGATCTGCATCAGGTAGAGACATCAGCAGGGCTTGAGCAGCCTCACTTTGATTTTGCTGTAAGTAAACTCGCGCCAAATCTATTTTCAGATCCATATCTTCTGGCAGCTGCGCGGTGGCTTGCTCCAGCAGAGTTTGGGCGGTATCAAGTTGGCCTTCGCTGAGCAGTTGTTTGATCTGCACCTTAAACTCTTCAACAGGATTGCGGATATGCTGCTTGAGAAAAGCGCGGATCTCGCTCTCTGGCTTAGCCCCTGTGAACTGATCAACAAACTGACCTTGGTTGACCAAAATCACCGTAGGTACGCTACGCACCTGAAATTGCGCGGCGATCTCAGGCTGCTCCTCAATATTGATCTTCGCTAGAATCAGTTGGCCGTTATATTCTTCGGTCAACTTGGTTAACACTGGGAGCAGGGCTTTGCATGGTGCACACCATTCTGCCCAAAAATCGATCAGCACAGGCTGGCGCATCGAGCCTTCCAGAATCACCTGTTGGAAGTTTTCGGGTGTAATATCAACGATATAGGGAGAAGAGTGCATGGCGGCATCCTATCAATAACAAGAAAGAGGGTAGAAAAGAGAGCGCAAAGGTCAGTTGAATATCCTAGATGGGGGCAGAAAAAGGAAACTCAAGAGCGCAAAAGCCGACTTGTTGTTGATCCTCCACTGGAGCTGAGTCTATGCCAGGGACCGTCAGAGCAGGCGGCTCTCTTAAGGCTGCCCCTTACGCCAAGGACGCGCATTAAAATCCTTCGGGGGTGGCTGATTGGCATTGGCAGCAGAGCGATCGCGTATATCACGAAAATCGCGTCCAAAGGTGGCCGCAGGTTTATGGCCTGCTGGGGCGTCCCTCTCTTCGGCGGCTTGATGGCTTCGCTTCGCAGCTTGAATCGCTTGCGTCGCGCTTTGGCTGTTAATCCGTTTGACCAGTTGATAATTCTGGGCTTCTAAGCGTGCGCACACCCAAGATTGACCCTGTACACCCGCCCACAGGGGAAGCAACGCGATCCCTGCCAAACCACTTAAAGCCAGCAATGGAAAGTTGAGTAAAGCGCCAGCGGCAGCCGCACCCACCATCACCATAAAGCCAAGAAACAGCAAAAAAGCCTTGCCCCAGAGGTTATTGGCGGCCGCCCATAAAAAACTGGCAAAAAAGGCAGCCACACTAAAGCCGACTGGAACAGCCTGGTAGTTTTTTTTGGTTTTATGCTGATAAACACGAAAAACGGCCATCCTCAGCGGGGTTCCTTATTTCATCAATCAAAGTGGCTGTTGAGCTAGATGTCTATCCATCTAGGCACTTTCAACCTGAGTCGTCTCTTCAATGACACTGAAGGTCCATGAATTATCGGTAATTTTGATGACCTGAGGCTAGCTTTGTTCGGTAACATCTTGTTGCATGCTTGCTGGCACCTTCACATAGGTGGCGCACTTCCTTGTGCGCTCAGGCTGTTGATGCATAAAAAGCGATTAGGCATCAATCCGCTTGTACTTCATGCGCTTAGGCGTATCACTACCACAGCGTTTTTTGTGATCTTCTTCATATTCGGCGTAGTTGCCTTCAAAGAAGACCACCTTAGAATCGCCTTCATAAGCCAGAATATGGGTCGCGATACGATCCAAGAACCAGCGATCGTGCGAAATCACCAGCGCACAGCCAGGGAAGGCCAGCAGTGCCTCTTCCAGCGCCCGCAGTGTTTCAACATCCAGATCATTCGAGGGTTCATCGAGCAAGAGGACGTTCGCGCCCTGCTTGAGCGTCAGCGCCAGATGCAAGCGGCCTCGCTCACCACCAGACAGATCACCAACACGTTTTTGCTGATCATTACCCTTAAAGTTAAAGCGGCCTACATAAGCGCGTGAAGGCATTTCAACTGAGCCGACCTTAAGAATATCAGCACCACCTGAGACGGCCTCCCAGACACTGAGGTGGTCTTCTAAGCCTTCGCGCGACTGATCGACGGTCGCCAGCTGGACCGTTTCTCCGACCACGACTTCACCGCTATCTGGCTGCTCTTGGCCGGTGAGCAGCTTAAAGAGGGTCGATTTACCGGCACCGTTACCACCGACAATGCCAACAATCGCACCCTTGGGGATCTGGAAATCCAGCTGATCAAAGAGCAGTTTATCGCCAAAGCGCTTGCTGACACCGTGAAACTCGATGACCTTGTCACCTAGACGCGCTCCAGGTGGAATATAGATTTCATTGGTTTCGTTGCGCTGTTGGAACTCTTGACTCGATAGCTCTTCAAACTGGCGTAAACGGGCTTTGGATTTGGATTGACGCCCCTTGGCACCTTGACGCACCCATTCCAGCTCTTGTTGAACCGCCTTACGGTGGGCTGACTCTTGCTTGGCTTCGGCCTCAAGACGATTTTGCTTGGCTTCCAGCCACTTGGAATAGTTGCCCTCGAACGGAATCCCCATACCTCGGTCCAGCTCAAGGATCCAGCCCGCGACGTTATCTAAGAAGTAGCGATCGTGGGTAATCGCTACAACGGTGCCAGGGTAGTCATGCAAAAAGCGCTCAAGCCAAGCCACTGATTCTGCATCCAAGTGGTTAGTCGGTTCATCCAGCAGCAGCATATCGGGGCCAGACAGCAACAGGCGGCACAAGGCTACACGGCGTTTTTCACCACCGGAGAGCTGCTCAACCTTGGCATCCCACTCTGGTAGACGGAGCGCATCAGCGGCCACTTCAAGCTTACGCTCAAGGTTATGCGCATCTGCGGCTTGAATAATATTTTCTAACCGTGCCTGCTCAGCGGCAAGCGCATCAAAATCCGCATCAGGATCGGCATAGGCCGCATAAACGTCTTCGAGCTTGGCCTGGGCCTCTTTAACGACAGAGACAGCTTCTTCTACGATTTCACGGACGGTTTTACTCGGGTCCAGTTCGGGTTCTTGTGGCAGATAACCGACTTGAATCCCAGGCATCGGGCGTGCCTCACCATTAAATTCTTGATCCACACCCGCCATAATGCGCAGCAGTGTCGATTTACCCGACCCATTCAGGCCAAGGACACCGATTTTGGCTCCAGGAAAGAAAGATAAAGAAATGTCTTTTAGGATTTCACGCTTGGGTGGCACTGTCTTGCCAACACGGTGCATGGAATAAACATACTGGGCCATCTGCCAACTCCTCTGGTTCATCTTGAAGGCGTTTGTTTGTCAAACGCGCCTCTTTTTTACTCTTCTCTTCACGGCTGATTTCAGCTGAGATTCAGCGCGCATCATAGGACTTCAGGGGCCAGAAAGCCAGCCACCCTCCTTCTGTAGCGAGTTTGTCATCCAACCCCTCCTTGCACGACCTCATACATTAATCTTATTCAGCTTGAATCCTCCGCTTTTTCATGTGAAGCCGCGTGCAGTTCGGGTTAGAATAGCCCACTGATGCTTGCTGCCTTCATGCTCTCAGTCAATTTGAGCTTGGAGCCTCAAGAAGTAAATGATAAGCCTAACGCTGGGGATGCCATGTTTAGCCGTAAATTATCCATTGCTGAATTTGATGCCGAACTCTGGACTGCGATGCAGCAAGAAGTTCAGCGCCAAGAAGATCATATTGAGCTGATTGCTTCTGAAAACTACACCAGCCCACTGGTGATGGAAGCCCAAGGCAGCCAGCTCACCAATAAATATGCTGAAGGTTATCCAGGCAAGCGCTACTACGGTGGTTGCGAGTTTGTTGATATCGCTGAGCAGATGGCGATTGATCGCGCTTGTGAACTCTTTGGCGCAACCTATGCCAACGTTCAACCTCACTCTGGCTCACAGGCCAACTCAGCTGTCTTTTTAGCGCTGGTGAAACCTGGTGATACAGTGCTGGGCATGAGCCTGGCTGAAGGCGGTCACCTGACGCATGGTGCCAAACCCAACTTCTCAGGCAAGCTTTATAATGCGGTTCAGTATGGCCTCAATGCTGAAACAGGCGAGATTGACTATGCCGAAGTCGAGCGTTTAGCCATTGAGCACCAGCCAAAAATGATTATTGCTGGCTTCTCTGCCTACTCTAAATTAATCGACTGGGCCAAGTTCCGCGAAATCGCCGATCAAGTCGGTGCTTATCTGTTTGTTGATATGGCCCACGTTGCGGGTCTGGTTGCTGCTGGCGTTTACCCCAACCCACTGCCTCATGCACACGTAGTCACCACCACCACGCACAAGACACTGCGCGGCCCACGAGGCGGTTTGATTCTTTCTGCTTGTGGCGATGAAGACATCTATAAGAAGCTCAACTCAGCCGTTTTCCCCGGCGGTCAGGGCGGCCCTTTGATGCATGTGATTGCTGCTAAGGCCATCTGCTTTAAAGAAGCCATGTCACCCGAGTTTAAAACCTACCAGCAGCAGGTGGTTAAAAACGCGCAAGCCATGGCGACAGTGATGATGGATCGTGGTTATGATGTGGTCTCTAATGGCACTGAAGATCACCTCTTCTTACTGAGCCTGATCAGCAAAGGTCTGACCGGCAAAGATGCGGACGCGGCTCTAGGTGCTGCCCACATCACCGTCAATAAAAATGCGGTACCTAAAGATCCACAGAGTCCTTTCGTGACTTCTGGCTTGCGTATCGGTACCCCTGCGGTGACCACACGCGGCTTTAAAGAAGTGGAGTGTCGTGAGCTGGCAGGCTGGATCTGCGATATCCTCGACGACATCAACAATACTCAGATTCAAGAAGAAGTGAAGACCAAGGTTAGCGCTCTTTGTGCACGTTTCCCTGTGTATCAGGACTAAGCGAGCACGCAGCTGTCAAAAAGGCCTCCATCTGGAGGCCTTTTTTTATCGCTCTTTCAGCATGTTTTCCCTCAGTGACTTAGGTATCCTGCTGCACAAGCTCTTGAGCGCAGCAGGAACTTTACCGAAGCATCAAGAGTGACTTAGTAGCTGCGTGGGTTGATTTCACTGATTTTAAGCACCGCAGGCTGCTGCTGGCCGCTATAAACACCTACCCAAACATGATAGGCGCCTGTCTCCGGGCGATGAAAGTCAACAACAGGGTCTAAACCGATCGCATCATCATTGCAGTGCCAGGTTCCATCTGGTGCACGAATCACGAGAGTCGTGTCTGCACGCGAATCAGCACGAAAATGCAGCGCTGAAGCCCCTGCTGTGTAGTTCAGCGTCACATCAGGTGCAGAAGCATTGACGTTGCCCACACAACCATAGCCCATGCTCGAGCTGACTCGATGCTGACCGCCGGCATTCAACTCAATCAGGCGTGGATCGGGCGTAAAACCTGCACGCAAGCTCAGTGTCTCTGCTGTTGCGCTCGACTCCCAGTTCAAGGCCTCTGCCGCTGCGGCCTGCTGGCGACGACGTGGATCCATCTCTGAAATCGCGACCCTAGCAGGCGTCCCCATTGCGCTTTGGCTAAAAGTACCAACCCAGATGGCATAATGCCCTGTCTCTGGAGTGCGAATATCGACGACAGGATCGAGACCGATCGCATCATCATTACAGAAGAAATCGCCATTGGGTGCACGCACCACCAAGGTCGTGTCACGCTCTGAACTGGCATGAATGTGCAAGGGCAAAGAGCCAGCCTGGTAGTCAAGAGTGATGTCTGGCGTATCCGCATTCACATAACCCGTGCAACCCTGACCTGCACCAAACAGCCCAGTTGAGCCACCAGCGCGAATTTCAATTTCACGCGGATCAGGCAAAAAACCTGCCTGCAAGCTCAGGTGCTGGTACAGAGGGCTCGCGTCCCAATTTAGACCCTGTAAATGATCACGCGCAGAAGGCTCAGATGTGGATCTTGAACTTGTGCGGTTGCGAGGGTTCAGCTCTGAAATCTCAAGACTTGCCTCTGCACCTGCACGATGGGCTGCATAAGTACCTATCCACACCGCATAGGCTCCTGACTCTGGCTGGTTCACATCAACGACAGGATCAAGGCCAATCGCATCATCGTTACACAGCCAGCGACCCTCTGGAGTCCGCACAACCAAGGTGGTATCAGCAGTAGAAGCCGCGCGAATATACAGCGTACCCCAACTGGAAGAAGCTTGGTAATTGATGACAGCATCAGGCGCTGTTGCATCAATATAGCCACGACAACTGCCTTCACCTAGCTCCCAATCCACTTCATCCGAACCAGCAACAGTCAATTGACGGGTATAGGGGTCAGGCACAAAGCCAGCATTGAGCTGAATCTCTGATGTGCGCGGCGCTTGCGTCCAATCAGGCTCATTGCTGGCTCTCTGACCAGGTGCAGGACGCGTCGGGTCATTGAGAGAAAAATGCACATCAGCAAAGCTCATGCCGCGACTGAGATAAGTCCCTACCCACACCTGATAAGTCCCAACCTCAGGACGACGCAGGTTCACGACGGGATCAAGACCAATCGTGTCGTCATCGCACAACCACTGGCCTCCAGGCGTACGCACTACCAAGGTGGTATCGGCGCTCGATTCAGCATGGATATAGACAGGAAGCTGCGGTGCACCATCGGGATAAACAAAATGCAGATCTGGTGCGTTCTGGTTAATAAAACCACGGCAACTGCTGGGCAAACTGAGTTGATTGGCACGAGTACCGCCCCCAGCCTGAACGCGCACTGTCTGACGCATCAATCCAGCTTCTACACTTTGATAAGTCGGCGCTTGGTCCCACCAAGCATCCGTATCATCGGCTAACAAGGGTAAGCTCGGCAAACAGGTTAAAACACCTAAACACAACCAACCCACTGGCTGCCGTAAATGTAAACTAGACATAAAGTCTCCTATCAATGAAAGACGCATATAAACGCTTTATTATAACTCTAAAAAAAGAAGCTCAGTCTTCTATTAAGTTAATTTTATTGACTGGATCACAAGAAAAAACAAGAAACTCATAAAAAAGCCTTAATCCCATTTCATGAGATTAAGGCTTTTTATGAAGCATCAGTTGATTGGTGCTAAACGAGCAGCAGATCAAGCAGACATTTTTGGATTCACTGCGATTAACGACGTGGATCTAGTTCGGTAATCAGCAATGTTGCTGGCTCCAGACTGCCACTGCTATAAGTACCCACCCAGATATTGTAGTTACCACTGCGTGGGTTGCTGAACATCACCATTGGATTCAAGCCAATCGTATCGTCGTTACAGTACCAACGACCGTCTGGCGCATTAATCACCAAAGTCGTGTCAGCGCGAGATTCGACGTGGATATACAGGCTCAGGCTACCTGCCGTATAGTTCAGGTCGACATCAGGAGCCTGACCATGGATGTAACCACGGCAATCATTCCCTAAGCGCGAAGGCGTTTGCATTGAGCCACCAGCTTGAATACTGATCGTCCAAGGATCAGGCATAAAACCTGCGCGTAGATCGACAGTGGTATAGGTGGGGACAGCGCGCCAATTCGGCTCTTGAGCAGCAACATGCGTGGAGACAACCGCCAAGCTCGCTGCGGCCGCTAAAGCCCAAGCTGTTTTCTGAAAATGTTTTTTCATGCTTTTATCCTCGATGACAACCCTAAAGTGTACTCACTGTTTAATTAGCAGTTCGCCAAGTCATCATAACAAGTGAGAATAAGCATTCAAACATAAAAAGGTGCAATAAACTTGATTTTTTATTCTACTTTAGCGGTATGCGCCATGTGCTGGCGTAAACTGTGAACCAGTTCCGCTGTTGGTGGCCGCACACCTCGCCATAAGAAGAAGGCTTCTGCTGCCTGCTCGACCAGCATTCCCAATCCATCGGCCACCCGTGCCGCACCTTGCTGGTGCGCCCAGCGCATAAAAGGCGTGGGTTGCGCCGCATACATCATATCGTAGGCCAAGGATTGAGGTGCAAAAAGATCTTCTGGCAGAGGAGGCAGCTCACCCTGCAAGCTGGCGGAAGTGGCATTGATCACCAGATCAAATTGCTCACCCATCAAACCTTCCCATGAGCTGGCCTGCCGACCTGCTGGGCTCTCGACACCATGAAATAGCGTGATCAATTGCTGGGCTTTGCTGAGCGTACGATTGGCAATCGTTAAATGACGCACACCAGCTTTCAGTAGGGGTTCGATCGCGCCTCGCGCTGCACCTCCAGCGCCAAGTAACAACACCCTCTGCCCTGCCAGGTTCACCCCCAGTTGCTGAGTAATATCGCGCACCAGACCGATACCATCGGTGTTATCACCATGCATCTGGCCCTGCGCATCCTTCCAGAGGGTATTCACGGCGCCAGCCAAGCGCGCACGCTGCGAAAGCTGATCGCAAAACACCAAGGCATCGAGCTTAAACGGCACAGTGACATTGGCACCACAGCCACCAGCGGCAAAGAAAGCACTGGCACAGCCTTCAAAATCATCTAGAGGCGCGAGAATGGCACGATACTCCAAGGCTTGATGCGTTTGCGCTGCAAACCAGGCGTGGATTTCAGGTGAGCGGCTATGCGCTATCGGGTGACCAAAAACGGCATATTGATCCATCTTTTTTCTCTCTTAACGCGCCAGCCAATCTTGAGGAGGCAAGAAGTCAGTATAAAGACGCGCCTCTGGCGAATCTGGTTCGGGCTGCCAATCATAGCCCCAGCGTACCTGCGGTGGTAGAGACATCAGAATCGATTCAGTCCGTCCTCCGCTTTGCAAGCCAAACAGCGTTCCTCGATCCCAGACAAGGTTAAACTCCACATAGCGACCACGACGATAGGCTTGGAATTCGCGCTCACGCTCACCATAAGCCAGATGACGTCGCTTCTCGACAATCGGACGATAGGCATCCAAATAGCTATCGCCAACACTTTGCATCAAGGCAAAGGCGGTCGCAAAGTCCGGCTGATGATAATCATCAAAGAATAAGCCGCCCACACCTCGCGCTTCTTGGCGATGCTTGAGATAAAAGTAGTCATCGCACCATTTTTTAAAGCGCGGATAAATCTCATCACCAAAGGGGGCACAAGCCTGCTGAGCCACCTGATGCCAGTGCACCACATCCTCCTCAAATCCATAATAAGGTGTGAGATCATAGCCGCCACCAAACCACCAGACAGGCGCTTCACCGGGTTTTTCAGCAATAAAAAAGCGAACATTCGCATGAGAAGTCGGTACATAGGGGTTACGCGGATGAATCACCAGCGACACGCCCATCGCCTCAAAAGAGCGGCCAGCTAGCTCTGGGCGTGCAGCAGTCGCTGAAGGCGGCAGTTGATCACCGAACACATGAGAGAAGTTCACGCCGCCTTTCTCGATCAGAGCACCTTCTTGCAGGACACGCGTTCGCCCACCACCGCCCCCAGGACGCTGCCACAAGTCTTCACTAAAAGCCTGACCATCTAACGCGGCAAGCTCGTCACAGATACGATCTTGGAGAGTGAGTAGATAGTTTTTAACGGCTTCTTTATCGATCTGAGACACGCTCGTCTCCTCTTTATTCAGATTGTGAGCTTCCTGTCAGGAAGTGCTATTGGCTGCTAAGGGCGTAATATCTCACCTGTGGCCAGATCACAGATACGACTTGGACGATTAAGTCCACCCAGCGGGCCATCCAGTAAGGCATCGATCTCCATACCAAAGGTCTGCTCTATATCAGCACGCGTTTGCAGCGGAGGCTGCCCCGAGGTATTGGCCGAGGTAGAAACGATCGGTCCACCAAAGGCATCGCACAGTGCGCGCACCCAAGGATGCGCCGTCACACGCAATGCAACACTGGTATGACGACCAAGAATCAATTCTGGTGTGTAACCCTGATCTTCTATCAACCAAGTCACCGGACCCGGCCAACTGGCTTCGAGCTGCTGACGCTGCTGCGGCGTCACTTGAGTGAGCCAGGGCTTGAGCTGCTCCATGGAAGACGCGATCAGAATAACCCCTTTTGCTGGATCACGCTGTTTCAGTAATAAAAGCCTTTGCACAGCACGCGCGTTAAAAGGATCACAACCTAAACCCCAAACAGCTTCGGTGGGATAGGCCACGAGGCCACCTTGCCTCAAGATAGAAGCCGTCTCCTCGACTGCTACGAAATTGACTTGATCAAGCTGGATAGCTGACTCAGAAGAAGGCTGAAACGCCATGATGATGCACCTAGATAAAATAACAGGCTAAACAAAGGAATGAAACGCTGCGCAACTTACCCCAGTCTGCGCATGGACTCAAGTTTTAACACGCCAACCTTGGTGCAAGGATTCAGCCAAACCTTGTAACTCAAGGCTTTGCAGTAGCATTAAAAGCTGGCCCACTGGGAGCGCCACACGCTGCTGCAAACACTCTAAACTGAGAGGCTGAGCTTGCAAATGTGCGTAGACTTGCGCTTCTTCTGGATGAAGCTGTGAGGTGAGCAGGTGATGATCCGGCATAGGATCAGATACAGCCCTAGACGGTGAGATAAGACTTGGCTGCGGGGTTAGCGGCTGATTCAAAATCGTGGCCAGCGCCGGTGCCACTTGAAGGAGAATCTCGGCAGGCTCAGTAACGAGAGTGGCACCTTGACGGATCAGCTGATGGCAACCGCTAGAGCGCTCATTGCCCAGTGCACCGGGTGCCGCCATCACTTCTCTCCCTTGCTCTAAAGCCAGGCGCGCGCTCACCAGTGAGCCGCTTTTTTGCTGGGCCTCAATCACCACCAACCCCAAGGCAAGACCGGTAATCAAGCGATTGCGAGCGGGGAAGTGACGCGCAAGCGGTGGCGTGCCTAAATTATATTCACTCACTAAAGCCCCTTCAGCGGCAAGAATCTGCTCGGCCAGCTCCCGATGCTGCGCAGGGTAAACCTGATCCAAACCATGTGCGAGGACAGCAAGGGTTTGACTGGCTGCGCCCTGCTGCTGTGCCAGCAACGCTCCTCGATGTGCTGCCGCATCGACTCCCCTAGCCAAACCACTGACAATATTCAGCCCTTGCTGAGACAAGGCACAGGACCAAGAAAAAGCCAATTGCTCTCCTTCAGCACTGGGTTGACGTGTACCAACAAGAGCCAAGCTAGGTTGCCACAGCGCTTCTACAGATCCACGCACAAACAAGAGCCAAGGCGCATCGGCAATGGCTTGCAGATGAGGAGGCAAATCCCAATAAGTCAGTAAGGTCTGCTGGAGCTGCTGTGCCCAAGTCAATTGGGCCTCAAAATCAGCACGCAAAGGATGTCTTTGAGGATGATCAAGTGCAAGGCGCACACTCTGGCGTTGCGCCTGCCCAAGACGGGGCAAACGCAACAGTTGCTCAGCAACGGCATAGGGATGAGAGCAGCCTTGATCCTGTATCAGGCTGACCAATCTACGGTGACCTATACCGGGTATGCACCGCAGGGCAAGACAGAGCGCTAACTGCTGCTCATCCATTAAACGCAACATCGAGGCCTCCTTCCTTGGCACCCCTCGTTGTTTATCTCAAATGGGGTAAGCGACTCGCCTGACGAAAGTCATCGCCTGGCTGAATCGGTTCTTTCGATTGCATGACCAGCGCAAAACTCACTTGATCAAAAACACGATACACCATCACAGTGCCTCTCACGCGATCAGCAGCAAAAACCACCTCGCCCGTTTGTGGATGACGCAGACGACGCCCAGGAGCCAAAACTTCAAACATCTGCCCTGGCCTTAATTGATCTTGACCACCACTGAGAATCACAGGCTCGAAGCTACCAATACGCTGAATATCTGGATTCAGCGCCCGTAATACACGGCCATGTGTCGGCTGGGCTGGCAGCTGAGGCTGCAAACCTTCAGTAAAAGAAGAAGGCGCAAAGGGTAATAAGCGATCACCGACTCGGATTTCCTGACTAGTATCGACTAGCTCCAGCACCGATGTACTACCTGCTTGCACCATCCGTGCAGTCCCGATGGCCCTCGCCTTGAAACCAAGAGCTTGGCGTGTCTCAGGATCTCGCAACTGCTCCAGATGGCGATAGACCGTATAATAGCGCTCATCACTGGTAACCTCGCCCAGAACATGCACACGATCTCCATTCGCACCAAGCGTGCGTGCATCATCGAAGCCGACGATATACAGCGCATCCTCAAATTCAGGACGATCAATCATGATATCGCCATTAATAAAAGCTTGGATTTGATCGAGGGGAAGAAAAGGAATGGGTTCCTGCAAAGTCAGCAGACGTAAGCGTGGACGCAAACGGAGGCGGTTCTCACGATCCAGAAGTTCGATAATATCGCCAGGATAGATTAAATGTGGGTTCGCCACGCCAGGATTCGCATGCCAGATCTGCGGCCACATCCAAGGATCATCTAAAAAACGCTCAGCGATGGCCCATAGAGAATCACCACGCTTGACCTCATACACCCTAGGTGCATCTTCTCGAATCACTAAGGCCTCAGCACGCAGCTGTCCAACCAGCAACCCACTGAACAACAGTAGAAGCAAAAATTGACCTAAACGCGCCTGCATCCTAGCGAATTGATGGGAAATATCAGCCTGCGGCATCAACTGCATCACTCCTATCCTCTCCTGAATATGACTGAGCGCTTTGAGGAACTTCCTCTGCGATCAGTCTTCTATACTGAACCAGCACAGTGTACCCACAATGCCCATAATTACCTTTTGTTACACTCTGCCTGAAACACACAAAGCGAGCAAGAAAAAGGTTAATATAGTGCATCCCAACGCCAGAACCCTAGAGGCATGTCATGAATTTACTCACTATCCTTGAATACCCTGACCCACGTCTAAGAACACCAGCAACACCACTGCGTGCGGAAGAGATCAATGATGATTTACAAACGCTGATTGATCGCATGTTTGCCACCATGTATGCCGCTCCCGGTATCGGCTTGGCTGCGA
>SKOQ01000201.1 GCA_007119985.1 Marinospirillum sp.
CTACTGGCGCAAAAAGAAGAGACGGGTCGTGTTTATGATCGCTTCCGCGAGCGAGTGATCTTTCCGATTCGAGACCTAAAAGGGCGCGTGCTGGCCTTTGGTGGGCGGGTGCTGGGCGATGCGAAGCCGAAGTACTTAAACTCGCCAGAAACCCCGCTCTTTCATAAAGGGCAGACGCTCTATGGTCTGTATGAGGCACGCCAAGCACCAGGGCGTTTAGATCGTTTGCTGGTGGTTGAAGGGTATATGGATGTCGTTGCACTCGCGCAGCAGGGGATTCACTGGGCGGTGGCGACCTTGGGCACCGCCACCACCAGTGCGCATTTACAGCAGATTTTTCGTTTGGTGAATGAAGTGGTGTTCTGCTTTGATGGCGATCGTGCGGGTCAGCAGGCCGCGCATAAGGCGCTTGAAGCAGTGCTGCCGTTGATGAGTGATGGTCATCAAGCGCGCTTTTTATTCCTGCCGCAAGGTGAAGATCCGGATACGCTGGTGCGTCAGGAGGGCGCGGGGCTATTTGAGCAGCGCGTGAATCAGGCTCAGCCCTTGGCCGAGTTTCTGCTGCGAGAGCTGCGCCAAGACTTGGATTTGCAGCTGCTGGATGATCAAGCGCAACTCGCGCAAAGAGCGCGTCCCCAGCTGGCGGCCTTGCCGCAAGGGTTGCTGAAACGGAGTCTGCTGCGCCGCCTTGTTCAGCTCACCGGATTAACGGAAGCTGATCTATTGGCGGGGCCTTCTGAGCCTGCTGCGCGGATGGTGGCGCAGAATAGGGTTGCCCCCGCCTCACCGGTCGCTGGCGCTGCTGATGCGCCTTCATCGAGCCACACTGGCCTGGAGGCCCGCTTGATCCGTCAATTATTAGGAGCTCCCAGTGCGTTGCAACATTTGCCCCCGAACTGGCTGGCTAGCTTGCCGCAAGATTCCGTGTTGCGTCGCCTTTTTCAGCCCTTAAAAGATGCCCCTCACCTCACCACTCAGGTGGTGCTCGATTACTGGGCGGGCACGGCAGAAGAAGAGTGGTTGTTGGCGCAGTGGCGTGCGATGGGTGATCTGGGATTGCCCTTAGCAGTGCGCGAGGCCGAAGTGCTCGCTCTAGTGCAGCATGTTCAGCAGCAGCAAGAAGAAGCTGCACGCGAGCAGCGCTATCAAACCTTGATGGCAGCCTCACAATCAGGCGAGCTAGGAGAGGCGGAGCGGCGTGAGCTGTGGAAACTGATCCAAGAGGCCCACCAAAAAAAGCAAGCTCAATAGACGTTCGGCCAAAAATGCGCTATAATTTCGCGCTTATCACTAGGCAGTCTGCATTAAGCGATGAGGTTCCACCTAAAGCCCGCTGATTCAATAGGGTTTTCTCGCTTAGGTCGTTCGCGACTGTCCTCTCATCCACGTTTCTTGCATAGCTGAGATAGGGGTTCTATGTCCGGGAACGCGCAGCAGCAATCTCGTCTAAAAGAATTAATTGCCCGCGGTAAAGAGCAGGGCTATTTGACTTATGCAGAAGTCAACGACCATCTGCCAGAGGAAATCTCTGATCCGGATCAGGTCGAAGACATTATCCGCATGATCAACGACATGGGTATCCCTGTCAGCGAAGAAGCGCCAGATATGGAAACGCTTCTGATGACCGATGGCGATTCCTCCGATGACGCCGCCGCCGAAGAAGCCGTGGCCGCCCTCGCCGCTGTCGAAAGCGATGCAGGACGCACCACCGACCCAGTGCGCATGTATATGCGCGAAATGGGCACGGTTGAGCTCTTAACGCGTGAAGGCGAAATCGTCATCGCGAAGCGAATCGAAGAAGGGATTCGTGAAGTTATGCATTCGCTTGCCTATCTGCCCGGTGCGGTGGATAGTATTGTTGATGCCTATGATCAAGTCATTGAAGCCGAAACTGGCCGTCTGACTGATGTCTTCTCTGGTTTTATTGACCCTGTTGAGGATCTGCCACCTGAAGCCCCGGCGCCCATCCCTGCCAGTAGCAAAGCTGCTGCCAAGAATGATGACGACGAAGAGGATGAAGAGGCAGTTGAAGCAACAGATGAGGATGAAGAGGCCACCACCAGCGGCCCAGATCCAGAAGAAGCGCGTATTCGTTTTACGGCATTGCGTGAGCAGTTGGCGAAGGTGAATAAGCTACTGGCCAAGCAGGGCTATCATCACGAAAAAACCCAAGCCGCAATGGATGAGCTAGGGCAGATTTTTGCACCTTTTAAACTCTCGAATAAGCACTATGAGCGCTTGGTTGGCCAAGTGCGTGAGGCGGTCGGAGATATTCGTGGTCAAGAGCGTGAAGTCTTGCGCCTCGCCGTGCGTAAAGCCGGTCTCACCAAGGCGGAGTTTATTAGTGGCTTTCCTGGCCGTGAAACGGATACCACTTGGGTTGAAGAGCGCATCGCACAAGATGATGCCATCGCCAAGAAGCTCAAGCTGTATCGTCAAGATATTCAGCGTGCGCAGCGTAAGATCAAAGCCTATGAAGATGTCTTTCATCTGGCGATCGTGGATCTCAAAGAAGTTAATCGCCGTCTTTCGATCGGTGAGGCCAAAAGCCGCCGCGCGAAGAAAGAGATGGTCGAGGCTAACCTGCGTCTGGTGATCTCGATTGCCAAGAAGTACACCAACCGTGGCTTGCAGTTCCTCGATCTGATCCAAGAAGGCAATATTGGCTTGATGAAGGCGGTGGATAAGTTTGAATTCCGCCGTGGCTACAAATTCTCGACCTATGCCACCTGGTGGATACGTCAGGCGATTACGCGTTCAATTGCGGATCAAGCCCGCACGATCCGTATCCCGGTGCATATGATTGAAACCATCAACAAGATCAATCGTGTCCAGCGTCAGATGCTGCAAGAGATGGGCCGTGAACCTACGCCTGAAGAACTGGGTGAGCGCCTTGAAATGCCAGAAGACAAGGTGCGCAAGGTCTTGAAGATTGCCAAAGAACCTATCTCGATGGAAACGCCGATTGGTGATGATGAAGATTCGCATCTAGGCGATTTCATCGAAGATACCAATCAGGAATCCCCCATTGATTCAGCAACAGGTGAGGGGCTGGTCGAAGCGACCCGTTCTGTCTTATCTGGCCTCACAGCGCGCGAATCAAAAGTGCTGCGGATGCGCTTCGGTATTGATATGAATACCGATCACACTTTAGAAGAGGTGGGCAAGCAGTTTGATGTCACCCGCGAGCGGATACGTCAGATTGAAGCCAAAGCGCTGCGTAAATTGCGCCATCCTTCGCGCTGCGATTCCTTGCGTTCTTTCCTGGATGAATAATCCACGCTGAAATCACCAGAAAGTCTTGAAAGCTCAAGGCTTTCTGGTATGATTTTGCCACTTCGTTTTACCCCTTCTTGATGGGCCTATAGCTCAGTTGGTTAGAGCATCCGACTCATAATCGGCAGGTCGCAGGTTCAAGTCCTGCTGGGCCCACCATTTATTACCCCTCTCCTTGCCTGATCTCTATAGCTGTTTGCATTTCTTTGCAGATTGCCTCCTTTTTGCATCTTCCTTTCTGGCTTCAAACTGCTAGACTCGAGTGCGGATTCAAATCTTTAACTCAAGAAACCGTTGGTTTAACCGAAATAAAAGCACAGAGCTCTCAGGGATCAGCTGTTATCCTGGGGCGGTAGCGTGCCTCGGCCG
Source organism: Marinospirillum sp. (assembly GCA_007119985.1). Lineage (GTDB taxonomy): Bacteria > Pseudomonadota > Gammaproteobacteria > Pseudomonadales > Halomonadaceae > Marinospirillum. Next base: position 3,646 of record SKOQ01000201.1, read on the forward strand.
CAGTACATCGGATGTGGCTGTTGAGAGAAAACATGAAAATACTGATCACAGGTGGCGCGGGCTTTATTGGCTCAGCAGTTATTCGGCATATCATCCAAAACACCACTGATAGCCTAGTCAATGTTGATAAGCTGACCTATGCAGGCAATCTCGATAATCTAGTCAGTGTCTGTCAATCCTCTCGTTATGCTTTTGAGCAGGTCGATATCTGCGATCGTAGCGCTCTGGAGCGTATTTTCATCCAGCACCAACCCGACGCCGTGATGCACCTAGCTGCAGAAAGCCATGTGGACCGTTCCATTGATGGTCCGGCTGCCTTTATAGAAACCAATATCGTCGGCACCTACACCCTACTGGAAGTCGCCCGTAGTTACTGGCAAGGGTTGGATACTCAAGGCAAGCAGGGCTTTCGTTTTCATCACATTTCCACGGATGAAGTCTACGGCGATCTGCCCCATCCGGATGAAGATGATCAGGCTGAACAGAAGTTATTTACCGAAGCCACGGCCTATGCGCCCAGCAGCCCTTATTCAGCCAGCAAAGCTAGCTCTGATCATCTGGTTCGAGCTTGGTACAGAACCTATGGTCTGCCGGTCATTGTCACCAACTGTTCCAATAACTACGGTCCTTATCACTTTCCAGAAAAGCTGGTGCCCCACATCATTTTGAATGCGCTGCACGGCAAACCTCTACCTGTGTATGGCAAGGGGGATCAGATTCGCGACTGGCTCTATGTGGAAGACCATGCTCGCGCACTCTATAAGGTTGTGACCGAAGGCAAGGTTGGTGAAACCTACAACATCGGTGGCCATAATGAAAAACAGAACCTTGACGTCGTCCAGCTGCTCTGCGAAATCCTGCAAGAGCTCAAGCCCCAGACAAATCGCTACAAAGACCTCATTACCTTCGTAAAAGACCGACCCGGCCATGATCGACGTTACGCCATTGATGCCAGCAAAATTGAGCGCGAACTGGGCTGGAAACCGCAAGAAACCTTTGAAAGCGGTATGAGAAAAACCGTGCAATGGTATCTGGATCATGAGCCATGGTGGCAAAGCGTGCTGAGCTGCGATTATCAGCTAACACGCCTGGGCAGCAACAAGACAGGAGAATTAAAAAAGTGAAAGGCATCATACTCGCTGGCGGCTCAGGTACACGCTTATACCCCATTACCAAAGGCGTATCCAAGCAGCTACTGCCTATCTACGACAAGCCGATGATCTATTATCCGCTTTCGATACTCATGTTGGCGGGTATCCGTGACATCCTTATCATCTCAACACCAGAGGATCTCCCCGCCTTCCAGCGCTTACTGGGTCAAGGCAAAGAATTGGGTATTCATCTTAGCTATGCAGTACAGCCTAGCCCCGATGGTCTGGCACAAGCCTTTATTATTGGTGAGACCTTTATAGTAAAAGATAATGTTTGCCTAATACTGGGTGATAACATCTTCTACGGCCCGAACTTTACACCGCGCCTAAGAAGGGCGATCC
>SKOQ01000023.1 GCA_007119985.1 Marinospirillum sp.
CGCCAGATTGATGCCCTGTGGGTGTTTGCTGGTTTCCCCAATGCTTCAGTGATTCAAGCCGCTTCCTCTAACCGTGTTCGTTTGCTGCAAACCTATGATGCAGCTCGCGCTGGCAGCCTGTTTGAGGACCACCCCTACTATGCACAGGTCACGATTCCTGCAGGTACCTACCCAGGTGTGGACTATGATGTCGTGACGATTCAGGATTCTGCCTTGTGGGTCACAGGTCGTCATGTGTCAGAAGAGCGGATTGGTCAGGCCCTGGGGTTGATCTACTCAGATGAAGGTCTTGCCTTTATGCGCAGTGTTTCTAATGCCGCGCGTGTTATGGGGCGGGATACAGCGTTAACGGGTATCGTGACGCCGATGCATGCTGGTGCGCGCGCCTATTGGGAAGCACAGGGTTTAGAATTGAGCCCAGCTCAGCGTTAAGCCTGAAACTTGCCCCATAAAAAATCCCAGCTGAGAGGCTGGGATTTTTTTATTTGAGGCTGCGGTGCCTTGATGCTGGCTGCAGCCTAGGGACAGGTTGCTTATTTTGCGCGGTAAATAATCCCGGGCCGACACTGCACCATTTCATACAGATCAGGCATGTTAGAAAGGGCTTCAGAGGCACCAAGGAACAAATAGCCACCTGGTTTTAATGTGGCGTGGATACGCTTCAAGATATCCTTCTTCAGCTCTGCTGAGAAGTAGATCAGCACATTACGGCAGAAAACCACATCAAACTTACCGAGCATATTGTAGCTATGCAGTAGGTTCATCTGACGAAACTCGGCTCTTTTTTGGATGCCAGGATTGATCTTCCACTTGCCTTCACCCGTTTGAGTGAAGTGCTGAGTGAGGCGTTCTTTAGAAAGGCCTCGCCCAATCGCCAGCATTTCATAAATCCCCGACTTGGCTGTGGCCAGTGCAGAGGTAGAAATGTCGGTGCCGACAATTTTTTCTCCCATACGAAAGGCTGTCGGAGACGTTTTTTTAAATTCTTCGAGCACCATCGAGATGGAGTAGGCTTCTTGGCCTGTTGACGCCGCAGCAGACCAAATACGCAGAGGCTCGCGGCTATTTTTGGCAGCCAGCTCAGGCAAGACACGCGTTTGCAGAATGTTGAATGGATGCACATCACGAAACCAGAGGGTTTCATTCGTCGTCATCGCATCAACCACCGCTTCTTTTAATCCAGAACGCGGGCTGCGCTGCATTTCACGCATCAGATCAGTCAAGCTAGCGAGATTTTGCTGCGCCATGATTTTGCCAAGGCGGCTGGTGACAAGGTACTGCTTATTATCGCCGAGCAAAATACCGCAAGCCTCTTGAAGAAACTTGCGGAAAGCTTCAAATTCTTGTGGAGCTAAGACTCTTGTTGTCGACATCCCTCACCACCATTCATTGAGTCAGGACTTAGGGAACACCTGAAAAATGTATTTTGACCACTCAAAGCATAATAGCTGCAGGTTCTGATAAAAACCAGAAATTAGCAAGGCTTTTCACGAGTGCTTTAAGCCAGCAGCTGCTTTTATCTCATGAATCACGACTTTAGCTAGCTCGTCTGCATCATATTTTGCCAAAAAGTAGTTGGCTCCGACTTTTTTGACCATGGATTCATTAAAAATCCCACTCAAGGATGAGTGCAGAAGAACGGTTAAATTGGTCAGCTTGGGGTCCTGCTTGATGTGTCTGGTGAGGGTATAGCCATCCATCTCAGGCATCTCAATATCCGAGATGATCATCAAGAACTCATCACTGACCTTCTTTCCTTCAGCCGACATGTTTTGCAAAAATTCCAAAGCCTGTCGGCCATTGGTGAGGCTGGTGAATTTGACGCCAGTTTCAGAGAGATTTTTCTCGACTTGATGGCGCGCTACACTGGAATCATCCACAAGAAGAATGTGGAACTGAGGTGCAATCTGCTTGATTTCATCAGTCAGAATTTCGGAAGAGACCGTTTGCGCGAAGGGGTCGACACTGGCGATGATCTTTTCGACATCAATGATTTCGATCAGCTGGTTATCGAGCTGGGTGATGGCGGTCAAAAAGCTATCTTTACCACTGCCTGAGGGCGGTGGATGCACTTCTTCCCAATCAATATTGACGATCCGATCCACCTCGCGCACTAAGAAGCCCTGTGTGCGACGATTGTACTCAGTGACGATCACAAAATGAGTTTCTGGCTTCTGCATCGCAGGTTGACGAATCGCCATGCCCAAATCCACCACGGAAATGGTACCATCGCGCACATGCGCCACACCGCGAACTTCAGGCGTATGGTGTGGCAGGTTGGTCAAACGTGGGCAGGGAATGATTTCCTTCACCTTGAACACGTTGATGCCATAAAGCTGTCGGCCGTTGAGGCGGAAAAGTAACAGCTCCATGCGATTTCCACCGGCTATTTTGTTACGAGCGGTGAGTTTGCCTGCTGAGTTGGTCATAAGCACAAGTCTTTAGAGTAGGGAGTGGGCTTTCGTGTCAGAGTATAAACTGCATCCTTTGAGCTTGATAAGCATCCTGCTTGCGAGTTTTTTGCTCGTCTGGCCTGCACTCGGTTTCAGTAATCAAGCAGCCCATAATATGCTTGAGTTGCGTGATGAAGTCTATGACTGGGTTGAGCAGCAGCTGCGCGAAGAACAGCTACAGCGCTATCAGATAGAGCTTAGCACAACTCAAGGTGGCTTAAGGTTGCCTAACTGTGAAGAAGCTTTACAGGTTGAGCCCCATGGGCGAGCAGAGTTGCGGGGTCGGGTGAACCTGCGTGTTGCTTGCGCAGAGCAAGGCTGGTTTATCTACGTCACCGCCAATATTACCGTCTACACTCCTGTGGTGATTGCGCGTACAGCCTTGCCGCGCCAAACGCAATTGACGCGCTCGATGTTGGAGCTGCGTGAAATGGATGTCTCACGCCTCCGTGGCAATTACTATACTCGTATCGAGGATTTGGTTGGCTTTCGTTTGCGTTCGCGGGTGAATGAAGGCGTTGTGCTAACCGATCAACAGCTGATTGCCAGCCATGCCGTGAATCGAGGAGATCAAGTTGTGATTCATGCGATCGGGAGCCAGCTGCAGGTCCGCATGCAAGGAGAGGCACTCGATAATGGCCAGGTTGGGGATCAGGTTCGGGTCAGGAATCTCCAGTCTGGCAGGACTATCCGTGCACGGGTTGCTGCGCGGGGCGTGGTTGAAGTGCATTTTTGAGCAGAGTGAGCCGGCTCAGTGGCGAGCATAACCGAGCAAAAAACTCGGACAAAAAGGTCAAAAAAAATTAAAGTTTTGTAGACTAAGGCCGAAAAGCTGAACATAAGTCAATACATTAACCTATGGGAAACCAGACTATGGCTATCGAACTCAATGGAGTAGGGAATCATCTCAGCCCAAGGGTTCGTGGTGGTGAACAATCAACCACTAAGAGCAGCAGTGGTCAACCTGCAGCTCAACCCGCGGATAGCGCACAAGATCGTGTGCAGCTCAGCAGTCAAGCCCAGCGTATGCTGGCAGCTGATCATGAAGAACGCTTTGATGAAAATAAAGTCGCTGCACTGAAGCAGCAGATCGAAGAGGGTCGCTACCAAATCGATCCACAGCAGGTCGCAGCGAGTTTATTGCGCTTTGAAGCCGACTTTTAAGTGGATTGACTCTGACTAGGCTGCTTTTGTTTAGATCGGTAATATCACCCAAGGCCAAACAGTCTTGGGTTTTTTTATGCCATCAACAGAGGTTTGGTTTGATCACTGAATCCGCTACACTGCTCCCATCTTGTTAGAATTGAGGCACACCCCATGTCAGCAGCGCACGAATTCAAGCCTTTGTTGATTGAGGCGATCCAACATTTACAGCAACTCCATACACTTCTATTGGAGGAGCATCATTGGTTGCAACAAGCCGAAAAGCAAGGTGATGGTCTTGATGCCTTAACAGAAAAAAAGCAGGCGTTGCTGCAGCAGGTTGAGCAGGATGTGCAGGCACGCCAAGCTTTTTTACAGGCACAGGGCCTAACGCCGGATCAAGCTGGCTTAGATGCTTTTTTTGCACAGCAGGATGAACGGATTGCGAAGGCCTTGAGCCAAGGCTGGGCTCAGTTGGTCCAGCTGCTTTCTGAAGTGCAGGAGGCTAATCAGTTAAGTGCACGCTTGATTCAACGTGGCTTGCGTCACTTTGATTTGCTATTCAAAGCAGTGAAAGCCAGTCAGGGGCAGGTACGCGTTTATAACCCTGCAGGTAGTGCAGGTGATTTATCGATTCCTCGTCATCTTGGGCAGGCTTAGCTACGATGGATGAACATCTTCTCAATCGCCCAGCGGAGATCGCCAGTGTACTCAGCAGCTTGGAAAGACATCGCAGCCCATTGAGTTTACATTTTGCTACCAGCGGCCAAGATCATGCGAGCCTGGTCTTGGCTGTCGACCGTGAAAAAGAAGAGTTTTATCTTGATCTGCCGAGCCTGCTTGCTGGACAAAAAGCAGCAGAATCAGGGGAGCGCTTTACTGTTCGTGCTGTAGATCAAGGGGTGTCTATCTTCTTTAGTGGCTGCCAAGTCAAAGAGGTGGTTGAGCTGGCTGATGGTCCGGTGTATGTCGCGGCCTTCCCTCAGCAACTGATCCACAACCAAAAACGAGATGCCTTTCGTGTGCGTATTCCGCTCTCTTACGAGATTAAAGCTGACTTATTGGCTTATGAGCGCAAGGCTCCCTTAATGGCCCAATTAGTTGATTTATCTCATACAGGCTGCCAGCTGCTCTTTTCTTATTTAGTAGCGCCTCCCTTTCAAAAACGAGAAGTTTTTGAAGAATTAACACTCGATCTACAGGCCTTTGAGAAAAAAGTCACTGTTGCAGTGGAAGCCCGTCATGCACGCTACGATGATAAAAAACAGAGGACGCTGTGCGGATTTCGCTTTATTCATGTGGATGGCAGCACTCAGGCTGAGATCGATCGTTTTGTCATCTTCTTGCAACGTGAGCAGCGACGACTTGGCCTTTAGAGCCTGATCTCATCACGAGAATAGAGGCTGCGTTGTCGCTGATCGAGCAAGTGGTTATAATGCTCCCCCTTCTATTTTGTCTCCGTAGCTCAGCTGGATAGAGCGTCCCCCTCCTAAGGGGAAGGTCACAGGTTCGAATCCTGTCGGGGACGCCA
>SKOQ01000170.1 GCA_007119985.1 Marinospirillum sp.
AAAAAATCAGATGGTATTGATCTTAAAAAAGGAGGCATCTTTCCGCTGGTGCATGGTATTCGCACCATGGCCCTGCAGCATCATATTCATGAAACCAACACCTTCGCTCGCCTTGAACAGCTGGCTGAAAAGAAAATACTGAAAAAAGATTTCGCCGATGATCTAGCCGAAGCACTGGCTGTGTTTAGTCAGCTGCGCCTCCAACAACAACTCAAGGCAGCCAAAGGCCAAGCCAGTAGCGATGAAGCCAACCAGATTACCGCCACATCATTGAATAAACTCGATCGAGATCTCCTCAGGGAAGCCCTGCATATCGCCAAAGAATTCAAATCCCGTATGACCCACCGCTATCATTTAGAGAGGTAGTTCCCATGGTCTTAAAAACAATAAGAAGCGCTACAGATCGATGGAATCAGAAGAATGGTGACTTTGCTTGGATTTTCGAGCCCTACACAGGAGATGAAGTCATCGCTCTGGACTGTGAAATGACCAGTCTTGATCCGCAAAAAGCGGAGCTGGTTTCTATCGCCGCAGTCAAGATCAAGGGCACACAAGTTCTGACCAGTGAAAAGCTCGATATTAAGCTACAAAAACCAGAAAGCCTCAGTGGTGACTCCATCAAAATTCACCGCATTCGCGGTGTGGATCTGCTCGGTGGTGAAGTCTTGGGGGATGCCCTGAAGGAACTCATCCAGTTTATCGGTAACCGCCCGATTATGGGCTACTATATCGATTACGATATGACCGTGCTGAATCGCTTTATTCGCCCGCGCTTTGGGTTCAGCCTGCCCAACAAAACCATTGAGCTTTCTCACTGCTATCTCAGCAAGATTCAGCGCGCCAATCCTGAGTTAACGCCTGACCTGCAGTTTGAAACGATTGCAGACAAATTGGGTGTACCGATGGTTGGTGAGCGCCATACTGCACTGGGGGATGCCGTCACTACAGCCCTGATGTATGTGCGTCTATTGAAAGGCCCCACACCCAGCTACTAGCCACTGAACTTGAATGATCGATGCAGCCAATAAAAAGCCGAGCACATAGCTCGGCCTTTTGTTATCTATTACGTTTGATAAAACTACTGGCGTGCCCAACTCCCATCAGGTCGTGGCACCAGCCACTGGCGCGACAACCAGAAGTAACGGTTCTCGCTGTTATGTGGTGCTGTGCAGTTAAAGCGCGAACGCCCTGGATTCAAAGCAATAGAATCTGTGACTGTAACACGGACACGCCCTTCACCCACTCGCTCAACATCAGTATTCAGTAAGCGCGATTGGGGGCCATAACAGCGCAGTTGGTTGAGGCGATAATCGCCCCGCTCCATCGTAAACGCCCAAGTAGGACGCGGACGCGCTCCATCGACTAGATCAGAAGCGGGCAGGTCTTCAACCACCGGAAACGGTAGGGCGTGGAGCTTGGTTCTTAGCGTAGCAGGATTGGCAAAAACACCATTGGCAGCATAGCGTGGAATGGCCGTTAAGCGGCTAAAAGGGCTGGCTGGCCCTGAGTGCTGACCAAAAGCTACGTAGCCTAGTGAAGCCACAATCGCCTCAAGTTCAGGTGTGTATTCTCCATAGGGGTAGGCAAATAAGCGCGGTACATTGCCAAGTCGCTCTTCTAAAATACGCTGGTTGTCTTCGATTTCAGCGCGCATTCTGGCTTCCCAAGCGGCATCCGTTTCCTCACCATCACGACGCACCATGTAAGGGTGAGTTAAGCTGTGGTTGGCAATCGTGCCACCAGCCTGCTGAGCTTCACGCAGCTGAGCCCAGCTCATATATAATGGGCGCCCATCCTCAATAAACTGTGCATTCACAAAGATGGTAAAGGGCAGGTTTCGCTCGCGCATCAAAGGCAAGGCATTTTCATAGACGCTGATATAGGCATCATCAAAGGTCAGCACAGCGACTCTATCTGGCATCGGGCGTCGACGCTGGATATGCTGAATCACTCGCGGCAAAGGCCAGACCTCAAAACCATCCCTCTCGAGCATCTCTAAATGTTCTACAAATTGACGTGGACTCAGGCTGGTCGAAGGCGGTGTGCTGGTACTCACATGGTGGTAAAGCAGAATTGACGCATGAAAGCGCGGTTCAGCAGCATCGTTCGCCCAGCTGTGCGAAGAAAGCCCTAGGCATAACAGCAGCGCGACAAGGGGCCAGCGCGTAAGGCTGCGCATCCAGTTTTTTTTCTCCATCATTGCACCTTCTTATTCTGTTCTAAGCGTTTCTGAGTAGAGGCTTTAACACCTCCATCGCTTCATTAATACTTTGTAGCTTTTCAGGATCACCGCCACGATCTGGATGGTGCTGCATCGCCAGGCGGCGATAGCTGAGCTTAATCTCCTTGCTTGAGACGCCTTCTTTTAACCCGAGCGCCTGTAACGCCTTGGCTTTAACACCACCACCAGTAAACACGGTTTCTTCGTGCAGTTTTTTCCAGAAATTTTTGAGTGCGGTTTCTAAATCTTGTTCCGTCGTTTTTTCGAGCTGCTCTAAATCCAGATAGTAATCACGCATCGGATCATGCTGCTGGAGCGCAATGTGCCCAGGCTGGTAGGTTTGCAACTGCACTCGAACGGCTGTGATTTCTAGATGGCCTTTCGCACGTTTCCACAGATCATCTCGGAGTTGGTACAAGGCATGATAGAGTAAAAAATGGGTTTTAAAGAGCTTGTTGGTGTTGCTAAAAGTATCTGGCTCTAGAATGACAGTGCCCCGTTCATCCAGCTTTTTGAGCAAGGTATGTTCATTCACGCCCTCAGGAAATTCCTGTAAGACTTCGATCAAGTCCTCAAATATGCGGGTTTCTTGTAAAGCAGTCATTTTTTTCTCTAGGCCTGAACGGAAATAAAAGTGTTGAACTGATGTTAGCAGGGCTGAAGCCGATAGAAAACGCTTAAGGCATTTACATTTGCTGTGGCTTTGGTTAATTTGCCTGCCTTTGAAGCCAATCGCAATAGGTGCCGCAGATGCAAGAACTCCTCCCCAAGGCCAAGAAAGAATTCAACAAGCTCCAAAAACGCCTGCGTCGCCAAGCAGGACAAGCGATTGCTGACTTCAACATGATCCAAGAAGGCGATAAGGTCATGGTGTGCCTTTCCGGCGGTAAGGATTCCTTTACCTTGTTACATCTGTTGATGGGCTTGCAAAAGAGTGCGCCGGTGCGTTTTGAGCTCATCGCCGTCAACCTCGATCAAAAGCAACCGGGCTTTCCTGAGCATATCCTCCCTGCCTATCTCGCTGAACTTGGCGTCCCTTTTCATATTCTCGAAAAGGATACCTACAGCATCGTCAAAGAGATTATTCCTGAAGGCAAGACCACCTGCGGCCTCTGTTCTCGACTCAGACGCGGCAGTCTGTATGGCTTTGCAGAAGAGATAGGTGCAACGAAAATTGCATTAGGCCATCATCGGGATGACTTGCTGGAAACCCTCTTCTTAAATCTCTTCTTTGGCGGTAGCTTAAAGGCCATGCCACCAAAGCTGCTCTCTGATGACGGCAAAAATGTGGTGATTCGCCCACTGGCCTACTGTAAAGAGAAGGATATTGCGACCTTTGCACAGATGATGGACTTTCCGATTATTCCTTGCAATCTGTGCGGTTCGCAAGAGAACCTACAGCGCCAAGTTATTAAAGAGATGCTACAAGAGTGGGACAAGCAATTCCCAGGACGCAGCGAAACCATTTTTAACGCGATGCAGAACGTCGCACCATCGCAGTTGGCCGATCGCAACTTGTTTGATTTTGTGGGATTAGAAGCCAAGCAGAAGGCTCAGCTGGCACAGCGGATTCAGCTGGTGGATGCTTTCTCTCATCCAGCCTAGATCTTTTTCCAACGAGTGGTCCCAGCGCTTGCATCCATAGACTGGGACCACGACTCATTGGCCGTGTGCGAGTTCAGGCTCAGCAAAAGCCATCAAGGCATAGGTCGAGACATCGATCTCTTGTAAGCGCTCACTTCCACCTTGATCAGGCAGATCGATCAGTGTGGCCACCTCATAGATCTCTCCCTCTTGCCGACGGACCAATGAAGCGGCAGCCAAAAGAGTCGCGCCACTGGACAGAATATCATCGAACAGCAGCACACGATCCTTTGCTTGTACTGCACCGACCCGCATTTCTAAAGTCCGCTCGCCCCCAGCACTCGGAGCGCGCTCGAAGAGTACTTCACCCGGTTCTTCACCTAAATCACGAATCACCACTAAAGGCAGGTTCAGTCGATAAGCCAAGATAGCCGCAAACATAGTGCCACGCCCCTTCAGTGCCACCAAACGCGTCAAACCAGCATCAAGATAGCGGTGTACTAAGGTATCGGTGATCAACTGGAGGGCTTTTGGATCGTCCAACAGACCGGATAAGTCACGCATGTGATAACCCTTTTTTGGAAAATCCCGATAGAGAGTGACTTTTTGCTTGAGTTCAAAATCATCGAGCATATTCATCTCCTTTGGCTTTTAGCCGTGCGCAACCAGTTTAGTCTCTGCTTCGCAATCAGCGAGGCCTGCCATCTCAAGTAATTGTGGGCGATCAGTAATGTGGACCTCTTTACCATTCACTGCAATCACCTGCATCGCTTGAAAGCGGGTAAACACGCGACTGACCGTTTCAACAGCCAAGCCTAGATAGTTCCCTATCTCATTGCGCGACATCGGCAGACGGAAGGTATAAGGGGAGTAGCCGCGGCGCTTAAAACGGCTCGAAAGATTGGCGAGTAAGGTGGCTACCCGCTCTTCAGCATTTTTCTTGGAGAGCAGCAGCATCATCTGCTTATCATCCCGAATCTCTTTACTCATACAGCTCAGTAGCTGCTGGCGTAAATCTGGTAGTTCTAACGACAGCTCTTGTAAGCGACTAAAAGGGATCTCACACACCGTCGTCGTTTCGAGCGCCTTAGATGACATGGGATAGCTAGCGCAATCAATACCATCCAAGCCAACCAGCTCGCTCGGCAGATGGAAGTTGGTAATCTGCTCTTCACCATCGTTAGTCATGATGTAGTTTTTTAAACTTCCCGAACGCACCGCATAAACACAATCAAAGGGGTCACCTTGGCGGAAAAGATGCTCACCTTTTTTCAGTGGCTGGCGGCGTTTAATAATACGATCTAGCTGATCGATATCCTCTAGATTCAACGAGAGGGGCAAACACAGGGAACTTAAGCTGCAGGTCATGCAACGGGTTTCCTTACTGAATATCAGACCACTTCCTTTCATTTGGCGACTTGTCATAGCGTCGTCTCCCTCTTATGTATTTCATGCTGAAGATCAATCCTTTGTACCACGCGGATTGATCTCCCGCAATCAGATCAGATAATTCGTGAAAAAGCGCGGCCTAGGTTAGGCTGATCCAAATAGGCATCAAAGACCATGCACAGACTACGGATCAATAAACGACCCGCTGGTGTGACCCTTAATCCCTCAGGGAGGATCTCCAGCAAACCATCTTTTGCATGGGTTTTCAGCGCCTCAAGCTCTGGCGCAAAATAGTCATTAAATGAAACCCCCCAAGCCGCGCTCCAAGCTTGACTGTCCAGTGCGAAATGACAGATTAATTGATTAATGACTGCACGGCGCAGTATATCATCTTGCGTCAATACCAGACCACGCAAAGTCGCAAGCTGCCCTTGTCCGATTTGTGTTTCATAACCCTCAGTATCATGGTGGTTTTGTGCATAGGTCGGGCCGACTTGACTAATTGAGGAGGCCCCCATCGCAATCAAATCACAATCTGAATGGGTGGTATAACCTTGAAAATTGCGATGTAAGCGCCCTTCGCGCTGCGCAATGGCGAGACTATCCGTTGGCTTAGCAAAGTGATCCATGCCGATATAGACATAGCCGGCTTCAACTAAACGCCGAATGGTTTGCTCTAAAATCAATAATTTGTGCTCTGGGCTCGGCAGGTCTTCAGCCCGAATCCGACGCTGAGGTTTAAAGCGCTCAGGCAAGTGGGCATAGTTAAAGACAGAGAGGCGATCTGGCGACATTTCTATCACCTCTTCAACGGTCTGCGCAAAGCTATCAGGGGTTTGATGCGGCAAGCCATAGATTAAATCCAGGTTTAAAGAGCGAAAACCCAGTTCGCGCGCTTGCTGCAATGCGCCTTCAGTCATCTCACGCGGCTGGACACGATTCACTGCCTGCTGCACTTGCAGGTTTAAATCCTGTAAACCAAAGCTCATACGGTTAAAGCCCAGCTCACGCAATAAAGGCAAGGTATCTGGCTGGATTTCACGCGGGTCGATCTCAATGGAGTAGTCGCCTTGATCATCATCACGCAATTGGAAACGTGCGCGAGTGTGCTCCATTAATTCCCGCATTTGCTGGTGCGAGAGAAAAGTAGGCGTGCCACCACCCCAGTGCAGCTGATGCACAGGTCGCGAGGTATCGATCACAGCAGCGATCTGATCCATTTCTTGGTACAAGCGCTCAAGATAAGGACCGCAGCGCGAGGTATCCCCCGTCGCGATTTTATTGCAGCCACAGTAAAAGCAGACCTTGGCACAAAAAGGGATATGAAAATACAAAGATAAAGGCGCTTGGCTGGCATTGCTGTCGATCAGCGCCTGACGATAGGCTAAGGCATCAAAACCAGCATGAAACTGAGGTGCCGTTGGATAGGAGGTATAGCGCGGACCAGCGAGGTTATAGCGCTCAATTAAGGCGGCATTCCATTCAAACTGATCAAAATCGACATTATTCATCATGAGTATCTCTTTTTAAAAAAATCGGTTCAATCCCAGCAGTGGCCAGGCTTGCAGCACAGCAAACAGCAGCAGAAGCAACGCAGAACACTGGCGCCAAAAACCTTGGCGTAGGTAGGCCATCAGCTGCTGGGCAAGCGCGCCGGTTAACAACAGGGTGGGCAGCGTACCCAGACCAAAAAAGAGCATTAAGGCCGCCCCATTGAATGCGCTGCCGCTACTGAGCGCCAAAATCAACATGGAGTAGACCAAGCCACAGGGCAACCAGCCCCAAACCAAGCCAATCCCGAGAGCCTGTGCGGGGTGGGTCACTGGCATCAGCCGACGTCCGATCGGCTCTAGACGTCGCCATAAGCCTTTTCCCAGCGCTTCGACCTTCAAAAGCCCCATCCACCACTGGCCGATATAAGCCGCCATCATCACCAACATGATGACGGCAAGCCAGCTCAGTAATTGCACCACAGGCTGAATGGACTGCACGAGTAGTTGACCAAGACCGCCAACCAATGCACCCGCCAAGACATAGCTTGAGATACGCCCAAGGTTATACATCAACAGCAGACTGAGTAAGCGGGCAGGATGGCGTTGGCTCGGCGGGAGCGCAAAGCTTAAAGCACTCACGATACCACCACACATACCGATGCAGTGACCTCCCCCAAGCAGGCCAGCGATCAGTGCTGTCACCACACCAATGGCGAGGAGTTCTTGTATCATTTCGCTGCGGAATCGTCTTGCTGGTCTGGCGCAGGCGTCTCAACCGATCCCTGCTCTCCTTGGGTCGGCTTGGGCTTGGATTCAGGCTGATCATCATCAAACAAAATCGAGTAGGCTGGGCCTTCTAGATCTTCAAACTGATCATTTTTGACTGCCCAAAAGAAGGCCCAGATGGCCAAACTGAGTAAAACAATCGACAGTGGGATGAGTAAAAAAAGAATATTCATACTGACTTTGCCTCGGGCGTTGAGTCCAAGATCACCTGCTGTTCAATCTGCGCTCGCTGCTCACTCAACCGCTCCTCACTTGCGCGGTCATGCAAACGCAAGGCGTTGAATACAACCACCAACGAACTGGCGGTCATCCCTAAAGCGGCCATCCAGGGTGGAATCAAACCCATCGCAGCAGCAGGAAGGGCCATCAGGTTGTAGCCCAACGAAATAGCCAGGTTCTGCGCGATGGTGATCCGCGTCATCCGTGCTTTTTGAATCGCTTGTGGGATGCGCTCGAGGCGGCTTGAAAGGAGCAGTGTATCCGCACTGGTTTTGGCCAGATCCGTGGCATCTCCCATCGCAATCGATACCTGCGCTCCGGCTAAAACCGGAACATCGTTGACGCCATCGCCGACCATCACAACTTGACGACCCTGAGCTTGTAGCTCTTTAAGACGCTCTAGTTTACGCTCAGGCGTGGCACTAGCAGTAAAATTCTGGATGCCGAGTTCTTGAGCCACAGCTTCAACAGAACGCTGCTGGTCACCAGAAAGTAGCTCTAAAGATAGCCCCAGCCGCTGCAGCTGTTTAATAGCCAAGGCTGCATCTGAGCGCAGCTGATCCGTCAGACCAAACCAGCACAAGGGGCCTTGTTCATCCGCCAACAGAAGCCATTGCCCTTCTTGCTCTGGTGGCGTTAACTGAGAGGCCGGCGCGGCAAAATCGGCACGACCTAAGCGATAACGCTCGCCTTGAATCCACCCCTGTAAACCCTGCCCAGTGATGGCTTCGAGATCACTGACTTGATCTTGGGGGTCACGCTGACCGACAAAAGCCCGTGCAATGGGATGCTCAGAATAGCTCTCTAAGGCCGCAGCAAGAGCAACAGCACGCTCACGGCGCGGATCCTGAGGATCAGCTAACCAAATCTGATGCTTGAGTTCAAGGCGCCCTTCTGTCAGCGTCCCTGTTTTGTCAAAAATAACATGGGTGGCCTTGGCCAGCCCTTCAAGCACATGACCACGGGTAATCAGTACACCTTGTCGGTTTAAAGTTGCATTGGTCACAGCGAGAGCCGTTGGGGTTGCTAAGGCCAGAGCACAAGGGCAGGTCACCACCAGCACAGAAAGGGTGACCCAAAAAGCACGCTCTGGCTCGATCATCCACCAGACACTAAAGACAGTGATCGCCACCAGCAAGGTCGCTGCAACAAAGTATTGCGCAATAAAAGCAGCGAGCGTCTGAATTCGGGGCTTCTCAGCGAGAGCTCGCTCACTTAAGCGCGAAATGCTGGCTAAACGGACATCCGCCCCTGTTTTTTGCACCTCGACAATCAGTGGACTGCCAATATTTTGTGTGCCAGCTAAAACCTGATGTCCTGGCTGACAGGCAACGGGCAAGTACTCACCCGTCATGGTCGCTTGATTCACACTCGAATGACCTTCCAGAATCACCCCATCAATAGGAAAGGTATGTCCTGGTTTAACGAGGATACGATCCCCTTTTTTGAGTTGGCGACTTGGAATATATTCTTCTTCACCCTGCGGGCCTAAGCGTAAGGTGGCTTGAGGGATCAAATCGTGGAAGGCATTGCCGGCTTGACCTAGACGATGACGCGTTCGCATCTCAATATAGCGGCCACACAAGAGGAAAAAGGCGAACATGGCAATCGCATAAAAATGCAACTCACCGGTTTCAAAAACCAAGGCCCACACGCTCGCGGCATAGCCCAAGCCAATCGCCAAGGAGACAGGAACATCAATATTCAAACGCTTACGCTTGAGCTCATGGACAGCACTGGTAAAAAAGGGCCAAGCAGAATAGAGCACCACTGGCGTGGTCACTAAAAAGGACATCCACTGAAAGAGTAGAACAAACTCTTGTTCCATGTAGCTCGCTAAAATACCCGCTTCAAGCGCAATCCCAAACATCATGGCCTGCATCGAGCCAATCGCCGCAACAATCAAGCGGCGTATTGCCGTTTTCTGCTCTTTTTCTTGCTGTTTTTGCTGGGCATCGGCTCGCCAAGGCAAGGCGCTATAACCAATATTCTTAAAAGCAATCAGCAGCTGACTGAGCGGAAGTTGATTGATCTTCCAACGCAGCGTCGCTCTTTGTGAACTCAGGTTGACGCCTGTGTATTCCACGCCGGGTAGATCATTAATTTGATGCTCAATCAACCAGGCACACGCGGCGCAAGTAATCCCCTCGATTGCGAGAGTTGTTTCAGCAAGACCGCTTTCATCGAGCGTCACAAATTCTTGCAATAATTCTGGCGCATCATAAACCGCCAATTCAGCCTGCTCCTCAGCAGAAAGCTCGGGGCGTGGCGGCAACTCTGTGCGAAACTTGTAGTAGCTTTCTAATCCACCGAGCACGATCGCATTAGAAACAGCCTCGCAGCCAGGACAGCACAGGCGTTTCTCTTCATCATGAATACGCACCACATAAGGGCTGCTTTCAGGAACAACCTCACCACAGTGGAAACAGGCTTCTTGACTCATACGATCGTCACCCTTTACTGACTCAATCTACTGAAACAAGTTTCTCTCAACGAGAAAACACTCATTAATGAATAAAAAAACAGCGGACAAGCCGCTGCTGTAAAGAAAGCTTTATCAGATCCAATCGCCTTGACCTAGCGCTGACTAGGCTGCAGCACCAGAGTACGTGTCATGGGGAACTCGGCTCGTCCATAAAGCCGCCATTCACGCTCAGGACCATAGAGCTTAACATCCCATTGATGCTGGGCTTGCTGAGGCAAGTCCCCAACATATTGGCCTGCATGAATATGACGTAATGGCACCGAGAAATCCAATGAAGAGCGAGTCGCATTTTCCATCAACACCACCAATTCGTGAGGAAAATCAGCCAAATCACCACTCAAGTTCAGCACGACCTGATCACCTGTAAAGCGCACATCCGCCCGTAACCCAAGATCTCGTGCAACGCGATCGCGCTCAAAAGACTGGTTAATCGTACGACCTTCTCGATAATAATCTTCATGCACTGGGCCATCGTAGCTCAAGACGCCTATCGTCAAGAGCGTCAAACCCACGATGACACCAAAAATGGCTGGAGAAAAGGCGAGCCACACCATCGGCTCTTTATACCAGGGGATTTTTTTCATAGCGCTAGACTGTGTCATGAACGAGGCGACCTCATAATAAATCGTGATTCACGCGTGCGCTGAATATGTGGTACGTTTTCAGCTTCTAGTTGCAATTGAATATCAAAAGCAGGAGCAGGTGTTTGAAGAATATTCGGATTCGCATGAATGCGGATCGGGAATTGCACGACCTCGCCTGCCGCCAGAGTGTAAACACTTTCAGCTAAAAGCTCTAGACCTTCCGGGGCATCACGCAGAGTCAGAGTATAACGGTGTGGCTGCTGATCCATATTCGCAATCCGAATCAAATAGCTGTTCTCGACCATGCCTTGAGGTGTGATTCGCATTAATTGATTGCGATCACGCAAGACTTCGAGTTCAACAGGCACTCGCTGACCCAGCACCAGAGTAAAGGCCACGACCATCGCCAGCAGAACAGCCAAATAACCAAGTAAGCGAGGACGCAAAAACTTAGTCTGACGCCCAGCCAGCTCTTCTTCTGTCGTGTAGCGAATGAGACCGCGCGGATAGTTCATCTTGTCCATCACTTGATCACAAGCATCGATACAGGCAGCGCAGGTCACGCATTCATATTGTAGGCCATTGCGAATATCAATACCGACAGGGCAGACTTGTACGCAAAGATCACAATCAATACAAGCGCCTAGGCCTTTTTCGCTCGGATTGTCTGATTTTTTACGCTTACCACGAGGCTCGCCGCGCGCTGCATCATAGGAGACAATCAAGGTGTCTTTATCAAACATCACCGATTGGAAGCGGGCATAGGGGCACATATAGATACACACCTGTTCGCGCATCCAGCCAGCAAACAAGTAGGTAAAAAAGGTAAAGAAGCCTAGCCAGAAGGTTTCCCAAGGGCCTAGCTCTAAGCGCACTAAGCGAGGTAGCAGGTCTTGAATCGGAGAAAAGTAACCCACGAACGCAATAGCCGTGGCAAGTGCAATCAAAAGCCACAGGCCATGCTTAGCAAACTTGCGCCAGAACTTATTCACATTCATGGTTTGCTCGTTGAGCTTTTTGCGCTGATTTGGCGCGCCCTCCACCTTATCTTCAACCCAGATATAAAGCCAAGTCCAAACAAACTGAGGGCAGGCATAACCACACCAAACGCGACCGACAAAGTTGGTCACAAAGAAGAGCAGAAAAGCCAAAATAATCAGCAACCATGCCAGTAGCATAAAGTCATGTGGGAAAAAGGTGGCACCGAAAATATGGAACTGTCGGCTCGGCAAGTCAAAGAGTATCGCTTGACGATCCCCGTAAGGAACGAATGAGCCTAAAAAGAAGCCCAGAAGTAATAACCAACTGGATACCTTACGGAAACGGTTGAAAACACCAGTGACACGTTTGACATAAATATGGCGACGGCTAGCGTAGAGCTGACCTCCGGGACCGCCCTCAGTAGGAGAGCGGCGCTGTTTTCCAGCATCGACTGGCGTGACATCACGGGTTGGAATTTTCTCACTCATTCGATTCTCACCAAGCTAGCATGATTAGAGAACTCACTACACTGGCCGCTTGAATGCGACTTCTTTATTTTATTGTTAAGTAGTCAGTCTGGTGTAACGTCTCAAAAAATGTCTTTAATGATCAAGATCTTTATCTAAGAAGTTACAGCAAACATACGCCTGCCAAAAATAAAAGGAATGCGGCACAACGCCGCATTCCTCTTTTTCTCTACTCGCTCATCAATACAGCTTATTCGCCGCGATTCAATGAGTAGATATAGGCAGTGACAAGGTGAACTTTTGGCAGCAACTCTGCTTTTTGCTCAGGAGAGAGCGAACGCAGGTTACTGGGCAGCTGTACACCAAAGTCGAGGTAGCGTGCCTGTGAAGGCATGTAACCGTTACGACCATGACGCAGAGTAAAAGCCACTGAGTCATAGACGGATTGACCAGGGATCTGATAAATCCAAGTGTTAACGGTCAGATCAGGCGCACCAATGCTATCTATGCCCATCGCTGCACTACCACGACCCTCGACACCATGACATGAAGAACAGATGGCCTGGTACTGAGGTGCAGCAACCAGAGCCTTGCTCTCATCATGATCTAGACCTGAAAGACCCATCACATAATGCGTCATGTTATCCACGCCTTCTTCGCCTAGGGTGCTCAACCAAGCTGGCATCAAGCCATTACGACCTTGAATAATCGAGGTGCGAATGACTTCAGGGCTGCCACCATATAACCAGTTGCCGTCGGTCAGGTTAGGGAAGCCATAGGCACCCTGCGCTGATGAGCCGTGACAAACAGCACAGTTGTTTTGGAAGAGACGGTTCGCGACACGCATGGCATCAGGATCATTCGCAAGATCTTCAACGCTGCGCTGCGCATACTGCTGGAAGATCGGCGCATGGCGTTCTTCTGCCATGATTCGCTCATCCTGGTACTGCTGCACAGATGTCCAGCCCAACAGACCCTTGTAGTTACCCAAGCCAGGGTAAAGGGCGAGATAGGCCAAACCAAAGATAATCGTGCCAACGAACATAATGAACCACCAGCGCGGCAGAGGGTTGTCATATTCCTCGATACCATCTGCTGCGTGGCCTGTGGTTTCAACCTCCCCATTCGCATTGGGGGCCTTATCCGTTTTGCGGTTGGCATACAAGAGCCACCAGCAGAAAGCAATCACACCTAAGGTGATCACTGTAATCCACAGGCTCCAGAAACCGCTCATGGCTGCTGTTTCAGTCATGTTTTTTGTTCTCCAGTGAAGAGCTTGTACCTAGGTTAGGTCTGTCTTCGTGTTCATCTTCAAAGGGCAAATTGGCAGCTTCATCAAAGGTCTTTTTCTGGCCTTTGCTGTAGGCCCAAAAAACGATCCCCAAGAAGGCAAACATCAACACCCCAGACATAATTCCACGAAAAACATTAATATCCATAACCTTACCGTGTTTCGTTCAGGACAGTGCCCAACTGTTGCAGATACGCAACCAGGGCATCCATTTCAGTTTTACCGCGAACCATGTCCGCAGCCCCGGCGATATCTTCATCGGTATAAGGTACGCCCAACATTCTTAAGCGCTCCATCTTTCTCGCGGTATGACGGCCATCCAAGGTACGGTAGTTCAACCAAGGATAGGCAGGCATGATGGACTCAGGCACCACATCACGCGGGTTGTACATGTGCGCATAGTGCCAATCGTCACTATAGCGACCGCCAACACGAGCTAGATCAGGACCTGTGCGCTTAGAACCCCACTGGAAGGGGTGATCATAAACAAACTCACCTGCAACCGAGTAATGACCATAGCGCTCCGTTTCAGCACGGAAAGGGCGAATCATCTGCGAGTGGCAGTTGTAGCAGCCTTCACGGATATAAATGTCACGACCTTCCAACTGCAGTGCATTCACAGGCTCGAGGCCTTCTACAGGCTGGGTCGTTTCATCTTGGAAGAAAAGCGGAACGATTTCCGCCAAGCCACCAAAGCTGATGACCACCAGGATCAATACAGCCAGAAGACCAACGTTTTTTTCTACGATTTCATGCTTCATGCGTTAGGACTCCTTCGCTCAGGCAGCTTGTGGTACAGCTTGCTTTTCAGAAGCGTCGCTGGAAACAGTTTTGTAGACGTTGTACGCCATCAGCAACATACCAACGAGCCAGAGCACACCACCTAACCAGCGGACGATATAACCCAGGTGGCTGGCTTCAACCGATTCCACAAAGGTGTACATCAAAGTACCGTCAGCATTCACAGCACGCCACATCAAGCCTTGCATAATACCGTTGACCCACATAGAGACGATATAAAGCACCGTACCGACTGTAGAGAGCCAGAAATGCACGTTGATCAGATCAGTCGAGTACATTTCACGCTTAGCAAAGACTTTAGGGATCAAGTGATAGATCGAACCAATCGTGATCATCGCGACCCAGCCAAGTGCGCCAGCATGAACGTGACCGATAGTCCAGTCAGTGTAGTGAGACAGGGCGTTGACGGTTTTAATCGACATCATTGGACCTTCAAAGGTCGACATGCCGTAGAAAGACAGAGAAACAACCAAGAAGCGCAGAATAGGATCTGTCCGCAGCTTATGCCAAGCACCTGACAGGGTCATCATACCGTTGATCATACCACCCCAAGAAGGTGCAAGCAGGATCAAAGACATGACCATACCCAAAGACTGAGCCCAGTCTGGCAATGCGGTATAGTGCAAGTGGTGAGGACCAGCCCACATATAGACACAAATCAGTGCCCAGAAGTGAACGATGGACAGGCGATAGGAGTAAACAGGACGCTCAGCTTGCTTAGGTACGAAGTAGTACATCATGCCCAAAAAGCCAGCTGTCAGGAAAAAACCCACAGCATTGTGACCATACCACCACTGCACCATGGCATCGGTTGCACCCGAATAGATGGAGTAGGACAGGGTCCAAGTGACCGGAATCGCCATGCTGTTGACGATATGCAGTACAGCAACCGTCAGGATAAACGCTGCAAAAAACCAGTTAGCAACATAGATGTGTGATGTTTTGCGCTTATAGATGGTTCCCAAGAAAACAAAGGCATAGGAAACCCAGACTACAGCGATCAAAATATCGATAGGCCAAATCAGCTCAGCATACTCTTTACCCTGAGTGAGACCTAAAGGAAGGGTAATCGCCGCAAGGACGATGACCAGCTGCCATCCCCAGAAGGTGAACGCCGCTAAGCCATCTGAAATCAGACGCGCCTGACTGGTACGTTGCACCACATAGTAGGAAGTGGCAAAAAGGGCACAACCACCAAAAGCAAAAATAACAGCATTGGTGTGTAGCGGACGCAAACGGCCGAAGCTTGTCCAAGGTAGATCAAAGTTCAGAACTGGCCACGCCAGCTGAGCTGCGATCAAGACGCCAACAAGCATGCCGACGATACCCCAGACCACAGTCATAATGGCAAACTGCCTTACGACCTTGTAGTTATAGGTAGTTGAAGTTTCAATTGCTGTGCTCATGTCAGGTTCCCATTACAGCAGTTAAGTTGGAAGAATCCAGCGCCAAGTCTCCTGGAGCTGGGAATTCCCAGCCATGATACAAGTCAATGGATCCCGATCATTCTAACTCAGAGCGAGGATGACCTGAACCTAAGTCTGCGCTATATCCAACAAAAGGCCAATAAGAAGCGTTGATTCGAGCATGAATCCTTGCAGCAATTTGATCTAGATCATGGGTTCTCTCAGCCCCTTGTCTAGTTAACCTGACATTTGCCTAGCATCAGAAAAAAGCACTCTAGAAAAGTTCCCTTATACCAGAGCAAAAAAACCTCTTTTTTGCTCACTAGAATAAAAAACAGAAAAGTTTAAAAAAACAGTTGACGCACCCAGAAAACCCTGTAGAATGCGCAGCCACATGACCGGGGTGGTTAGCTCAGTTGGTAGAGCACTAGCCTTACAAGCTGGGGGTCACAGGTTCGAGCCCTGTACCACCCACCATTGAAAAATGACGGTGATGTTGAGTTTTATCTATGCGGACCGGTAGTTCAGTTGGTTAGAATGCCGGCCTGTCACGCCGGAGGTCGCGGGTTCGAGCCCCGTCCGGTCCGCCACGATAAACTCTTTGCTCTTTGAAATAAGCGGACCGGTAGTTCAGTTGGTTAGAATGCCGGCCTGTCACGCCGGAGGTCGCGGGTTCGAGCCCCGTCCGGTCCGCCATTTCAAAACGTGGGTGGTTAGCTCAGTTGGTAGAGCACTAGCCTTACAAGCTGGGGGTCACAGGTTCGAGCCCTGTACCACCCACCATTAAAGAGCAGAAGACAATCAAGCGCCTAGAGCGCTTTTTTTTGTTTCTGAAATTACCCCCTCTCCTAGACAACTTGACAGGCGATCTAGCTATCGACTGTTTTATTCTGCTTCTCCCTTTCTTCAGCCTCCAAGCAAGGCAACCAACTCCCTCTACCCAAGGTTCATCTTGAGCACCAAAATTCAAACGAACGCTTGACAGATCTTGGCGACTTCCCAACACTAGCCCAGATACTCTGAGAAAAGCCATCGATGCTGTCTCAGCGCCTCTAACGCTCTGATGCGA
>SKOQ01000161.1 GCA_007119985.1 Marinospirillum sp.
TCAGCCAGGACTACGGACAGAGCAGCTTTGGCGGCTTCGTTGACTTCAGCAACGATCACCTTTTTGTCATTCAGACCAATTGCCACGATTACTTGCTCCTCTTTTAGAGATAAGACCTTGTCTTACTCTACGGTTTCCAACCCTCCGCAACACGGAGTCGGTATGATGGTTGGACCGACAAATGCTGGCGGTCATTTCCATCTGCGCAGGAAATTAAGTCATTAAAATGACGCCTGCGGTCTTTGAGGGGATCTGATCCTAAGATCAGATACCGCAAAGTCTGCACCCAACCCGAGTCAAGCTAGGGCTGGGTAAAAGTTAAATGCTTAAGCTGGAGAGATCCAAAGTTAAGCCAGGACCCATGGTGCTAGAGAGGGTCGCTTTCTTCATATAGATACCTTTAGATGAAGAAGGCTTCAGCTTTTTCAGGTCAACCAGTAAGGCTTCAATGTTGCCTTTGATTGCATCAGCAGAGAAGTCAACCTTGCCGACGCCAGCGTGGATAATACCATTCTTGTCAGTACGGAAGCGCACCTGACCTGCCTTGGCATTTTTCACTGCAGTCGCAACGTCAGGAGTGACAGTGCCGACCTTGGGGTTGGGCATTAAGCCACGTGGACCAAGAATCTGACCCAGCATACCCACAACACGCATTGCATCAGGTGCAGCGATGACAACATCAAAGTTCATCTCGCCTTTTTTGACCTGCTCAGCCAAATCATCCATACCAACCAAGTCAGCACCGGCTTCTTTAGCCGCTTCTGCAGCCGCGCCCTGTGCGAATACAGCGACACGAACCGAGTTACCTGTACCGTTGGGCAGCACAGTTGCGCCACGAACAACCTGGTCAGATTTACGTGGATCAACGCCCAGATTGACAGCCAGTTCAACTGTTTCTTTGAACTTGACGGGGGGCAAAGAAGACAGCAATGCAACCGCTTCTTCTACTGTGTAAGACTTGTTTACGTCTACTTTTTCTGCGATCAGTTTTTGACGCTTAGTCAGCTTAGCCATCTTATACGCCCTCCACGTCAATACCCATACTACGCGCAGTACCTGCGATAGTACGTACAGCTGCATCCATATCGGCAGCAGTCAAATCTGGCTCTTTCGCCTTCGCAATTTCTTCTAACTGCTCACGCGTAATTTTGCCGACCTTGTTCTTGTTAGGTACAGCAGAACCTGATTTCAGACCCAAAGACTTCTTCAGCAGAACAGCAGCTGGAGGTGTTTTGGTTACAAACGTGAAGCTGCGATCGCTATAAACAGTGATCACAACGGGGATAGGCAGACCTGGCTCAACATCTTGAGTCTGGGCGTTAAACGCTTTACAGAACTCCATAATGTTGACGCCGTGCTGACCCAATGCAGGGCCAACGGGGGGACTTGGATTCGCTTTGCCTGCTGCAACTTGCAGCTTGATATAGGCTTGTACTTTCTTAGCCACACTCTTCTCCTAGGGTATTAGCGCCTGACGGCTTCCCAATATTTTGCCCTGATGGGCACCAAAAACTAGTCTTTCTCGACCTGGCCGAACTCAAGCTCAACCGGTGTCGCCCGTCCAAAGATCAGCACAGAAACATGCAGGCGACTCTTCTCATAATTCACTTCTTCGACCACACCGTTAAAGTCAGCAAACGGCCCTTCCAAAACACGCACGACTTCGCCTGGCTCAAACATCGTACGAGGACGAGGCTTATCAGAACCATCTTGTACGCGCTGCAGAATCGCATCTGCTTCACGCTGTGTGATCGGCGCAGGCTTCTCTGGCGTACCGCCGATGAAACCCAAAACCTTTGGCGTCTCTTTTACCAAGTGCCAGCTTGCATCATTCATATCCATTTCGACCAAAACATAGCCAGGATAGAATTTGCGCTCACTGCGACGCTTTTTACCATCGCGCATTTCAACCACTTCTTCAGTCGGCACAAGAATTTGCCCGAAGTGGTCTTCCATACCTTTCAGCTTCACACGCTCAATCAATGAGCGCATCACTTGTTTTTCAAAGCCTGAATAGGCATGCACGACGTACCAGCGCTTTGCCATAACGAATTCCTAGTAGATCAGAAATTTAATTGCCGAACTCACCAACAGATCGATGAGCCATAAAAGCAATGCAACAATCGCGACAGCGGCTAGAACAATCAGGGTAGTTTGCGTCGTTTCTTGACGCGTAGGCCAGATCACCTTGCGAATTTCTGTGCGCGCTTCTTTTGCCATCACTAAGAATTTTTGACCTTTCTCTGTCGTCACAAAGAGAAAGAAGGCTGCAGCAGAAAGCACAACAACACCGACCACCCGATAGAGCATAGGGAGATCAGAGAAAAACATATTGCCAGCAACAGCCGCAACAATTAGGAGAACGACCAGCAACCATTTGAATCCGTCTAGTTTAGCCGGCTGAGCCTCAGCTTTAGCTTTCATTAGAAACCCAAACTCCTTGCGGTAGATCAAAAATGTGGGGATGGAATACCAATCTGAGGAAGATTGGCAGGCCAGGAGGGAATCGAACCCCCAACCTGCGGTTTTGGAGACCGCTGCTCTGCCAATTGAGCTACTGGCCTAAACAATGGAGCTCATGGACGGATTTGAACCGTCGACCTCACCCTTACCAAGGGTGTGCTCTACCCCTGAGCTACATGAGCAAACCTGGAGCGGGCAGCGGGAATCGAACCCGCGTCATCAGCTTGGAAGGCTGAGGTTCTACCATTAAACTATGCCCGCATGCCCTGGGAATAAATGGTGGAGGGAGAAGGATTCGAACCTTCGAAGCTCGCGCGGCAGATTTACAGTCTGCTCCCTTTGGCCACTCGGGAATCCCTCCATAGGGTCGCCTATTATATAGGCTAGACGCTCGCTGTCAAGAAATGCAGTGCCTGTCTCAACAACGGGCGCAACTTTAACAGCTCACTAATAGAACAGCAAGCTTTTTTTAAGCAAAAACAACTTTTTCTATAATTTTTGCTCTTACAGGCGCACCATAGAGCTGGCCTTGCCGCTCTAGCGCCGTCAGGGGAAAGATGAGCTCGAGTCCTGCATAGACCATATCTGGCCACCTATAGGCATTGGCACTCAGCCCACGACGGATAAGATCGGCATCACCACCGGTGAGAATGATCGGCAGCTTTTGTTTCTGACTCTGGCAGAACTGATCGTAGGCGAGGGCAATTTGCCCTACAGCCGCAAGAAAAATCCCATGCGTGACAGCCTCCTGCGTGCTTGTGCCTGGTACAGTTAATCCTTGGTAGGTATCATCCTGCTGAAATGGCACGTTGCTTGTCCCAAGCTTCAAGCTTTCCTTCATCAGACGCATTCCAGGCGTGATAAATCCACCTAGGTGCTGACCATCAGGCAGGACAAAATCCATCGTGATCGCGCTACCACAGTCGATCACACAACAGCCACCCAGCGCATGATAGCCGGCAAGCACCCCCATCCACCGGTCGACACCTAAAGCCTCTGGCTTCTGGTATCCATTTCGGACTCCTGCAGACTCTTCGCATGAGCGTGCGACGTAGAGCTTCACACGGTAGCGCTTAGCAAGGCGCTCGACCTTGCGCAGAATGTCCTTGCCTGCCACATTAGAAATACGGATCGCCTTCAGATCTCGAAAGTCTGGAAGCTCCTGCGAGCCATCCCAGCGATCCCGAGTCCAAACCGAGCCTCTTTCGATGATTTTATCCTGCTCCAAGCTCTTCAGACGCCATTTTGAAAGCGTGTTGCCTATATCAAGATCCAAAATCATCTTTATCGACTCTCACTGAGATTTCTCCACCAGATAGAAAGCGTGAAGCGCCGGCCTGATCAAAAACCTCAAGCTCACCACGCTGATTCACACCACCAAGCCGCACCTGCTCTTGACGTCCCTGCGCCAACACTCTTGCTTGTCGGTTATGCCATATATGGAAGTCATTCCATGCCCCGGAATAAGCAGTAAAGCCTTGCTCCAAATAGCGACTCAGCAACTTAAAAATGCCCTGAGTTAAGAGCGCGGCTAACTGATTTTTATCTGGAAGCGCCGTTGCGCATTCGCTGAGATAAGCCAGTGGCTGGTCTAGTTCAATCTGATGCTGTGGTCGCGTATCATTAAGACCAACACCGAGAATCAACTCACAAGGACCAGCCAGATCACCAGCAAGCTCGATTAGAATCCCGCCGAGTTTACCTTCGGCAGTATAGAGATCATTCGGCCACTTCAGCCCCACGCCTTCAATACCTAGCTGCTGTAGCGTCTCAACTATCACCACACCAACAGCCAAGCTCAAGCCTTCCAGCTGTTGTGCAGAGCCATCAAAACGCCACCCCCATGAAAGACAGATTGAGCTACCTAAAGGGCTCATCCAGGCGCGACCACGTCGGCCACGGCCTGCCGTTTGCAAGTCAGCAACAACCAGTGCCTGCTGGATACTCTGACCTTGCTGAAGCACCTCATGTAAACGCAGGTTAGTCGACGGGCAGCTAGGATAGACCTCAAGATGCGCAACAGGCACCGCCTTAACTTCTAAGGCCGTTTTGAGCTGCTCGGGGTCAAAAAAACGATAGGCCTGACTGAGGCGATACCCCTGCTGGCGATGGGTTTCTATGTCCAATCCAAGCTGCTCAAGCTGCTTAATTTGCTTCCAAATCGCCGCGCGAGATAAATCTAACTGGCGACCAAGTTCAGTACCAGAAACATAGCGGGATGAATTAAGCAGGTGTAGAAGAGGGTAAAGATTCATAGGCGACTCGGATAAATCGCTATTAAACGCGCTTTACCTCCGCATCGCAAGCCTCTTACCGCTAAGGTCTAGGGTCTTTGTGCATCCTGCCAATTCTTTTTAGAGCTAGGCATCGCCGCATAATCATGCTAGCCATCATTGAAGACAAACTCATGTCAGAGATGCTGACGAATTGCGCCCATAAAAAAACCCTCTGATCATAAGATCAGAGGGTTTTTTAGAATAAGTGCCTGACGATGACCTACTTTCACATGGGGAGGCCCCACACTATCATCGGCGCTGAGAGGTTTCACTACTGAGTTCGGCATGGTATCAGGTGGTTCCCACTCGCTATTGTCATCA
>SKOQ01000148.1 GCA_007119985.1 Marinospirillum sp.
CCTGGACGGGGGCCAACCAGGTGGGTAGGTCGCCGGCATAGTGTTCGATCAGAATACCGATAAAGCGCTCAAAAGAGCCAAGGATCGCACGGTGCAGCATCACTGGTGTCTTGCGAGTGCCTTCTTCACAGACATAGGTGGAACCTAGGCGCCCGGGCAGGACAAAATCCAGCTGCAGGGTGCCGCACTGCCATACCCGTCCTAAGCAGTCTCTCAATGAAAATTCAATTTTAGGGCCGTAGAAAGCACCTTCACCAGGCTGTAGGTCCCAGGTTTTACCGATTTTGTTGAGTGCATGCTCTAGGGCGTGTTCAGCTTTATCCCAGAGTTCATCGGCACCCAAGCGGCTTTCCGGACGCGTGGACAGCTTCAGTTCGACATCTTCAAAACCAAAGTCCTTGTAGACATCCAGGGTTAACTGAATAAAGCGAGCCGCTTCATCTTCCATTTGTTCTTCGGTACAGAAGATATGGGCATCGTCTTGAGTAAAGCCACGCACCCGCATCAGGCCGTGTAGCGAACCTGAGGGCTCGTTGCGGTGACAGGAGCCAAACTCTGCCATGCGCAATGGCAGGTCACGGTAGCTTTTTAGACCCTGATTGAAAATTTGCAGGTGGCAAGGGCAGTTCATCGGCTTAATCGCATAGTCGCGATGCTCGGATACCGTGGTGAACATATTGGACTGGTAGTGCTCCCAGTGCCCGGATTTTTCCCACAGGATGCGATCGACGACCTGAGGTGTACGCACTTCCTGGTAGCCATTATTACGCAGAATACCGCGCATATAGGTTTCCAGTGTTTGGTAAAGGGTCCAGCCATTGGCGTGCCAGAACACCATACCAGGTGCTTCATCCTGAATGTGGAACAGATCCATGCGCTTGGCCAGCTTGCGGTGGTCGCGCTTTTCAGCTTCTTCCAGGCGGTGCAAATAGGCTTTAAGGTCTTTTTTGTCGGCCCAGCAGGTGCCGTAGATGCGTTGCAGCATCTTGTTTTTAGAGTCGCCGCGCCAGTAGGCACCAGAGACGCGCATCAGTTTGAAGGCTTTGATCTTGCCGGTACTGGGCACATGAGGGCCACGGCAAAGGTCGGTGAAATCATCCTGCTTGTAGAGGGATAGGACTTCATGCACGGGAATGTCCCGAATGATTTCGGCTTTGTAGATTTCGCCTTGCTCTTCAAAATAGGGGATGGCTTCTTCACGCGTCATTGTGAAGCGCTCAACCGGAATATCTTCTTTCACCAGGCGCGCCATTTCTTTTTCAATGGCTTCTAGGTCTTCTGGCGTAAAGGCTTCAGGCACATCAAAGTCATAGTAGAAGCCGTCTTCGATGGTTGGACCGATGGTGACCTGAGCTTGAGGGAAGAGTTTTTTAACTGCCTGGGCCATCAAGTGAGCACAAGAGTGGCGTAAGACTTCCAGGCCGTCTGCATCCCGCGGTGTAATAATCGCCAGTTCGCTGTCTTCGCTGAGGGTATGGCTGGTATCGACCAGTTCGCCATTCACTTTGCCGGCTAGGGCAGCTTTGGCTAGACCGCTACCGATGGACTCGGCAACCTGATGAACAGTGACAGGGTGATCGAAAGAACGCTGACTTCCGTCGGGAAGGGTAATAACAGGCATGAGGTTTTCCTGAGCAGTGGTGTCCCTTACGAGAGGACACTTGGTTCAACACGCTTGCGGCCTTTCTGGCATCGGCGGCCACCAAACGTAGGTGGCACTTTCCCGACTCAGTCCAGCAGCAAGTCAATAAAAGCGCGAAATAATGACAGGCGAAGAGACGAGTGTCCAGTTAAGAACACTAACTCTAGGCTTCTTCTTGGTACAAAATGCCTGTTTTAGGCAGAGGCTGACCATCCAGAGTGGGCTGATCGCCCTGTAGCTGCAAACGCCCTTGTAAAAACCAGCGCACCACGATGGGGTAGAGCAGGTGTTCTTTGACCTGAACCCGGCGAGCCAGGGTCTTTTCATCATCATCGACTTCAACTGGCACCTTGGCTTGCAGGATCAAGGGGCCGCCATCCAGCTCTTCAGTGACAAAATGAATGCTGACACCATGCTCAGTGTCTCCAGCTTCCAAGGCGCGCTGATGGGTATGCAGCCCCTTGTATTTGGGCAGCAAAGACGGATGGATATTGAGCAAGCGTCCGTGATAACGCAGCACAAAAGCTGGGGTGAGGATGCGCATAAAGCCAGCCAGCACCAGTAAATCCGGCTGGTATTCATCCAGCAAGCGGATCAGAGCCTGGTCATAGTCTTCTCGTGATTTAAACTCACCCTTGGGCAGAATTTGAGTCGCGATCTCAGCCTGGCGGGCTCGTTCAAGACCATAGGCATCGGGTTGGTCACTGACCACGGCAACGATTTCACCGCCCAAGCCTTCCTGCGTTTGCTGGGCATCAATCAAGGCTTGAAGGTTGCTGCCATTGCCTGAGATCAGCACCACCACACGGCGGGTTTCGGCAGGCTCACTGCTATACATCATGCCTTAAGCCCTTGAATGACCACCTGCTCTTCGTCACCGTTACGGGCTTCAATCCGGCCCAGATCAAACACCCTTTCACCTTCGGCTTGCAAAAAGGCCGTGACCGCTTGGGCTTGATCAGCGGCAACCGCCAGGACCATGCCGATGCCGCAGTTGAGGGTGCGGTACATTTCTCGCTCAGGGACTTGGCCTACGTCCTGCATCCAATTAAAGACAGCCGGGCGCTGATATTGAGTCAAATCCAAGTGGGCCGTGCAGTTTTCAGGCAGTACGCGAGGAATATTTTCATAGAGGCCACCGCCGGTAATATGCGATAGGGCATGCACACCGGACTGGCTTTTAAGGAGTTTAAGCAGGGGTTTGACATAGATGCGGGTCGGTTCCATCAAGGCCTGACCCAGGGTTTTACCATCCTCTAGTTTCTTGTCGAGCGCATCACCACTGACTTCCAGCAGCTTGCGAATCAAGGAGTAGCCATTAGAGTGGGGGCCAGAAGAAGCCAAACCCAGCAGGCGGTCGCCTGCGGCTACCTGGCTGCCATCGAGGACTTCTGATTTTTCTACCACGCCGACACAAAAGCCTGCTAGGTCGTAGTCATCGCCTTCGTACATGCCCGGCATTTCGGCGGTTTCTCCACCGACCAGGGCACAGCCTGCTTGCTCGCAGCCAGCACCGATACCGCTCACAACATCCGCAGCCACATCAACATTCAGCTTGCCGGTGGCATAATAATCAAGGAAAAACAGGGGCTCAGCGCCACAGACGACCAGATCATTAACACACATGGCGACCAGATCGATGCCAATGGTGTCGTGTTGACCTAAGTCCATAGCGAGTCGTAATTTGGTGCCCACGCCGTCGGTGCCTGAAACCAGCAGGGGTTCTTTATAACCCGCAGGTAGTTGGCAAAGGGCGCCAAAGCCGCCCAAGCCACCTAAAACTTCGGGGCGGCTGGTGCGCTTGGCAACACCCTTGATGCGCTCAACCAGTGCGTTTCCAGCATCAATATCGACACCGGCATCTTTGTACGTAATCGGGGTTTTACTGCGGCTCATGAACTATCCTGCTGTGGAAAATCAGTCGGTAACATTGGGCAAGGCCAAAATTCTGGCGTATTCTAGCACCCTCTAGCTTTTGGCTCTACGCAGAGCGCGTGGATGCATTAAAATTTGTTTTTTGAACAAGGGATGATTTAAGAGTGAAACTGAACAAGGCCCGTCGATTCGTCGCCATCCTGCTCGGAGCTTTGCTGCTATTCAGCCCCTTGGCTTTTAGCGATACCAGCGCAAGCCTTTACCGGATTCAAACCCTGGTGGCAGATACCAGTAGCGCAACCCGTGCCGAGGCAGCGAATCAAGTACTGAGCGAGCTACTGGTGCGTGTTTCGGGCACGCGCCAAGTGTTGGAGCGATTGCCCCCGGATGACTTTTTAGAGGAGCCTGAGCTCTATGCAGAAGAAGAGCGTTTTGATCTGTGGCAGGAGCTCACGCGCGCCCAGCGCTGGGTCAGCCAATACACCTATGGCGCCTCTGATCAGTTGATGGACGTCGAGGGCACTGAGGTTCGAGCGCATCGTTTAACCCTAGAATTTGACCCGGATGCAATCACCGACCTGCTTCAGCGCATGCAGGCCCCGGTATGGGACAGCCGTAGGCCGCGCACCCTTTTCTTAATCGCACTTCAGGGACGCCAAGGGCGCTACCTGGTGACGCCTGAAACCAATGCCGACCTGGCAGATTATTTAGAGCAGCAGATGGCGCTGCGTGGTGTTCCACTGAAGCTTCCTAATGAGGAAGTCAATCCCTTGCCTTCCGGCCTTTTATCGGACATCTGGGGCGGTTTTAACCGTGAGGTGCTGGAAGCTAGCCAGATTTACCGCCCTGATGCAGTCGTGATTGGTCGTATTCACCCAGCTTCGGGTCATTGGGCTGTGAACTGGCAGCTATTTACGGGCTTAGATAGGGTCACCAGGGATTTGCAAACAACCGCTTTGCGTGAAGCTTTAGACCAGGGGGTGCATTTTGTCGCTGAAGCCTTGGCGGAGCGCTATGCCAGTTCGCCTGATCAGGGGGCGGGGGATTATCAGCTTGCAGTCTCCAATATCCGTGATGCAGCTGCTTTTGCCAGCCTGATGGATTATTTGCAGGGTTTGTCTTTAACTCAAAAGGTTCAAGTCCTACGTGTGCAAGACCAGCAGCTATTGTTAGGCGTCAGCTTGCGTGGCGGCATGAATCAGTTGCGGGCCAATCTTCGCTTGGATGGACGCTTAGAAGAGACGTCGTTTTTTAGTCTACAGCAGGCGCAGGATACCGGGCTGCGTTTGCATGACCAGAGCGCCCCTGATACCAGTGCTTCAGCCAGCTTGTTTCGCCAGGTTGATGCCTGGTTTAAATGGCAGGCCGACTAGGATGAGCGCGCGATGACGCCTCTGCAGTTATCCTTGGGAGTCAATCTGCAAGATCATGCTGA
Organism: Marinospirillum sp.; assembly: GCA_007119985.1. Lineage (GTDB taxonomy): Bacteria > Pseudomonadota > Gammaproteobacteria > Pseudomonadales > Halomonadaceae > Marinospirillum. The sequence goes on from SKOQ01000148.1 coordinate 4,953, forward strand.
TTTTGCAGGCTTTTATCTGGGTGAAAATCCCGGCATCGTGACAC
>SKOQ01000154.1 GCA_007119985.1 Marinospirillum sp.
AGAAGTATTTCCATCTGGTGGATGAGTCCGGACGCCTGCTGCCGCTATTCATTACTGTCAGCAATATTGAAAGCAAAGATCCAGGTGCGATTATTCTGGGCAACGAGAAGGTCATTCGTCCAAGACTGGCTGATGCGGCTTGCTTCTTCGAAACCGATAAGAAAACCCGCCTATCTAGCCGTGCAGAAGGTCTAGAAAAGGTGGTCTTCCAGCAACAGCTGGGCAGCCTGGCGGATAAAACCCGCCGTCTTCAGACCCTAGCCGGTGAGATTGCCCAACGCCTGAAAGCCGATACTGACAAGGTGCAACGCGCAGCAACCCTGTGCAAATGCGATTTGAATACCGAAATGGTGCTGGAATTCCCCGAACTGCAAGGTCTGATGGGTGAAGCCTATGCCCTGCATGACGGTGAAAACCCCGAAGTCTGTCGTGCCCTGCGGGAACACTATCTGCCCCGTCATGCTGGTGATGAGCTGCCTGAAACACCAACAGGGGTGTGTTTGGCGCTGGCCGATCGCTTGGATACCCTGACCGGTATTTTTGGTATCGGGCAACGCCCCACTGGGGTTAAAGATCCCTTTGCGTTAAGGCGTGCCACCCTCGGGGTTCTCTCCCTGCTGGTCAACAAACAACTGGATTTGGATTTGCGTGAGCTGATTCAACTGGCGCTGGCTCAGCATCAAAACCTGACGCTGGCGGATGCTGTGGTCGAGCAGGAGCTGCTGGATTATATGCTGGATCGCTTCCGTGCCTGGTATCAAGGACAGGGTATCGCCACCGGTGTCTTCCTTGCCGTACGCTCCAGAGGAGTGACTCATCCACTCGACTTTGATCGGCGCGTGCAGGCCGTTGCCAGCTTTGATCAGCTGCCCGAAGCTCAGGCACTGGCTGCAGCCAACAAGCGCGTTAGTAATTTGTTGGGCAAGGTTGAGGGCCAGGTTTCAACTCAGATCAACAAGGCACTTTTAACCGAAGCGGCGGAAATTCATTTGGCCGAGCAGCTGGCAGTTAAAGACATTGATGTTGCACCCTACTATGCCAAAGGCGATTACCAGGCCGCTCTGCACAAGCTGGCTGAGCTGCGTGAAGCCGTGGATCGCTTCTTTGATGAGGTGATGGTCATGGCTGAAGACCCTGAGCTGCGCATGAATCGTCTGGCGCTGCTGGCCAGTCTGCAGGCACTCTTCCTGCACACGGCTGACATCGCTCAACTGCAACACTGACCTGACGGGGAGCCTGGCTCCCCTTTTTTTAGACCTCAATTTATTATTAAACATGGACAAGCTACTGTTACTCGACCGTGATGGTGTCATCAACCAGGATTCAGATGCTTTCGTTAAGAATGCCGATGAATTTATTCCCCTACCCGGCTCTATTGATGCGCTGGCCAGGCTTTATAAAGCCGGCTGGACGCTGGCCATCGCCACCAATCAATCCGGCTTAGCCCGTGGCAAGTTCAGCCAGGATGATTTGGATGCCATGCACACCAAGCTGCTTAAGCTGCTTCATCAACAAGGAGCAGACCTTCATCATATTGCCTGGTGTCCCCATGGTCCTGATGACGGCTGTGATTGCCGCAAACCTAAACCAGGCCTCTTACATCAAATAAGTATGGCATTAAATGTCGAGCTTAAAGGCGCTATTATGGTTGGCGATGCCCTGCGTGATCTGCAAGCAGGCGCAGCTGCAGGCTGCCAAAGGCTTATTCTGGTACGTACCGGAAAGGGGCTTAAAACCCTTGCTGAAACGCCTGCTGCTGAAATCCAACAGTTGGGTATTGAAGTGGTAGATGATCTCGCCCAGCTGGCTAATCAACTTTTACAGAGTGATTGCTAACGCACAACTATGGACATGAACTTGCCACGGAGACAGCTGAGTCTTCGGCAGAAGCGCAGCCTGAGTTTCTTGGCGCTCATGTTCATGATGTCGGTGTGCTTAGTCTTAGCCACAACGCTTGCCACAACACTTTTCCTTAGCCTTGCAGGGGCTGCCTCTCTCCCCCTGTTCTTCATTGTTTTTGCACTGGTATCGACACCGGTAAGCGGCTTTATGACGGTCGCTCTTGAACGCACGACTACCCTAAAATTATTCGGTTGGTGTTGGCTTAGTCTAGCCATCTTGGCTTTGTTAGGCTGGGTGCTGGGTATTCATGATCAGACCTCCGCTTTTCTCTTTTACCTTGCGATCAGTCTGGTTGAGCTTCTGCTTGGAAGTTTAGGTGCCCTACTTTTGGGTCAGTATTTTTCGATCACTGAAAGTAAAAGGCTTGCCGGCCAAATGAGTGTTTCTCTGGCCCTGGGTGGTTTAATGGGGGCACTCATCGTGAGCCTCATGGCGATCTGGCTGTCACCAGCGGCTTCCTTGTGGATGATTAGCCTTTTAACCTTGCCGGGTTTGTTGCTCTTGATCTTCTATCAACGCACGCAAAAACCTTTAAACATCCACACTGAAGATGATGATGCGAGCCATCAAGACCCTGTAGGCTCACTCAAGTTTCTGGTTGACTGTTTTCGTGAGCATCCTTTAGCACGCTGGCTTTCCTTGGGTGTTGTGATTGCGGTTCTGGTGCAGTGTTTACAAGAAATTCTAGCTTTCTCTATTTATGAGCATTATTTCTCTGACCCTAGTGAACTCGCTATTTTCCTTGGGATTGCTGTTGCACTTCTGCATCTAAGTAGCTTGGTTCTAGCAGGCCTAGTCACCAGTCGCTTATTACCTAAGGCTGGTATTCAATTAACGCACTTGTTCCATCCTATTTTCAATCTACTGAGCTTTGCTGCCATTGCTTTAGGTGGCCGTCTCTGGGCTGCTGTATTTGCCCATATAGCCAGTGATCCACTTGATGCAAGCGTTAACTCACCTGTGACTACGCTGCTCTACAATGCTTTGCCACAACAGCGCCAGGGGCGTTTAAGGCTGTTGAACGATGGCATGATTTACCCCCTCTCTCTTGGCCTGGCGGGTATTTTGTTATTACTGATTGAGCCCCATCTCAGTTGGCTCGCTTTGGCTGCTTTGGGGCTAGTGCTTTCATTCGTGCTTTTAGGTATTCATTGGAAGGCTGGACACTGGTATCGCCATAATATTCAGCAGCAAGCAGCCGAAGGCCAAATGAACCTAACTCGGCGCTCTTCTACTGACCCCTTAGATCAAGGCTTTCGACCCACCTCTGCTCAACTGCAACACCTATTCAAAGCACTACGCCACCCTATTAAGTCAGAAGTGGCTGCAATCAAACTAGCCAGTATTCAACCTAGAGTCCTTGGAAAAGTCCTTCATTCGATTTTACCTAAATTTCGTTATTACCCCTTGGCTGCACAAATTCAGCTGGTGCGTCAGCTGCTTCTCCATCAGCCTCAATTTAGGCCTATCCTGTTTGATTGGTTCAGGGTGCACTGGGAGGAGCCCCTCGCTCGTATCTATCCCCTCACATCCTCACTGACCCTTCTCCCGCCTGCTCAGTCCAGCATTGCTGAGCTGGTGATTGAAAATCAGCGCTATCAAGCGCGTAAGCTGCTGCTTGAGTTATTGCGGCCTTTGGATCCTAAAGATCAACTACAGGGTGTAGAGACACGCCTAGATGCCGGTGATGAGCGTCAGCAGGCCCAAGCACTGGAAAGCCTTAGCCTTTTGCCTGAACGTCATCTCAGCAAGCGCCTAGCTCCTTTATTTGAGCCCCTACTCGAACCTAGTTTGCTACAAATCTTTTGGCCATCGAACAAGCAGTTCTACCGCCTTATCCGTGAACTGGAAGAGTCCAGTGATCCCTGGATTGAACTCTTCATCCGTTCTCGGTCAACCTTTACTGCTCAACCCCTGGCTTATCCTAGGAGGCCATTGATGCAACGCTTGGAACTGTTAAAACAAATACCCCTCTTTGCTCAATTATCCCTAGATGACCTACGTTTACTGGATGCTCAATTGCAGCCACGTCATCTCAAGCATGAAGAGATCTTATTTGTAGAGGGCGATGCAGGGGATAGTCTTTATATTTTAGTGACCGGTGAAATTGAAATCAGTCGTCTAAATGATGAGGGAGAAGCTGAAGTTCTAGCTTACTTAGAAGCCGGTCAGCCAGTGGGCGAAATGTCACTACTCGATGATCAGCCACGCTCTGCAACGGCCTGCGCAACCCAGCCTACGGAACTGTTAAAACTTGATCGGCTCCGCTTTCATAGCCTGGTCATGCAGCGCCCTCAGATTCTATTAGGCATGTGTCGAGTGCTCGCTGCTCGTTTACGCCAATAAAAAAGGCTGCCCTTTTAGAGCAGCCTTCAGTGAGTCCAGCTTTACTCAAACATCGAGATTAGAGACTGCCAGTGCATTACTTTCAATAAAGTTGCGCCGTGGCTCTACTTCATCCCCCATCAGGGTGTTAAACATCTGATCGGCTGCAACGGCATCCTCTATGGTGACTCTCAGCATGCGGCGCGTATCTGGATTCATGGTGGTTTCCCACAACTGATCCGGGTTCATTTCACCCAAGCCTTTATAACGCTGAACACTGACGCCGCGTTTGGCTTCGTTCATCAGCCAATTGAGTGCATCAACAAAGCGGGTAATCGGCTTGGTCTTTTCGCCACGCGCGACATAGGCTCCTTCTTCCAACAAGCCATCCAACTGCTCACCCAGGTTTCTAATGGCTTTGTAATCACCGGACTTAAAAAAATCGCTGTTAAAGACATAGTCTGTAGGCACGCCATGCGCTATTACACCTGCAGCGGGCAACCAGAGGCCACGCTCTGTATCTTCGTGTAAGTGCATACTTACTTGCGTTGTATCGCTGGCCGCTTTAACCACTAGAGCTTCTAGCGCTTTTATCCAGTCAGCCACCTGCTCGCGGCTCTGTAAGGCTTCTGAAGTCAAGCTGGGTGCTTCGATCATCTGTTCCAGTACAAACTTAGGATAGATCTGTGATAGGCGTTCGATGCGTTGAATTACATCTCGGTAAGACTCCACTAACCTTTGTA
>SKOQ01000181.1 GCA_007119985.1 Marinospirillum sp.
GTGAACCCGATCTGAATCCACCTGCTTCGTGGGTGGATTCCCCTCCTCTGAAACCGCCTCTTTGTCCCTTGCCGTTCTTGAGCAAGGCCAGATCTTTTTAAAAGCTAGAGCCATTAAGAGCAAGAGAAATCTATGCAAGCATTATCCATCCAAGGTTTAACGAAAACCTATCAAAATGGGCATCAAGCACTCAAGGGTATCGATTTGAATGTGGCAGAAGGTGATTTTTTTGCGCTGCTGGGTCCCAATGGTGCAGGAAAATCAACCACGCTCGGCATTGTCTGCTCTTTGGTACGCAAAACAGCTGGGCAGGTTAAGCTGTTTGGTATCGATATCGATGAGAACTTTGCCGAAGCCAAGCGGATGATAGGCGTGGTGCCGCAAGAATTTAACTTTGGCGTGTTTGAAAAGATTGAAGATATCGTGCTGACTTCGGCAGGCTATCACGGACTGACACCGGCTGAGGCCCAGCCGCGCTGTGATCAACTGCTGAAGGATCTTGGTCTGTGGGAGAAGCGTCATCAACAGGCGCGTATGCTCTCAGGTGGGATGAAGCGCCGTCTGATGATTGCTCGTGCGCTGGTGCACCAGCCACGTCTCTTGATCCTTGATGAGCCAACAGCAGGTGTGGATATCGAGCTGCGACGGTCGATGTGGGGCTTTATGCAGGAGATTAATCGTCAGGGCACCACAATTATTCTCACCACGCATTATTTAGAAGAAGCAGAAAGCCTGTGCCGCAATATTGCGATTATTGATCAGGGCGAGATTGTCAAAAACACCAGCATGAAGAATCTTCTTGGCGAGCTCAACCGCGAGACTTTTATGCTTGACCTGAGCCAGCCGGTTGCTGAGTGCCCGAATTTGGATGGGTTTTCGTTACGCTTGCTGGATAACCGCTGTCTTGAGGTGGTGGTGGAAAAAGGCCAGAGCCTGAATCAGCTCTTCCAGCAGCTGGATCAACAGGGGTTAGAGGTTGTCAGTCTACGCAATAAAGCCAATCGTCTTGAAGAGCTTTTTGTTGCACTGGTTGAGAAAACACCGGCCAGTGATTTTCGTGCGACTCAAGCGCAGCCTGCTTAACAGGAGCAACCCGCTTAAACCGTCCGCGCGCTATCCCTTCTGAGGAGAAGTCAGTGAATATCAGTTTGTACCGTGTTGCTTTTTTAACGATTCTGCGCAAAGAAATTCGGCGTTTTACCCGTATTTGGCCGCAAACCTTGCTGCCACCAGCCATCACGATGACGCTCTACTTTGTGATTTTTGGCAGTTTGATTGGCAGCCGCATCGGTGAGATGGGTGGGTTCACCTATATGCAGTTTATTATGCCGGGTTTGATCATGATGTCGGTGATCACCAATAGCTATTCGAATGTCGTCTCGTCATTTTTTAGCAGCAAGTTTCAGCATTCGATTGAAGAACTGCTGGTCTCACCTGTGCCCAGCTGGGTGATCCTGACCGGTTATGTGCTCGGTGGTGTGGCCAGAGGGCTGATTGTCGGATTGGTCGTCACCATCTTGGCGCTGTTTTTTACTGACCTGCAGGTTCACCACCTTGGATTAACGCTCTTGGTGGTCTTTTTAACCGCCGTACTTTTTGCGCTTGGTGGCTTTATTAATGCGCTCTTTGCACGCAGCTTTGATGATATTGCGATTATCCCCACCTTTGTGCTGACGCCGCTGACTTATCTCGGTGGGGTTTTTTACTCGATCCATTTGCTGCCTGATTTCTGGCAGGGTGTCTCCCTGCTGAATCCAATCCTCTATATGGTCAATACCTTCCGTTATGGGATTTTGGGCGTTTCAGATATCAACCCTTGGGCCGCACTGAGTGCAATTAGCTTGTTTATTCTGGTGTTCTTTAGTTTGGCGCTGTATCTGCTTGAAAAAGGCCGTGGTATTCGTCACTGAGATCGCTTGGGCGGCATAGCAGAAGGCCGCCCATCAAAGAGGCGAGGCTACTTCTTGGTATCGAGTAGCTCACTTTCGATATCCGAGAAGTCAAAATCATCTTGGCTATCCAGAATGGCTTGTAAGGTATCATCAGGCAGTTCTGAATCATCTTCTGCCTCTAGGCTAGCTGAGGTTTCGATCTCATCCAGTCCCATCTCATCGAGTGCGATGGCGTCATCGATTTCAGCGTCAAAATCACTGCCCAGTACTGAATCGATCTGATCTTGAGTGATAATATCGTCTGATTCAGGTGCACTCGGTGGTGGCATGTTGATGCTGGAAGGCTCAAACGGCTCCTTCGCTGGTGCAGCGGGGCCTGTCTGCGCCAGATGCAAGCCTAGGCAGTCGGCTAGATTGATCAGAAGCTGAGTTTGTTCTGCGCATAAACCTTGACTGGCTGGGGCATAATCCTCGATATCGCTATAGCCTTGCTGCAGACGATTGAGCAGGCGTTCAGCTTGATCTAGGTTGATCTGAGATGAAAGATCAGCGCTGCCCATATCAGGTGAGGCTGCTTTGAACACGGCCAGTTCCTTCATCAAGCGCCAGTTTTTGAGACTTTGATAAACGGCTGTCCCCAAGAGCAGAATACCCAGCTGGGCGACAAGCAAGACCGCAAGCGGAGATAACACCATGAGTCTGAGTCCTTATTCAACAAGAAAATGAGAGCGAATTCGAGCGCAAAGGCTTCAAGAGTAAGCCGCCGCGCGCAGTGCTGCAAGTCAGCGATGATGACAAAATGCAAACCAGGAGTGAATTGATGCAAGCTTTAGCGCTATTACTGAATCGTAACTCCCATCCCATGTTGCTTTCTCCTGCGCCTGAGGGTGAGGCACTTGAGCAGATGTATCAAGCGGCACTGAGAGCGCCAGATCATGCTAGTTTAACACCTTGGCGCTTTATTGAGTTTAGAAGATCCGCGCTGTTGAGTTTGGGGGATATTTTTGCGCAAGCGCAGCTGGCACAAGATCCTGAAACGTCAGAGGCCGATCTCGATAAAATAAAGCGGATGCCGCAGCGCGCGCCGCTAGTGATTGCTGTGGTGGCGGCTTGTCAGGTGCATCCTAAAGTGCCGGAGATCGAACAGCAGCTTTCGGCAGGCTGTGCCGCACATGGCCTCTTACTAGCGGCAGAAGCCTTAGGTTTTGCTGGCCTGTGGCGCAGCGGTTGGTTGTGTTTTGATCCTTTAGTGAAGCAACGCCTTGGTTTGACTGAGCAGGAATCGCTAGTTGGTTTTCTTTACCTCGGCACACCCAAAGGGCGGCGTAAGGCTTTGCCTGAACGTGCTGTAGCTGATTTTGTGCAGCAGTGGCCGCAGCAGGAGGATTAAATGTCGATGAGTGATCTTGTGACCCGCCTACCGGTGATGGATGCCACTTTTCTTGAGCAGCTCTATCAGCAGATCCCTCTGACGCAGGCGATGGGGATTCAGCAGTTGAGCTGGGATGCGTCAGCAACTCAGCCTTGTTTAGCAATGCATCTGGCCTTGCCGCCGCTGGTGAATGATAAGGGCACGGCTTTTGGCGGTGGTGTGGTGGGTTTGGCAACGCTTTTAGGCTGGTGTTGGACGCGCCTGCTGTGGGAGACCAAACAGCCGAGCGCCCCAGTGGTGGTGAAAAGTGCACAGCAAACGTATCTGGCACCGATTGAGGGGGATTTCACGCTACGGGCGCGGCCGTTGCACGATGACTGGGTTGAGACGCTCGACCCGCAGCACAGCGCCCGCCCTGGTGTGACCCTTGAGGTCGAGGCTTGGCAGGCAGAGCGCTGCTGTTTTCGCTTTCAGGGTGTCTATCGGGTTTTGGCCAAGGCTTCGATCAGCTGATGCAGATAAGGGGGGAGCTGCTCAGAAGCGGGGCCATAAAGACCGAGATCCCAATCTTGGCGTGTGGGGGCGAGGTTGACTTCCACCTTCCATGCCTGTTGTGCTTCTTCCATCAACCCAGCAGCAGGGTAGACCTGCCCTGAAGTGCCAATTGAGATAAACACATCCGCCTGCTGTGCTGCGGCTAGGCAGGTCTCAAAGTGATAAGGCATCTCGCCAAACCAGACAATATCTGGCCTCAGCTGCTGGGCAGGTCGACAGCAGGGGCAGAGATCACCGAGCTGAAGCGCGCCTGTCCAAGCGTGAGACTGGCGGCTCAAGGGGCAGAGGGCGCTTTGTAGTTGGCCGTGGAGGCAGATCAGGCGTTCACTGCCGGCGCGCTGGTGCAGGTTATCGACATTCTGGGTGACCAGTGTGAACTCGCCGCCTAAGGCGCACCATTGCTGCTCAAAATCCGCCAAGGCCAGATGGGCCGCATTGGGATGGAGGCTCGGATCAAGAAGCTGCGCCCGACGCTGATTATAAAAATTCAAGACCAGCTCAGGATTGCGATGGAATCCAGCTGGGCTGGCCACATCCTCGATACGATGAGCCTCCCAGAGCCCTTGTTGATCCCGAAAGGTCGAAATCCCCGATTCTGCTGAAATTCCTGCACCAGTGAGAACAAAAACCTTGTGTGGCGATGAGGCCATGCCGACTTCTCCAAAAACTGAGCCAAAGCGATCAAGAGGCACTGATCACACAATTACGACCAGCCGCCTTAGCGCAATACAGTGCATGATCGGCTTCTTGATAGGCGAGATCCAAAGCATTGGGATGCTGCGGATCAATCAGAGCAATGCCAAGGCTAATGGTGATTTGGGCGGGGCATTCTGGCAGGACGAGCTTGGCTACAGCTTGGCGCAGCGTCTCAGCCTGTTGATGTGCGCGTTGAAGATCCGTACTGGGGAGGAAGACCATGAATTCTTCACCTCCAAAGCGAGCGAGTTGGCACTGAGCTGGCGTGTGCTGGCGCAAGATATCCGCCAAGGCGCAGATCACCTGATCACCCACAGGATGCCCCCAAGTATCATTGACCTGCTTAAAATGATCGATATCCAAGAGCAGTA
>SKOQ01000178.1 GCA_007119985.1 Marinospirillum sp.
CTAGAACAGCGCCTCGATCTGCTGCGGCGACCTGCCTGCTATCCCGAAACAACCAGCCTCAACCGACGCAACCAAGCCAATGCAATAACATTTTATTAGTGGGCAGGCGCTTTTCTTTAAAAAAATCACCCGCGTGATTCAAGGTAAGCTACCGTAAAACCACTCTTTTTCCTAGCCTGCTCAGCAGACTCACAATGCAAAGCGAGTGGCCTGTTTCTCTTAATTCTAGGCAGCCATCTGAACGACACAAAAATCCCATCTCATTGTTTTGCAAGGATTGATTTCAATGCGTGCCGTGTAAAACGTGCCTTTATTCAAAATAAATGACTCATTAAGGAGGCAAAATCCACAATAGGCTGTATATTTAAACAGTCAAGCTTACAAGGAGTGTCAGCCATGCCAGCCAGCCCCTTCTTAACATCTATTCGTGAGGATTTACGCCAAAAAGGCTATGCCTTCAAGACTGAAAAGACCTACTTACATTGGATAAGGCGATTTATTCTCTTTCATGGTAAACGCCACCCCAAAGAAATGAGTGGTGAAGAGGTTCGTCTTTTTCTGTCTTTTCTTGCCAATACCAAGCATGTGACGATCAATACGCAGAAGACGGCTTTAAATGCCCTTGCCTTTCTTTACAACCAGTTTCTCGATCAGCCCTTGGGAGATCTTGATTTTAGTCCGGCGAAGAAGCCACGCCGCTTGCCAGTGGTGATGTCAACAGTGGAGGTCAAGCGTGTTCTGGACCAGCTGAGCCCACGCCATCGCTTGATCTTCTCTTTACTCTATGGCGGTGGACTCAGAGTCAGTGAGTGCTTACGTTTACGCGTTAAGGATCTCGATTTTGATCATCAATCCATGCTGATCCACGATAGCAAAGGCGGAAAATCAAGAAGCACGCTTTTGCCCACTAGCCTGATACCTGATTTGCGCGCCTTGATTGATGAAGTGATCTTGATTCAAGAGCAGGACAATCTGCAAGGGGTGGGGCCTTCTCTGCCCTATGCTTTAGATCGTAAGTTGCCAGCAGCCTATCGACAGCCGGCATGGATGTACCTCTTTCCTTCAACACAACTCAGTCAGCATCCTTTGTCTGGCAAACTCTGCCGCCATCACCTTGATGATTCTGCCTTGCGTAAGGTATTAAAGGTGGCCGTCGCTGAGGCTGGGATCAGAAACAAAAGAATTACCTGCCATACGTTTCGTCATTCTTTTGCGACGCATTTATTGCAAGCAGGCCGGGATATTCGCACAGTGCAGGAGTTGCTTGGGCATAACGATGTGAGTACAACGCAGATTTATACCCATGTGATCGGTCAGCATTTTGCGGGCACGGCCAGTCCTTTGGATCAGCTAGAGGCGTTTTCAGGCACGCTACCGCCATGAAAGTCGCTATGCAGCACTTCCTCCTTGAAAACCGCTTTCCTTGTGTGCTGCTTGATCACTCCTTGAACCGAGCCACCTCGTCCTTGGGGTGGCTTTAATCGACTTCTGACGTCTTAGACTGCGGCTGCATCCTTGGCGATAATATCCTTCCACTTGGCTGGGCCAAGGTTATGGATGGATTCACCCCGAACATCAACAGCGACCGTCACCGGCATATCTTCTACATCAAACTCGTAGATGGCTTCCATCCCCAGATCTTCAAAAGCCAGCACCTTGGCATGCTTGATGGCTTGCGCAACCAAATAAGCGGCGCCACCCACTGCCATCAGGTACACGGCTTGGTTATCACGGATAGCCTCGATTGCGATGGGGCCACGCTCAGATTTACCGATCATACCCAATAAGCCCGTTTTTTCCAGTACGGTGCGGGTAAATTTATCCATTCGCGTCGCGGTGGTCGGGCCAGCTGGTCCCACCACTTCTTCACGCACTGGATCAACAGGGCCGACATAATAGATAAATTTGCCGTTCAGATCGACAGGCAGCTCTTCGCCCTTGTTGATCATATCCACCATGCGTTTGTGTGCAGCATCACGGCCGGTCAGCATTTTGCCAGAGAGCAGCACCACATCACCAGGCTTAAGGTCTTTGACTTCTTCGCGTGTGACGGTATTCAGGTTGATGCGCTTGACGCCAGCGCCAGCCTCACGGGTCACTTCAGGCCAGTCTTCCAGCTTGGGCGCTTCCAGAGCCGCAGGGCCAGAACCATCCAGCACAAAGTGGGTGTGGCGCGTGGCGGCGCAGTTAGGAATAATCGCGACAGGCTTGTTGGCCGCGTGAGTGGGGTAGTCCTTGACTTTGATATCCAGAACCGTCGTCAGACCACCCAGACCCTGAGCACCAATGCCCAGTTTGTTCACCTTGTCGTAGAGTTCTAGGCGCAGTTCTTCTGCACGATTGCTGGCACCCCGAGCCTGCAGATCTTGGATATCGATGGGCTCCAGCAGGGCTTCTTTGGCCAACAGCATGGCTTTTTCTGCCGTGCCACCAATACCTATGCCCAGCATACCGGGCGGACACCAGCCAGCGCCCATTTTGGGGATCTGCTCCAGCACCCACTCAACAACGTCATCAGATGGGTTGAGCATTGCAAACTTGGATTTGGCCTCAGAGCCACCACCTTTGGCCGCCACATGCACATCCACCTTGCTGCCAGGTACCAGCTTGGTGTGAATAATGGCCGGTGTATTGTCTTTGGTGTTCTGGCGTTTGCCGTCTGGATCAGCCAAGACAGAGGCGCGCAGTACGTTGTCTGGCAGCAGGTAGGCGCGGCGTACGCCCTCGTTGACCATATCTTCAACGCTCATGGTCGCGTCATCCCAGCGCACATCCATGCCGATCTCCAAAAAGCCGGTCACGATGCCGGTATCTTGGCAAATAGGACGATGACCCATGGCACACATGCGCGAGTTAATCAGAATCTGCGCCATCGCATCCTTGGCAGCAGGCGAGGCTTCGCGCTCATAGGCTTGATTGAGCGAATCGATAAAATCCTTGGGGTGGTAGTAGGAGATAAACTGCAAAGCATCAGCAACGCTTTGAATTAGGTCGTCCTGGCGGATGACGGTCATAAACGAGTCCTCTTGGCTGTTCTATTTGAATAGAGTCTGTTCTGTTGGGAGTCTGTTCTACTGAAGTGCACCCTGCTTGATCGCGCGTTAGTATACCACTCCCTTGCAGCCAGACCAGCCAGTCATAAGTCGAAGGAATACCAGTGACAGCAGTAGTCGGCATACTGTATGCTGCAAAGACGTCCTTAACGACGCCCTTCTTTACGTTACCGAGATTCCCTGATTCTATGAGTTTTTCCTCTTTGGGCCTCAGCGCCCCGATTCTTGCTGCTCTTGAGCAACAAGGCTATACCCAACCCACTCCGATTCAAGCCCAAGCGATTCCTGCGATTATGCAGGGTCAGGATGTGATGGCCGCAGCCCAAACCGGCACAGGCAAAACCGCTGGCTTTACGCTGCCGATTTTAGAGCGTTTATCGCGCGGCAAGCCCGCTGGGGCCAATCAAGCGCGCACCTTGATCCTGACGCCAACGCGTGAATTGGCTGCCCAGGTGGGTGAAAGCGTAGCCACTTATGGCCGCCAGATGCAGCTGAAGTCCGCCGTGGTTTTTGGTGGCGTCAAGATTAATCCGCAGATGATGAAGCTGCGCCGTGGTGTTGATGTGCTTGTCGCCACACCTGGCCGTTTGCTCGATCTGTTCAATCAAAATGCAGTGAAGTTTGATCACCTCGAAGTGCTGGTGTTGGATGAGGCTGATCGCATGCTGGATATGGGTTTTATCCATGATATCAAGCGTATCCTGAAAGTTCTGCCTGCCAAGCGGCAGAACCTGCTCTTCTCCGCCACTTTTTCGGATGAAATACGTCAGCTGGCGAAGGGACTGGTCAACAACCCAGTCGAAATCTCGGTCAGCCCACGCAACACCACTGCTGAAAAAGTGGTGCAGTCGGTTTATCTGGTCGATAAAAAACAAAAGCCAGCACTGCTGGTGAAGCTGCTGGTTGATCACCAGTGGGGCCAAACGCTGGTCTTTACCAAAACCAAGCATGGTGCCAATAAGCTCACCAAGTATTTAGAAGAGAACGGCTTTAATGCTGCGGCGATTCATGGCAATAAAAGTCAGGGCGCACGCACTAAGGCGCTGGCCGGCTTCAAGGATAATTCAATTCAAATTCTGGTGGCGACCGATATTGCTGCCCGCGGCCTAGATATCGATCAGCTGCCGCAGGTGGTCAACTATGAACTGCCGAATGTCGCTGAGGATTATGTCCATCGCATCGGACGGACAGGGCGTGCAGGCGCCAGCGGTGAAGCGGTATCACTGGTTGAGCCAGAAGAGAACAAGCTGTTAAAAGCGATTGAAAGACTGATCAATCAACAGCTTCCACGCCAGCAGGCCGAGGGCTTTGCCCTGCCTAAAGCACCAGCTGCAGGCGCACCCAAGCCCGCCACTGGACGCGCGCAGCAGCCGAGATCCCGTGCAGCCAAGCCCAAGGCACGCACCCAGAGCTCAGGCCAAAAACCAGCTGGTGCACAAACTGCGCCAGCGAATACATCCAAGCCAGGCAACACATCTCAGCCAGCCTCGGCACCTAAGCGACGTCGGGCACCACGGCCGCAGGCAGCACGTCAGGCGGATTAATCTCGCAGATAAAAAAGGGCGGCAGGGCTGCCCTGGCTGACAAAGTGCATGGATTCAAGGATAATCAAGCCATTGCGTATTGGATGGAGTCGTTCATGGAAGCTTCTGCACAAGGCCCTCAGATTCTCATCGAGCCTTCGGGCTCGGTAATCTCGGGAGACTGGATCACTGCCCATTTGCAGCAATGGTTGAAGCTGGAGACCAGACTCAGCCAGCTCTCTGGGCCAGTGACTTTACAATGCGCCCAGATGGATACCAACGGCGCAGTCGTCTTTTTACGCCTGTTTGGCCCCCAAGCCGAAAATTGGCCAGTAGGACTCACATCAGAGCAGCAGGCTTTGCTGCATTCTCTGCATCAACGTGCCTGCCCTGATGAGCCAGCCGCACCCCGACTCAATCCTTTAGCGCGCATCGGCTATAACGTGATGCAGCTTGGCCATCATGCACAACAGCTGCTTGATTTTCTTGGCCGCCTCACCCTGGCTGGTTTGCAGAGCCTGCGCCACCCCAGCTTGATTCGCTGGCGTTTGCTGTTGGATGTCATCCAAAAAGATGGCCTCCATGCGATGCCGATTATCGCACTGCTCTCTTTTTTACTCGGTGCTGTTGTGGCCTATCAAGGCGGCCTGCAGCTGGCCACCTACGGGGCCAATATCTTTATTGTCGAACTGGTCGCCCTCACCCATTTGCGTGAACTCGGCCCATTGATTGCCGCCATTTTGGTGGCTGGGCGCTCTGGATCGGCCTATGCCGCCCAGCTGGCGACGATGAATATGAATCAAGAAATTATGGCGTTAAAAAGCCTAGGACAAGACCCCTTTCATTGGCTCGTACTTCCTAAACTCTTTGGTCTACTTTTGGTCTTGCCACTGCTGACCATTCTGGCGGATTTGTGCGGGTTGCTTGGCGGTATGCTGGTGGCGCAGATGCAGTTGGATGTCTCACCAACCGTGTTCTGGCAACGCCTTGGTAGTCAGGTTGATATCCAGCATTTTTTGGTGGGCCTTTATAAAGCGCCGGTTTTTGCGCTGATTATTGTCAATGTCGGCTGTATGCAAGGGATGCTGGCCAAGGGTGGCTCAGAGGCTGTCGGCCAGCGCACAACGCGCAGTGTGGTGCAGGCCATCTTTTTGGTGATTATTGCCGATGCGCTCTTTTCGATCATCTTCAGCGATCTGGGGTGGTAAGCCATGACCCAGCCCATTATTCGTCTCCACCAGATCAAAACACAATTTGGCACCCAAGTGGTCCACCAGCAGCTCGATTTAGAGATCTTTGCCGGCGAGCGCGTGGCGTTGGTCGGTGGCAGCGGGACGGGTAAGTCGGTGCTGCTGAACGAGATCGCCCTGCTACTGCGCCCAACAGCAGGCGAGATCCATCTTTTTGGTGAGCCGATTCACCGTTTAAAGGCGGATCAGATTCAAAAGCGCCGCTTGATGATGGGGATGATGTTCCAGCAGGGCGCGCTCTTCTCTAGTCTCACGCTGTTAGAAAACATCATGCTGCCCCTCAGAGAAAGCCAGAAGCTGCCTGTTAGCCTGCTCAAAGAGCTGGCGATGCTGAAGCTCTGCCTTGTGGGCCTACCCGCGCACGCCGCGCACAAGTATCCGCAAGAAATCAGTGGCGGGATGCTCAAGCGGGCCGCAGTTGCACGCGCCTTGGCACTTGATCCACCGCTGCTGCTGCTTGATGAACCCACGGCGGGCCTCGATCCGGCTGGTGCGGCGGCCTTTGATCAGATGCTACTTGAACTCCATCGACACCAAAAGCTCACGCTGTTGCTGGTCACGCATGATCTGGATTCGTTATGGACGGTCAGCAATCAAGTGGCTTTTTTAGGCGAGGGGCGCGTGCTATGCAAAGCGCCGATGAGCGAATTGATGCATCACCCTCACCCTTTGATCCAACATTATTTTGACAATCAGCGCGCTGCCTTTGCCTATGATCGCGCCCCTTCTTCAACGAGGCCGGTATGAACCCAAGAGTCAACTACACCCTAGTCGGGCTGTTTGTGGTGTTATTAGTCGTCGCAGGGCTGATGCTCTCTGCGCTGATGACACGCGATAGCCGCAACCAGAACCGCGAACTTTACTACACCTACTTTTATGATTCTGTCTCTGGGCTCAATGAACGGGCGGCGGTACGCTATAACGGTGTCCCGGTCGGTTTTGTTGAAAGCATCTCACTGGTGGCCGAGCCTGAAGAGGCGGTGCGCCTGGGCTTACGCCTGGATCCAAGCACACCTTTGCGCACGGATACCTATGCCTCTTTGCAGCATCAAGGTATCACTGGGCTGCTGTTTGTTGAACTCAAAAGCCGCGGCACCGGCGGCGATCCGCTGACGACGCAAGAAAACCAACCGACCACCATCCCAAGCCATGCCTCGCGCTTAGTCGAGATCGCTGAAATGCTGGATCATTCCTTGCAGCAGTTCAATCAGCTATCCGCCGCCTTGGTCCAGGTCAGCGAGCAGCTGGCGCTGATGACTGATCAAGGCATGCGCAGTCAGATCAGTGATCTCCTCAGTGCCACAGAACGCTTGGTTCAAGTCGCTGAAAATCGTGTCGCGGCCTTTGAGCCAGAAGTTTTTCAAGGCTTGGCGCTCAGCATGACGCAATTGGTTGATCAGCTCAGCACCCAGTTGCCGCAGAGCCTGACCCGACTCGAAGAAACCAGCATCACGCAACTCACTCATCTCAGCGAGCAGATCACACTCCTCTCGCAAGATGCCCGCAGTTCTAGCCGTCAACTGCTGCCACTGATCCGCGAGGCGGAAGAACTCCTTGAACAGCTGCAACAAGAAGGCCGCAGCTGGCTACGCAGCAATCAACACCGACCACTCGGACCAGGCGAGGAGGCCAGATAAACCATGTTGACCCTCAATAGACTCTTATCGTGCGGGCTTAAAATCAGCGCTCTACTTCTACTGCTAGTGGGCCTGCACGCTTGCACACTACTCCCCCAACCTGAGCCAGAACCAAGACGACTGCAACTGACGCTCCCCCAGCTGGATACCGCGACCAGCACAGCGACCACTTCTCGTCTGCAGCTGGCGATTGATCGCCCACAAGCCGCCAGTCCATTGCGAGGTCGCGATCTCTGGTATCGTGAAGATCAAGCGCTGAATGCTTTTAGCCGCTATCAATGGGCAGAGAGCCTTGACCTACAGCTACAACGCTGGCTGGTCCACGGGCTGGGGCAAGCCGGCTGGACGCACAGCGTATTGCCGGATCAACCCGGCTTTGCCAGTGATCTACGCCTGCTACTGACCCTAGATCAGTGGTATTTGAATCTACCCGCCCAAACGCTGGATATTGATCTCCAGGTCACGCTGCTCGATCCACAGGGCGTGAGTCTTTATCAACGTCGCTGGCAAGCCAGGCCAAGTGTCACGCCGCTGGCTCCGCTTGGGATGGTGGGTGCTTCTCAAATCTGGCTTGAAACCTGGTTGATCGAGTTGGAAGCGGATTTAGCAGAGCAGCATCGACTTGGGTGGCCCGCCCCGCTTTCTGCACGTTCAATCTGATCGAGGTGAAGAGGGACGCTTGACATCGGCATCTCTCTCGCTTTGATTTTAATTATCATTTACTTAAGCATGGGAATCTGTTAATTTTTTACCTCTTATTTGCCTCTACCATCCGTTCAGGAAGTTTGAATCGTCTATGTCTGTCGTGGTCGCACCCCAGCAGCCCGCTATGCAACGCGCACGGGCGCCGCTTTATTTGCTGATACCAGCGACCTTGGTTGCTGTGGCGATGCTGATCCCTCTGTTTTACCTGTTTTTGCGGGCCTTCCAAGCTGAGCCTGCGCAGCTGGCCGAGATTTTATGGCGGCAACGTAATCTCGATCTGCTGTGGAATACGCTCAAATTGACTGGCGGCGTGCTGATCCTGACCACCCTGATGGCATTGCCCACGGCCTGGCTGGTCACCCGCACGGATATCCGTTTTAAAAAGCTGATTACCCTGCTGGCGGTGATTCCCTTGGCGGTGCCTGGCTATGTGATGGCCTACGCACTGATGGGGCTTGGCGGCTACTATGGTGTTTTTGCTCAGCTGTTTGGCTGGCAGCTCCCCCGCATCAGCGGTTACTGGGGTGCAATGATGGCCCTCTCTTTTTATACCTTTTCCTATCTTTTTTTAAATTTGCGCTCAGCTCTCCTCGGCCTGGACCCAAGCCTTGAAGAGAGCGCACAATCACTCGGCTATGGCCCTTGGGCTATTTTTCGTCATGTGCTGCTGCCACACCTCTTGCCTGCGCTGATGGCAGGCTGGTTGGTGATTGGCTTGTATGTGATGGGAGATTTTGGCGCAGTTGCTTTAATGCGTTATGAAGCCTTCAGCTATGCCATTTTCAACCAGTATGAAAACTCCTTTGATCGCTTCTATGCCGCTTGGCTTTCTTTGATGCTCTTGGCCTTAGCGGCCAGCTTTGTGATGATGGAAATGCTGATCAAACGCAAGCGCCTTGCCAGTTTGGGCAGCAGTGCCCCACGCCAACAGCGTCAGAGCCGCTTAGGATGGCTCCACCTGCCAGCTTGGTTATACTTGAGCGCCGTGTTTTTAAGCTCGATTGGCCTGCCAGTGATGATTCTGGCCTATTGGCTGATTTTGGCACCGCCAGATCTGAGCTTTTTCCTCCAGGTACCCACGACTTTTGTGCGCTCAGCGACGATTGCCATTCCTGCGGCCTTGCTAACCAGCCTGATGGCGATTCCGGTGGTGTATCTGCTGGTGCGCTATCCGTCACGCTGGTCCAGTGTCATTGAGCGCTCGACCTATGTCGGCTATGCCCTCCCGCCCATCACGCTGGCACTGGCGATGGTGTATTTTGCGCTCAATACGGCCTACTTTCTTTATCAAACCCTAGCCATGCTGGTTTTTGCCTTGTCTCTGGCCACATTGGCCTTGGCGATGGGCCCCATTCGTAGCCATCTTTTACAAACCCGCGTTAATCTTGAAGAAGCGGCCTTTTCCTTGGGTTATGGCCCTATGGCCACCTTTTATCATGTGGTCTTTCCACGCTTAAAGCGCAGCCTGCTGGCCTCAGCCACCTTGGTTTTTCTTTTCTGTATGAAGGAGCTGCCCATCACCATGCTGCTCTCTCCAACCAACTACACCACCCTCGCCGTGACGGTTTATACACGCACCTCTGAGGGCATGATGGCCGAAGCGGCCCCCTTTGCGGCGGCGATCCTACTGTTTTCAACCCTGTCCGTTGGACTGGTTCTGAATCGAGAGAAAGCCTAGTGAATGCCTTAACATCTCCTCCTCTGTTGCAGGTCAAGGATCTGTGTAAAAGCTATGCCCAGCAAACTGAATGGGCAGTGGATCATGTCAGCTTCAGCCTTGGCCGTGGCGAAATCTTGGCGCTGCTGGGTCCCAGTGGATGCGGCAAGACCACTACCTTGCGCATGCTGGCAGGCTTTGAAAAACCCAATCAAGGCCAGATCCTGCTTAAAGAGCAGGATATCACTGAGAGTCCACCGCAAAAGCGCAATATTGGCATCGTTTTTCAGGACTACGCCCTTTTTCCCCATATGACCTTGCTGCGCAATGTGACCTTTGCCATGCGTCATATCGAGAAGGAACAGCAGGTTGAGAAGGCAATGGAATGGCTGCAGCTGGTGGGCTTAAAAGACTATGCCAAGCGCTATCCGCATGAGCTGTCTGGCGGCCAACAACAGCGGGTGGCTCTGGCGCGAACACTCGCCGCAGAACCTGAACTGGTGCTTTTGGATGAACCCTTTTCCAACTTAGATGCGGCCTTGCGTGAATCAACGCGCAAAGAGATGCGCCAGCTGTTCAAAAAGGCAGGGACCTCGGTCATTCTGGTCACTCATGATCAAGCCGAGGCGCTGACCTTCGCAGATCGCGTGGGTGTGATGCAACAAGGACGCCTAGTGCAACTCAACACGCCTCAGCAAGTTTATCAACAGCCCGCCAATGCTTTTGTAGCCAAGTTCTTGGGTCATACCAATCTACTTCAAGGCACGGCTCAAGGCTTAGAAGCCAGTACGCCACTCGGCCAAATTCAGCTCAATCAAGACAGTCAGGGCGAGGTGCAACTGTCACTGCGGCCTGAGGACCTCTATATGGTCGCCAGTGAGAGTGATCAGGCTGCACTCGTGAAGGAAAGGGAGTTTCGTGGTCATGACTACTTGTATGTGCTGGAACAGGATGGCGCAGAGTATTGTGTGATCACCCCCAGCCACCATTATTTTGAGCTGGGTAGTCGTGTGGAGCTACGCAGTGAGCGCTTCGCAGCCGTTCTCCCCCCACAATTATTTGGTGCTTAGCTTTCTTTTTCTACTGTGCGGCATGCTGGTCAAGGAAGGCCACCAGCGCAGGGATATGCCGCTCAAAGCCAGTAAAACCATGATCTCCACCCTCTTCTAGGCAGAGTTCAGCTTCTGGGTAGGCCAGCTGAGCCTGGCGATAATCCAACACATCATCCCCGGTTTGCAGCAGCAATCGACAAGGCACGCTGGCCTTTTCAACCCGATAAGCGACCAGGCTCTGGCAGTGCTCCTGCGTCCAGCTAAAACGCAACTGATCGTGATAGTGGGTCACCGCCCCTATCGCCTCTTGCAGACGTTGTGCTGGATTCACAACAGGGTTAATCAGCACACAAGGAAGCTGCGCCTGCTGCGCCAAATAACGCGCATAGAATCCACCAAGAGAAGCGCCCACCAAGCCCACCCGATAGAAGGGCAGGAGCGCGGCAAGCATCTCTTGCACACTGGATATCGCTAACGACGGCTGAACTGGCAGCGAAGGCGCGATAAAGGCCAGTTGATGCTGGGCGCACCAAGTGCGGAGCAGCTCGGCCTTGTGGGCCTGACCGCTCGAAGCAAAACCATGCAGATAGATCACCAGCAGTGGACGCATCTTGTGACTCGGGTTCATCAGCGGGTGATCCTCTCTTTTGCTGCACCAAACAGATTACAGGCTCAGTGGGCGCTCACTGGCTTGCAAAAAGGCTTTTTTCAGATCTTCGTAGGTGTGCACCGCAGGGAACTGAGGGAACTCAGCGATGACATTATCCGGTGCATGGAAAAGAATCCCCTGCTCTGCCTGAGCCAGCATCGTGGTGTCGTTATAAGAATCACCGGCCGCGATCACGCGATAGTTCAACAGCTGGAAGGCGCGCACGCTCTGACGCTTAGGGTCACGTTGGCGCAGCTTGTAATCCACCACTCGGCCTTCGGCATCGACTTCAAGCTTGTGGCACAAGAGGGTGGGATGGCCGAGTGGGCGCATCAAGGGCATGGCAAACTCATAGAAGGTATCTGAGAGAATCACCAGTTGGAAGCGCTCACGCAGCCAGTTCACAAATTCAACCGCACCGGGCAAGGGCTCGAGTTCAGCAATCACGGCCTGAATATCAGGAAGCTTCAAACCATGCTCATCCAAAATACGCAAACGTTGGCGCATCAAGACATCATAATCAGGAATATCCCGCGTGGTCGCCTTGAGTGCATCAATGCCGGTTTTTTCAGCAAAAGCGATCCAAATTTCAGGGATGAGTACGCCTTCTAAATCTAAGCAAGCCAGTTCCATAATCTTCCTTCCCACTGAGAGAAAATCAATATCGCCAACAAAAGGCCCAGCACGGGGCTGGGCCACATCAGAAGACGCAGTATAGCTTTTTCACGCCCAAAATGCTGCTGGCTAGCGCAGTGGTAGGGTCAGATCGGCAAACAGGGCATCGACTTCCGCTTTGGAGCCCAGTTCGAGCGCCTGATTCAGCGTATCTCGATCCAAATGCTGGGCCAAGAGCTCAATAAAGTCATACAGATAGCTGCGCATAAAGGCACCACGACGTAAGCCAAGACGCGTCACGCTGGGTTCAAACAAGTGGCTGGCATCCAATACCACCAGATCTTCTTCTGTCTGATCGGCAGCCATATGGGCCACGATCCCCACTCCAACACCAAGACGCACATAGGTTTTGATCACATCTGAATCTGCTGCGGTAAAGACAAAGCGCGGCTCAATACCAGCTTGTTGAAAAGCCTCATCCACCTTGGCACGACCAGTAAAACCACTGGTATAGGTGACCAGAGGATGCTCTGCCAAGGCCGCTAGTGTTAAAGGCTGCACCTGCGTTAAGGGATGATCCTTCGGCACCAGCACGCAGCGGTTCCACTGGTAGCAAGGGAAGGTGATCAAATCATTGGTATTGGCGATGGATTCCGTGGCAATGGCCAGATCGGCTTCACCCTCGACCACCATCTGGGCAATTTGTGGCGGCGTCCCCTGCTTGAGGCTGAGCGTCACCTCGGGATAGCGCTGAATAAACTGCTGAATGACCTCGGGCAGAATATAGCGCGCCTGAGTATGGGTGGTCGCCAGCACTAGGCTGCCGCGTTTGGCATCGCTGAACTCTTGCGCCGCACGTTTAATGTTTTCAGCCGTGCGCAGAATTTCACCTGCCATGCGCACCACTTCTTGGCCTGCGGGCGTAATGCGGGTTAAATGCTTGCCGCTGCGCGCAAAGATCTCAATACCCAGTTCATCTTCCAGTAAACGTATCTGCTTACTGATTCCAGGCTGAGAGGTATAGAGGCTCTGCGCCGTCGCGGATACATTTAAGTTATGGTGGGCGACTTCCCAAATATAGCGCAGCTGTTGCAGCTTCATCTGACTCTCCAAAAGAAATAAAAAAACTATCTTTGATAGCCAGAAAGAATAATAAGCTGCGTCAACAAAGGCAAGCGCTTTTATAACCTATAAGAATAAAAAATTATTCCCACTGCTGTTTTTGGGTCAAATCTGAGATCTTGATTCAGCCTAAACACCTCAGTCTCAGCTTAGGACCATAAATCGGCCGCCAGATCACGCCAATGTAAAGCCCAAGCCTCAACCGGCTGCGCCTTGCCTTTAAGAGCCACGGCCCCCACTGGCGCACAATAATCACCAAGGCGCGCCTTGACCAAAGCATAGGTACTTGGCCCCAGTAGAATATCGACAGGCCGCCCATGCAGATCAAGCAAACCCTTGGTCGCGCTTTCAAGACGCGCCGCCGTGTTGACCGCATCACCGATAGCCGTGTAGTTAAAGCGCCCAGCCGCACCGATATTGCCTACCACGCAAGGGCCGGTATTGAGACCAATGCCCATCGCCAGACGCCGCACATCGCCCGGTGCAAAACGAGCATTAAACTCCTCCAGCGCCAGCTGCATGGCAGCAGCACTGAGACAGGCATGGTAGGCATGTTCTGGATCATCCAAAGGCGCATTAAAGAGCGCCATGATGCCATCGCCCATCAGCTTATCGAGCGTGCCTTGAAAACGGTGCAATTGCGCGATCATGCAGCCAAAATAGCGGTTCAGAAGCTCAACCAATTCCTCGGTTTCTAGCGCTTCCGTGGTGGGCGTAAAGTTGCGCAAATCAGAGAAGAGCAGGGTGAGCTCTTGCCGCTTACCGCCAAGCTGAAGCGCACTGCCCTGCTGCACGATCCGCTTCACCAGCGCGGGAGCAACATAGCTGGAAAAGGCACTTTGTAGCTGCTCACCTTGGCGCTTATGGCGTGTGAAGAGGATCAGCTCGCCAACCAGCATGGCTATCAGAGTGAGCAGCAGTGGATAGAAAGCTTCGAGCCAGAGATCCGCGGTCACATACAGCAGCAAGCCGCTGAGATAACTACCGCCCATCAGCAGCAGATAACCCGCCAGACGCCAGAGTGCACTCGGCCAAAACCAGATCCAGATCAGCAAGAGTGCCAACAAGGCCAAACCCAACCACCAGTGCAGGGTGGCAATAGGCTGGATGATATGCCCTTCGAGGAGATTACTGATCAGCGTGACATGCACCAAAGGCCCAGGCAGATAGCCCATCGGCGTCGCCCGCAAATCGGTCACGCCGGCCTCACTCACACCAACCAAGACACGCTTACCTGCCAGACGCTCTGGGTCCCAATCGGCGGCCAAAACATCCGCCAAGGGGATACGCTGGTAGCTTTCTAGCGGGTAATAGCTGAGCTTGATGCGGCCCAGCCTATCCAGCTGCAGCGTCTGGCCTAAAAACTGGGCCTGCTGCCCCTGCAACGAGAGGGGTTGTTGCTCAGATAAACGTAGCAGCTGCACCCCTAAATTGGGCACGGCGAGATCATCAACCCAAAAAGCCAAGGGATAGTGGCGCAGGCTTTGATCCGCATCAGGCAGGATATTCAGTGTGGCCAGCAAAGGACTGGCGTCACGCAGTAAGGGGGTGGGTAGCTCCAGCTCTTGGGCTTGAATCAGCTGTGGCTGTTGAATCTGAAAAAGCGAAGAATCCAAAAGTTGCGCATAGCCTTCTGCTGTCAGGTGTTTGGCCTGCGGACCATTTAAAAAAATACCGTTCACGATCGGTAACTGCTGCATGGCCGCGGCCAGTGCCAGATCATCGGCCTCAGTGGTGGCCTCAGCGAACAGCATATCCAGCGCAATGGCTTCTGCCTCGTGCAACGCAAGCAGCGCTTCGGCCAGCACCTGACGTGGCCAAGGCCAGCGACCTTGGGCCTGCACGCTGGTATTTTCAATATCGATAAACACCACCTGTTCAGAAGCAGGTCGTGTTTGCCAAGGGTAGTAGCTATCGCTCACTAAGGCAGCAAAACGGCTCAACCAAGAAGGGGCAGCAGGGGCAACACTTCCCACCAACAGCGTACTGAGAAGCAGGAAAATCAGATATAACGCGTGCAAGCGATAGCGTTGTAGTCGGCGCAGAGAAAGATTCATTGCTAGGCTGGACGCAGTGGACAGCCTCTCCTTGAAAGTCACTGAAACTCAATGCAAAGCTGTCACCTCAAGGCCCACTGACTGGGAAGACCGGCTTCAGTCAGGGGCCGAGAGAGCAGAGCTGCGGCTCGGCCTAGAGCTTAAATTGCCCCATCATGTTTTGTAAACGTCCACCCATCTGCGCGAGACCTTCTGACGCACCAGAAATCTCATGCGCGGCCTCGGCGGCCTGCTCAGCAATATCGCGTACACGAATGACGCTTTGGTTGATTTCTTCCGCCACGGCACTTTGCTCTTCAGCGGCAGTCGCAATCTGCTGGTTCATCCCTTGGATACGCGATACTGACTGAGCAATTTTCTCCAACTGACTGGCAGCTTGACGCGCCTGACGCACACTGCTGTCAGTGACACCACGGCTTTTCTCCATCATCTGCACGGCACCCTGCGCCTTGTTCTGCAAGCCAGCAATCAGCTCTTCTATCTCCAGCGTCGAGCCTTGTGTACGCGAGGCCAGACTGCGCACTTCGTCCGCCACAACAGCAAAACCACGTCCGGCTTCACCGGCACGCGCGGCTTCAATCGCGGCATTCAGTGCCAAGAGGTTGGTCTGCTCGGCAATAGCTTTGATCACATCCAAAACACCGCCAATGCGATCACTTTCTTCTTTAAGCTGGTTCATCGATTCCGCCGCGGCCAGAATTTCATCTGCCAGGGTTTCAATTTGTTGCGCTGTACCTAATACACTGGAAGAACCGGCTTGTGTCAGCTGATCGGCCTCAGTCGCAGCCAGTGCAGCCAGCTCGGCATTTTGCGCCACTTCTTGTACTGTGGC
>SKOQ01000040.1 GCA_007119985.1 Marinospirillum sp.
GATCGTAGCGTACCGAGCCTGTGATACCCACATAGTCCAGATCTCCTGTGATCAAGCGCAGACTACCGCCGAGTTCGAGATCAGGTTGAACTTGATGGCGTACCCCACCACGTAAGCCCAGTGAAGTGTCGCTGGCACTCAGCGTTCCCTTCTCCCATCTGCCTTCATAGAAGTCATAGTAGCTATAGGTATTGCCTTCCCACTTGCTATATTCAATGGTTACACCACCCCAAAGGCTGGTTTGTTGATTGACGGCATGCTGATAGCCACCGCCCACATGAAAGAGGGTGTAGTCCACTTTATCCGTCAGGTACTGCAAGCCACCAAAAACAAAGAAATTCTCGGCGCCAAACTCATCCAGCTCGAATGAGCCGCGCAGGTCAATCCCGATTGGTGTTTGGCCTGAAACACCTGGGTACATGGCTAATCCAGCTTCCACACGGTTGTAATCAAGCGCCTGGGCAGTGGCTTGACCAGATAAGGCGAGCAGTGAGGCGGTGATCGCGGCAGTGAGGGGGCTTTTCAATAAGGTCATGTTTTCATTCCTTGAGTAATGTATGTGAAGCGTATACTAAGCTGTTGATTTAGAAAGGCAAGGCTCAGGTTGTCAAAGTGTGAACCAGCTCAAAGAGGTGCTGAAGTCGCCTCGCGTGGATACTGACCAGAAAAGGTGGTTGCTATTCTTTATATATGGATTAACATATATTTTGTGGCCAGTGATCATCTTGCGCCGCATCCATTGAACTTCTTTCAAGGAATCCTCATATGGCCACGCTTGAAGCCTGTCCTCAGCTCGATCCAGAGCAGCGTCCCGAGATCAATCTTGCTGCACTGACTGAACACTTTCCAACGCATCCACCTAGAATTCTGCTGCTGTATGGCTCAGTGCGAGAGCGCTCTTTTAGTCGTTTAGCGGCTGAAGAAGGCGCAAGACTCTTAGAGTTGATGGGGGCTGAAACACGCACTTTTAATCCCAGTGGTTTACCCTTGCCAGATGATGCCGAGGCCTCGCATCCCAAGGTGGAAGAGTTACGCCAATTAGTAGAGTGGTGTGAAGGCATGGTTTGGAGCTCACCTGAGCGCCATGGTGCCATGACCGCGATTATGAAAGCGCAAATAGATTGGATTCCTTTAAGCTTGGGTGCAGTGCGCCCAACGCAGGGAAAAACACTGGCTTTGATGCAGGTCAGCGGTGGATCGCAAAGTTTTAATGCTGTGAACCAGATGCGTATTCTTGGGCGCTGGATGCGCATGATCACCATTCCGAATCAGTCTTCGATTGCCAAGGCCTTTTTGGAGTTTGATGAGCAGGGGCGGATGAAGCCTTCAGCCTATTATCGCCGCCTTGTTGATGTGATGGAGGAGCTGATGAAATTCACTTTACTGACGCGTGGTGCCACAAGCCAGCTTGCAGATCGTTATTCGGAGCGAGTTGAGAGCGCGGAGCAATTCAGTACTCGGGTTAATCAAGCCTCTTTATAAATAAGGGGTATGGAGTTGAACAAGAGGAGTTTTTATGGGTATTTTTGAACGCTACCTTACTGTGTGGGTTGCGCTGTGTATTGCTACTGGGGTTGTGCTGGGCAATCTGCTGCCTGATGTTTTTGCGCTGATTGCTGAGCTGGAGTTTGCGCATGTCAACTTTGTGGTGGCGGTGCTGATTTGGGTGATGATCTACCCCATGATGGTTCAGATCGATTTTAGTGCGATTAAAGATGTGGGTAAAAAGCCGAAAGGGCTGATTCTCACCTTGGTGATCAACTGGTTGATTAAGCCGTTTACGATGGCTTTTTTGGGCTGGCTTTTCTTTCGTGTGCTGTTTGCCGATTGGGTCGATCCGCAAACCGCGGGGGAATATATTGCGGGGATGATTTTACTGGGGGTCGCTCCCTGTACAGCGATGGTCTTTGTGTGGAGCCAATTAACGCAGGGGGACCCGAATTACACGCTGGTGCAGGTTTCGGTGAATGATGTCATCATGATTTTTGCTTTTGCTCCCTTGGCGGCCTTTTTACTGGGTGTGAGTGATATCTATGTCCCTTGGGAAACCTTGCTCTTTTCTGTCTTGCTCTATGTGGTGTTGCCGCTGGTGGCTGGTGTGCTGACACGGCGCTGGCTAGAAAAACAGGGGCACCAAGGGCGGTTGGAAGGCTTTTTACGCAGCATGAAGCCTTGGTCGATTCTTGGTTTGCTCGCAACGGTGATTTTGCTATTTGGTTTTCAGGCAGAAACGATCCTTAACCAGCCCTTGGCCATCGGTCTGATCGCTATCCCTTTACTGATTCAAACCTACGGCATCTTTGTGCTAGCTTATGCGGCGGCTTATTGGTTGCGCTTACCGCATCGTGTTGCGGCCCCAGCCTGTATGATTAGTACGTCGAATTTCTTTGAACTGGCGGTGGCGGTAGCGATTTCTGTGTTTGGTCTGCACTCAGGGGCAGCCTTGGCCACGGTGGTCGGTGTTTTAGTCGAGGTGCCAGTGATGCTGTCTTTGGTCTATCTCGCAAATAAAACACGCCATTGGTTTGCTTGATCCAGTCTTTTGGGCAACCCATGACTCCACTCTGGTTGAGAGTCAGGTTGCCAGAAAGAGCGCAGTCTTGGAGATGTCCTTGCTGCGCTTTTTTGTGGTGAGATCGAGTGAATCAGGCTGCCTAGCGGAAGAGTTCGCCAGCCGCTTCTGGCTGATGCAGGATTTCTTCAACAACTAAAGCGGCATCTTTGCCATTGGGCAGCTGCCAGTGGACTTCTTGTCCAACACGGGCACCCAGTAAGGCCGCGCCCAAAGGAGCGAGAACAGATAGCTGATCTGTGGCTTGTGGGTCGAGATTATGGGGGTAGACCAGCTCTTTTTCGAGCGTGATATCGGCCTTCAGATCTCGAAAGCGCACGCGGCTGTGCATGCTGACCAGATCAGCCGGAATCTCTTGTGGATCGACCACATCGGCTTGATCTAGGCGCTCAGCTAAGGCTTCCGCGACGGGCATTTTGGCATACTCAGGCTTGTCAAGAATACGCTCTAAGCGCGCGTGGTCGAGCTCATTCATGAGCAGGTGAAGTTGTGCAACCATTGCTTTTTAACCTCAATAACAGTTTTTCAAACTCAATAAAAAAACTCACCCCCGCAACCAGGTTACGGGGGTGATGAACGATTTCAGATAAGATAGCCTTTAAAAGCTTTGTCCGCAACCTCTGTAAACCTGCCCTTCAAGGTGGATTTCGACCCGATGTGGCAGGGGCTCTCCGCTGATGGCATCAATACAGAGGATGTTTTGCACCTGATAGTGAAGCGGCTCACCCGCTTGAGTTTGAGCGCGATAGCGGCTTTCAATCAGATCCTGATCCATCAGTGTGACTTCTTCGAGTGTTAAGCGCTGGGTGCCAAAACGAAAGCTCAGCTCCGCCGTTCCAGCTTGGCGCACTTCTAAACGCCAGCCAGGGTGGTGGCCGCTGGCACGTAATGTGACCGCCTGCGGGGAGCGATCTGTCCCGACGACATAGGGCAGGCTGGCAATCTGGCGTGTGGTCACCTCGGTGAGCTGGCAGTTCATCCAGGTGTGCTCGGGTGTATCGACGCGAGCGCGCTCACCGCGATTCCAGAAGCTGGTGCCCGATGCCGCATCACGATACAGGGCACCCGAAGCTGCGCGCGCCGCTTGTAGATGCAGCCACTCATCGCTCCCAGGGAGCATCAACCAGAGATGCTCTCCCTGAAAGCGCGTGGCAAGCTCATCGCGTTGATCACAGCGCCACAGGCTAGTCTCACTGATCTCTTCGACAATCGGTGTGCTTTGGCAGCCTGCAAGCAACAGGCTGAGCAGGCATGCCCAGCCGAGGTGCTGCCAGCGCCGATGCCGCATCCAGCTAGTCGTCCAGCTTCGAGACATCACGAACCGCCCCTTTGTCCGCCGAGGTGGCGAGCAGTGCATAGGCTTTGAGTGCCGTCGAAACCTGACGCGGACGTGGTTGCGCAGGTTTCCAACCCAGTGCATCTTGCGCCGCGCGGCGTGCCGCCAGCTCCACCTCATCGACTTCGAGCTGAATTAAGCGCTGAGGAATGTCGATCAGAATCGGATCGCCATGCTGTACCAAGCCAATCGTCCCGCCTGCAGCGGCCTCGGGTGAGACATGCCCGATGGACAGTCCTGAAGTACCGCCAGAGAAGCGACCATCGGTCAGCAGTGCACAGGATTTACCCAGCCCCTTGGATTTGATATAGCTGGTGGGGTAGAGCATTTCCTGCATGCCCGGCCCACCCTTGGGGCCTTCATAACGCACGATCACCACATCGCCTTCTTTAACCTTGCCAGCAAGGATATTGGCGACAGCCTCTTCTTGTGATTCAGTCACGTGGGCGCGTCCACGGAACACGAGCAGTTCATCTTCAACGCCCGCTGTTTTGACCACACAGCCATCTTCGGCCAGATTGCCGTAGAGCACCGCAAGACCACCTTCAAGAGAAAAGGCGTGTTCGAGGTTGCGGATACAGCCCTGCTCACGATCACCATCCAGACTCGGCCAGCGCGTGGCTTGGCTGAAGGCCTGCTGAGTCGGGATGCCAGCAGGGCCAGCGCGGTAGAATTCCAGCACTTCTGGCGTGGGGTTGCGCAGGATATCCCAGCGATCCAAGGCTTCTGCGAGGGTGGCGCTATGGACAGTGGGCAGCGAAGTATCCAGGAGCCCCGCGCGATCGAGTTCACCCAGCAGGCCATAGATGCCACCGGCACGATGCACATCTTCGATGTGATACTTCTGCGTGTTGGGGGCTACCTTGCACAGCTGAGGCACTTTTTTCGAGAGTTGATCAATATGCGACAGATCAAA
>SKOQ01000008.1 GCA_007119985.1 Marinospirillum sp.
AACTTGGCAGGGTTAAGACACATGGCGCTTAACATGCTAAGAGCTGAGCCAACCAAAATTAGTGTGCCAATGAAGCAGAAGCGTTGCATGATGAACTCCGGCTTCTTGGAGCAAGTCTTGTATGGATTTCAGTTGGCGGCTAAATTCTAACCATTCATGCGAACGCCCTGCCACTCATGGTGACCAAGAACATATTCACGAATGTCGGTCCAGCCTTGGCCACCGGCTATCACGGCGCAGATTGAACCAAACAAAATATCAAACAGAGGGTAGTCAACTTTTGCGCTTTGCCGTTCGTCACGGATGATGCTGAAGTGTTCTTGGATGGTATTAATATTCATGGATGTTCCTTAGAAGAGGGGCATAAGATCACAGCCCGCACGTCAGGTCAAATTTAACATCGCATTGCGCAAAAAACGTTCATGATCTTGCCCTGCGGGCAATCGTGTCATAAACCGGAATACCATTTTAAAATAAACCATTACGCGTAAACCAAACCCGCCCTCTAAGAAGTCGGGTTTTTACTTATAAAAATAGGAAGATTGAATTCTAAAGTGTTTTTTATGTCTGCTTAAGGTCAATTATAAGTCAATTTAAAGTGATTTGATAATTGATAATATTATATAACTATCTGTTATTTGGCTTTTATTTTTAAGGTTTGTCTTTCTACGAAATTATGATGGCTGAATATAATCTTTTCTTAATTAAATCCTAAGTTTTCAAGTTTAACTTTTATTTGTAGAAAGCAGTCAGCAAGAAGCCATTCTCGCTCGACTTCAGGAATGCCTTAAGTAGCGAGGTAAATATTGTGAAAAATAACAAACCTGTATTTGAATCTATTTCAATGCAATCGTCGATCTCCCCTGAGGAAATAGCGGTTATCTACAAAGATACGTCTCTGACCTATTTTGAGCTAGAGCGGCTATCTAACCAACTAGCAAGCTATTTAGTTGTTCAATATCCTGATCGCGAGACAGGTAAAGTAGCCGTTTACCTTGAACCTAGCCTGATTTTACCGGCAGTTATACTGGGCATAATGAAAGCAGGGTTCAGTTATGTGCCTCTCTCTTCGTTCCAGCCGACAAAACGCATTCAGCAAATTTTGGATGATTCAGGTGTCTTCGTCATCATTACAGATGAGCTATTGAGCAAGAAGCCGAGCATGTCTGAATGTCGTACAGAGAAACTGAATGTTGCAGCGCTTGATCTTACTGGTACCTCAGACGGTCAATTATTGCCGAAGGTAAGCCATGCTGATTTGGCTTATACCCTATACACATCAGGTTCAACTGGGGTGCCAAAGGGGGTAGAAGTTGAACATGGCTGTATGGCGTATTATCTCAATTGGTTTAATAACGATTTGTGGCCTGAAACTCAGGCTACACTCCCGCTCACATCCTCTCTAAGCTTTGCGGCTGCGGTGACTCAATTGTTTGCTCCGTTACTACGTGGTGACACGCTTCATATTCTTCCTGAAGGAACATTGAATAACCCTCAACGACTCTTTGATTGGTACCAGAATCGAACCAACGCTGCGATCTACTGTGTTCCTACAATATGGAATGAATTACTTAATTACCGCAGTTCTGTTGATAGTGAGCTGTCGTTGCCTAAGACCGTTTTTTTATCAGGTGAACCAGTTGGTGAAGATATTAAGCAACGTACTTTCGACAGTATCGAGAACGTGCGTTTGTTTAACCTATATGGCCCAACTGAAACTGTAGCAAACTGTGCTTTTACTGAGTTAAAGCAAGACAAGCCCGTGACCATAGGCAAAGCGTTGGCAGGAAGTGAGTTGTTTCTGCTCGATGAAAAAGGCGCATTAGTGACAGATGGCGGCGTGGGAGAAATCTGCCTATGCGGCCCGGGCGTGGCTCGTGGATACAGTAACCTTCCTGAATTGAGCGCAGAGCGCTTCTTCTCTCATTACGGTCATCGCGCGCATTGTACTGGAGATTTAGGCCAGTTCAATGCCAACAGAGACATGGTGTACCTTGGCCGGAAAGATCGTCAAGTGAAAATTCACGGAGTGCGAGTTGAGTTGGGCGAAATAGAAGCCAATATTCGTCAGCATGGTGAAATAGCCGATGCTGCGGTGAAAATGGTTAATGGTGGGCTGGTGGCTTACTTGTTGACGGACAAAAAG
This sequence comes from Marinospirillum sp., assembly GCA_007119985.1. Taxonomy (GTDB): domain Bacteria; phylum Pseudomonadota; class Gammaproteobacteria; order Pseudomonadales; family Halomonadaceae; genus Marinospirillum. The sequence continues at coordinate 2,147 of SKOQ01000008.1, forward strand.
CCAAGTGTTAGCGAACTACGTGCTTTCCTTAGTCAGCGTTGCCCGAGTACGATGATACCCGTTCAATTTGTTTACCTTGAAGTTTTTCCTAAGTTACCTAACGGAAAGTTAGATAGTTCTCGATTGCCTGACCCTGCTCCTGTAAGACCTGAACTAAATTATGATTGCACCCTACCCACAAACGACCTTGAACGAGACCTCGTGGATATTTGGCAAGAAGTGCTAGGTTTTAGTGGACTGGGGGTTAATGATGACTTCTTTGACTTAGGTGGGAATTCCTTGCAGGCCATGCGTGCTAGAACTCTGATTCGACATCGCCTGTACAGCGAGATAGATTTCAAGCTCTTTTTCAGTAATGCGACGCCGCGTAAGTTGTCTACGGTCGTACCTTATTACCTGACAGATGACTTGGATGACGCGACGTTCACTCCAAGTGAAAAGAATCAACAAGCGCAATTTGAACCGCTCACATCGCAACAGGCTTATTTCCTGACCTTAGAACAAACCAGTACTAACCCGAAAGCCTACCAACCTGCGTTTTGTATTTACCTTGATGGAAAGGTAGATACAAAGGGTGTGGAATGGTGTATCAATCGGTTGTTGGCCAACAACCCAGTCCTGACTACTCAATTTGATCTCGATAATTTTACCGCTAAAGAAGGCGGATATCGCTCAGAGCAAGTTGAAATTCTTCAGCGTAAAGTTGAGCAATTGACAGGCAAGCTCAGTGACATGACTCACTGTGAACTGCTGAATATGGCAGATATGTCTGACATCGATATTGACAGAGAACCGCCAATTCGCTTGGCATTATTGAGCAAAAATGACGATGAACATGTGGTCGTTGTACGTGTTCACCACGCCGTATTTGATCATGATTCCATTGGGATATTCTTTGAGCAATTTATTCAGGCTTACCGCGCGTACGTGGCAGGAGATTATGGTTTTGCGCAGCATCATCAGCACCATTTGAGTTTGAAGCCGCATCGCGGCGCGATGGTGGATGAAGAGAATCAGATGCAATTTTGGTTGTCGACATTGAATCGTTATCTGGCAAAAGGTGCGGATAGCTCGTTGTACCCAAGGGCGGATTACCCGTCACCACAGGGTTACACTGTTGAACTTTCCCAGCCATTCAGCCGAGCGATAAAAGACTTTGCACACGCTCATAATACAACGGCTTATGTCGTGTTGCTCACGTTGTTTAATCTTGTGTTAAATCATGAAACTCGTTATCACAACATAACGATTGGTTTGCCTGTCTCCAATCGAGCCCTTTGTCAGCACGATGATCAGTTAGGCTGTTTCGTCAACATGGTCACCTATCACGAACTGGTTGATCGGGTGGATAACATTGTGCGTTTGATTGAAGCCAGCGGCAAAGCGATCTACTCGTTAATAGAAAATCAGACAGTGTCCTACCTAGAACTTGCTGATGAAATGCGAAGCAGAGGCTGGCTCGAGAAGCTGCGCTTCCCTGTCACGTTTAATTATCTGTCTGCGATGCCGGAAGCCGTAGAGGTTCAGGGCTGTCACATGAAAGTTCAACATATCGTTGAGCAATTCGCTCGATGTGATTTGGCTTTAACTGTCGACGACGACGAACAGTTGACCCTCAATTTTGATTATGAAAGTACGGCGTTTACCAAACAGCAGGTTACCCTGTTGGTAGAACAATACTTGGCTCTGATTTCAGGCACATTATCTATGTAATACGGAGTGTCTTCAGCTTGCAGGAAGCCGGAGATGAATACGATTAAATATGGGGAGATGAATGCAATGTTAAAATTGATCCACAATCAGTTTATTCATCAGTGTACCAAAACACCGGATAATATCGCTCTGCGAAGTGACAATGAAAACATCACATATCGCCAACTGGAGCTGCGTGCCAATAATATTGCCCAATCATTGATCCGCTCTGGTATTACATCAGGTGATGTTGTCGGTATATACATGAATCGCAGCAATAACCTAGTTGCGACCATATTAGGTGTTTTAATGTCAGGAGCCTGTTATTTGCCGCTTGATCCTTATTACCCAAGTAATCGTTTAGCTTACATGGTAGAGGATTCGGAAGCCAAGCTAGTGATCACTGATAGTTTGAATAGCATGGATTGGCTTAGTAATAAGTTTTCAACGTTGGATGTGAATAGCATAGATTTTTCCAGTGCGACAACGCCAGACTTACCGCAGACAGACGAACAGAGCTTGTGTTACATCATGTATACCTCGGGGTCAACGGGGCAGCCTAAGGGCGTGATGATTGCGCATCATACGGTGGTGAATTACCTTAACTGGATGCAAGAGGCTTTTCAACTGACGACAAATAGCCGGGTTCTAAATCAGACCACATTCAGCTTTGATATTTCAGTTTGGGAAATGTTCTGGCCTCTGATGACTGGGGCAAGCTGCGCACTGATTGCTGAAGATGCTAAATATGATCCCGCGCTGTTGGCTGACTTTATTGAGCTGCATCAGGTCACAGTGGCTCAGTTTGTGCCAACCGCCTTACGTATAATTGTCGATGCGGATGTATTACGGAAATGTATGTCTGTAGAGCATATCTTCTCTGGTGGAGAAGCGCTATCACAACGTTTGGTGGATGATCTGTCAGCTCAGTATCTGGGTCATATCCACAATCTCTATGGGCCGACGGAGACCACCATTTTTGCCTGTCACTGGTACTGTCAGCCACATTGCACAGAGAAAGTCGTGCCCATTGGTCGCCCGATTCCACACGCAGAAGTTCTTGTCCTTGACGAAGCTCTGCAGCCCGTAACACAAGGGCAATGCGGTGAATTGTATTTAGCGGGAGATATTCTTGCGAAAGGTTATTTCAAACGAGCCGATCTTACTCAAGAGCGCTTTGTGGATCATCCCTTTGCTGTGCAGAGTGGAGAGAAAATGTATCGTACAGGCGATTTGGTGAGTACCAGAGAAGATGGTGTCTTATTGTTTCATGGCCGAACCGATTCACAAATCAAACTGCGAGGTCACCGAATTGAGTTGGCCGAGATTGAGGCTCAGTTGCAAGCCATGCCCAGCATTTCTCACGCTGCGGTCATTGTTGATAGTAGCGATGATGGCAAGGTGTCTTATCTGACGGCATTCTATGTTCCCTCTCAGCAGTCCCACGTTGATGTGCAAGTGATCAGAGAACAATTGGCAACAGTATTACCTTATTACATGCAACCCTCACGATATTACTCCGTTGATAGCTTACCCACCCTTCCGAATGGGAAGATTAACAAGCCAGCTTTAAACGCTCACTAATAAAAGGTTCTAGCACTATGTCGAATAACAAACCCAATATTACACCTGAAATTGAAAACCGCATTCTCTCAATCTGGCAATCGGTTTTAGATGTCAAAAAAATTGCCCGAGATGAGAATTTCTTTGATGCAGGAGGCAACTCATTGCTAATGAGTAAAGTACATAGGGAAATAAAAAGACAGCTTGGAATACCGATTAATATTATCGAACTATTTCAATGTCCGACAGTGGATTCGCTAAGTAAAAACATATCTAAAAAATACCATCAAGTATTATTGGAAAATTTAGCGTCAAATATTAACTAAATAGTTTCACCTAGAAGTTAAATAATTTTTATTCGCTGATTGAATACTCCTTTCTTTTTATAGGAGAGGAAGGGGCTTTCCCGAAATAAGTATAAATACGACGTACAACCTGTGAGGTAGAATATGAAAGACCAAGCAACACTGCGCGATAAAGATATAGCTATTATTGGTATGTCAGGTCGATTCCCTGGCGCAGAAGATATCACGACTTTTTGGAAGAATCTGGTTGAAGGGCTGGAAACCATCACGACATTTAGCGAACAAGAGCTTCGAGAATCAGGTGTCGATGAAGAATTGATAGCCTCACCTAATTACATTCCTCGTCGAGGAATTCTCGGCAATGCGCAACATTTCGACGCGCATTTCTTTGATATTACCCCTCGTGATGCGGAAATCATGGATCCTCAACATCGTGCGTTTCTGGAAAGCAGTTGGCATGCTTTTGAAGATGCGGGGTATGTGCCTTCAAGTTATCCGGGCAAAGTGGCTGTTTTTGGCGGCACTGGTACGGCCTGGCATTTGAACAAAGTTCATTCCCATCCAGGCGTTAGCCAGTTTGCCAGTGGTGCATCCATTGTGACCAATAACGACAAAGACTATGTCACGACGCGAGTCTCCTACAAGCTCGACTTAAAAGGGCCAAGTGTGAATGTGCAGACGGCATGTTCAACCGCAATGGTGGCGGTGGTAATGGGGATTAACAGCCTTTTAAGCCGTGAAAGTGATCTCGTGGTTGCCGGCGGAGTATCCATCGATACACCGGAGCGTCGCGGCTACAAATACATGCAAGGTGGTATGGAGTCAGCAGATGGACGCTGTTATGCGTTTGATTCTCGTGCCAATGGTACAGTGTTTAGCCGCGGTGTTGGTGCTGTGCTGCTCAAACGTGTTAAGGACGCAGTCAAAGATGGCGACCACATTTACGCAGTGATCAAAGGCGGTGCGATAAACAATGATGGTAGTCTAAAAGCTGGATTCACTGCGCCGGGCATTGAAGGACAGATTGAAGTTGCAAAACAGGCGATTTCCAACGCTGATATTGATGTAGAAAACATCCGCTTTGTTGAAGCGCATGGCACGGCAACAGCGTTGGGCGATCCGATTGAATTTTCGTCATTGTCGCAAACTTTCCGCCACTTCACAGATAAAGAACAGTTCTGTCGCTTAGGCTCAGTCAAAACTAACATCGGTCATACCGATGCCGCTTCGGGTGTTGCCAGCCTGATTAAAGCCTCAATGGCATTAGAATCCGGGCTGCTTCCTGCCTCACTGCATTATGCTGAACCGAATCCAAACATTGATTTTGAAACCAGTCCGTTCGTGATGAACACCGAACTAACGGCATTTAAACAGCAGAACAAGCCGAACAATGCGTTGGTCAACTCCTTTGGTGTCGGAGGTACCAATGCTTGTGTGATTCTCGAAATGGCACCAGAGACTCAAGCGGGTGACGAGCATAACTCGCCACTTATGATCCCATTCTCAGCCCGCAGTCGTAACGCACTGAATGAGATGAAGCAGCGTCTGGCAAGTTACCTGACAGATAATCCAGATGCGGATGTTGCAGATGTGGCGTACACCATGCAGGTAGGCCGTAAGCAGTTCGAGTTTTCTACCTCGGTGGTGGGCCATGATCGTCAAACCATTATAAATGCGTTGGCTAAACCTTCTCAGATTGTGTCTGGAAATAAATCGAAACGACCAATTGTGTTTATGTTCCCAGGACAGGGAAACCAATATCCGAACATGTCTCACGATCTTTACCAGACGTATCCGGTGTTTAAACAGGCGATGGATCAGTGCTGCGAATATCTGATGCCAATTCTAGAACAGAACCTGCGTGACATTATCTTCCCACAAAATGACCAAACTGCAGCGCGTATTAACGAAACGCAATTCACACAGCCTGCGTTGTTCGTTGTTGAGTACAGCCTTGCTCAGCTTTGGATGTCATGGGGAATTCAGCCGGATGTAATGATAGGTCACAGTGTCGGTGAATACGTGGCAGCCTGTTTGTCCGGGGTGTTTTCGCTGGAAGATGCGCTAAAAGCCGTAGCGATTCGTGGCAAGCTGGTTCAGGCTCTGCCAGCGGGTGCGATGCTAGCCGTTCTGATCGATGAAGCAGAGTTGACTGAGCGTTTATCAAACAGTGAACTGGATATCGCAGCGGTCAATTATCCCGAGTTATGTGTAGTAGCGGGCGAGCTTGAAGCGATAAAAGCGTTCCAATATGAGCTGGAAGAAGAAGGTATCTTCTGTAAACACTTGGATACGTCACACGGTTTCCACTCAAGCATGATGGATCCTATGTTGCCAGCGTTCAAAGATGTTATCGATGGCATTGAACTTAATGCTCCGCAGATCCCGTTCGTCTCTTCGGTAAATGGCGAATGGATCAGTGATGAGTTAGCACAAGATAGCGACTACTGGGTGCGCCACGTCAGAAATCCTGTGTTGTTCTCGCATGCATTCAAAACCTTGATGGCCGATCATCAAGATGGTTTCGTGGCACTAGAAGTGGGACCGGGCCGTTCTCTGGAGTCGGCGGCTAAGCAACACTTCCGTGAAGAAGAAGGTTTGAATGCCAATATTTTCTCGTCTTTGCCTACGGCGAAAGAAGTCGATATTTCAGGAGAGTATTTCGTCTCAATGCTTGGCGCTTTATGGTCGCACGGCATCGAGATTGACTGGTCATCATACTATCGTGATGAGCGCCGACTTCGCTTGCCTTTGCCGGGCTACCCGTTCGAGCGAAATGAATTCAAACTGCCTGAGCTGAAAACAGGTAATGCTGGGAGCCTATCAATCAGCAATGCGGAAATAGGTTTGAAACGCAAGAAAACCGATATCGGTGACTGGTTCTATATGCCTGCCTGGAAGCGAACAATTCCTGCTGACTTCATGCCGAGTAAGCAAACTCAAGAAGCAAATGATTGTTGGGTACTTTTCGCTGACGAATATGGCGTAGCTGATCAGTTGCATGCTCAGCTTCTTGCATCAGGCCATCAGGTAGTGACGGTGTTTAAAGGCGTCTGCTATCAGGAGAATATCGTCACCAGCGACAACGCAAAGAGCTTTGTCATTGACCCCACGTCTCGTGAAGATTACATCCGAGTGCTCAAAGCAGTCAAAGCTCATGAGATGCATCCAGTTCGAATTGTCGATCTTCGGAACCTCTCTCCTGAGCAAGGTGATGTCGACCTTGAACTGTGTCGTAAACACCAGTTAGATTCTTTCTATAGTCCACTGTATCTGCAACAGGCTCTGGTGAATGAGAACTTGCTGGATAATCTTCATTTGTTGTTGGTAACTAATAATATCTTCAGTGTCTCTGGGGAGCGAGTTTACTCGCCTGAGAAAGCACTGTTAGTCGGGCCAGCCCGTGTGTTCTATCACGAATACCCAGATGTTCAGTGCCATTTAGTTGATATTGATTGGCCTGAAGATTTAGCTGATAAATCGGGCCATTGGACTGCAGAGCAAGCGGCGCGTTGTCTTATTGCTGAGAGCTGTATTAACACCGACGGTCAACTGGTGGTGTATCGAGGAGGGTGCCGCTGGGAGGAAGACTACCAGGCGGTTAATTTAAAAGAGCAAGAGCCAGGCTTACCGGCGCAATTCAAAGATGATGGCGTTTATCTCATTACTGGTGGATTGGGCGGCCTTGGTATGCTAGTGGCCGGGCATATCTCGGAAATGAGCAATGCGACGCTTGTTCTTACTTATCGCAGTCGTCTTCCTGTTCGTGAGCAATGGAATGACTGGATTCAGAAACACCCAGTTGATGACCCGATGAGTGAAAAACTGGCGAGTATCCTACGTCTTGAAGAGCAAGGTAACACGATTGACCTAGTCAATGTGGACGTTTGTGATTATGTGGCTATGTCGGAACTGTTTGATCGCTATGATCGCTTTGATGGCATTTTCCACACTGCCGGTATTGCGGGGGGCGGCATCATTCCTCTGAAATCCGATGAAGATTGTGCCAGTGTTCTGGAACCGAAAATCCTCGGCAGCCTGATTCTGGATGACCTGACTAGAGACAGTCAGCCTGATTTTATGGTGCTGTTCTCATCCATCACCTCAATTGTCGGTGATGAAGCTCGAATTGACTACTGTTCCGGCAATGCGTTTATGGATGTGTTTGCCTGCTATCGTAACCAGAACCGAAATGGTCGCACCATCGCAATCAACTGGGGAAAATGGGGCGATGTAGGCATGGCGGTTCAGTGGGCTCGTGAGTTAGATGAGAAAAACAAAGCTAACGAAGCGCCTCTAAAACAAACAGGGTTGCTTACGCTTCTCGGTCGTCAAAAAGATATGGAAGAATATCGAGTCAATTTGGATGTGCAGAATGACTGGGTACTCAACGAGCATCGTTTGTCGAATCAACCGACCTTGGTTGGTACCACCATATTGTCGATGCTATATACCTTGATGAATCACTTCAAACCTCAGGAAGCGCTTCAGGTTAAGAACTTGCTGTTGACCAAACCCGTAATTTACCACAACGCATGGCCACGTGAAATGCGCCTGTATGTACGCAGTGAAGGATCTGGCTATAGCTTCAGCCTTCGTAGCCGCGGTGTTCGTGATATTGAGTGGAGCGAACATGCGCTGGGCAATCTTGGCCGTGGTGTAGAGAGTGAAGAGAGCCTTGCTGCTTTAGATTCACTTGAAGCGATTCAGTCTCGCTGCATGAACAAACTGCCTGACGAATTAACTGGTCAGGATTACCCGAATGCCATCACGGGTGAAACCTTTCTGTCGCTCAGTGAGCGATGGAATGCTCCTAAGTGCGTATGGCGAGGTGACGATGAGTGGCTGATTCATAAAGACCTCGACGCTCAGTTCCAGAATGATTTTGAGCAGTATCCGTATCATCCGGCACTGATTGACTCGGTATCAATTCGATGTATCAAGCTTATAACGACAGACAACTATCTTCCATTCAGCTATGGCAAGATCAGCTATCTGGCACCGCTTGACGGAGATTGTTACGCGCACATCAAACTCAAGCAGCCGTATAAGTCGGAAGACAGCACCATTGTTTGTGATGTGGTCTTCTTATCTGCTGACAGCAAGCCATTGATGGTTTTGGAAAACTATACGCTAGTTCGTATGAAAGCTGAGAATCAGGTTGTCGCTTATGCACCTGCGTCAGCTATAGCTCAGGTTGCAGTTGATGTCTCTGATAAGGACATTCTGTTCTACGAAGGTCTGGATGCACTCAAACGACAGCTTGCACATCTTGAGTTTGAGCAGCTTGTCGTGGTGACCAGTGATCTGCATCAGCTTATCTATGAAGCGATTCCTAAACAGGAAGATGAACAGTTGACTGAACTGGAAGTGGAATTCAGCCAAGGGCACGCACGTCCAGAACTTTCTGTTGAATATGTCGCCCCTGAAAATGATATCGAAAGAGGGATTATTGCAGTTTGGCAGTCGATTCTAGGGATTTCAGGCATTGGTGTTGATGACAATTTTGTCGAGCTTGGTGGTAATTCACTGCTGGCGGTGCAAATTGTGTCAAAAGTATCCGCCAAGTTTGAAGTCGATATTCGAGTGGATCTCTTCTATCAGGATCAAACTGTAAGAGGGCTGTCCGGCCTGATCATTGAAGCGTTTGAATCTGTTCTTCAGGGTGAATAGCTCCCACTTCTTCCCGGGCTAATGCCCGGGAAGTTGATCACTGACAGGTTGTCACAATGGCAGCCAAATCTTACAAATGGTAAAAGGGCACGGCTATGACAACTAAAACGAATCAGATTTTGAACTCTATGGGACTTGAAGAGCTGAAAAGGCTTGCCAGAGAGAAAAAACAGAAAAAAGCGCAGCTCATGGAAGAGAGCCGTTGTTCAACAACGGAACCAAAACGCAAAATATTCCCTCTCACCAATGCGCAAAAGAGCATTTGGACACTGGAGCAGTTCCTCGAAGACAATAAAGCCTATAACAACCCCTTAGCGATCACTTGCCAGATTGATTATGAATTTGAACCGGACAGAGTCGAACATGCTCTGATGAAAATGGTCAATAATCACAACATATTCCGCACTACGATCCGAGTGGTCGATGGCGAGCCTTGCCAGTGTGTTGACAGCCAGATCAATTTCGGTTTTGGTTTCGATGATATTACCTCTATGCCAGAAGAGCTTAGAAATCATTGGGTTATACGAGTTGCCCGTGAGGAGGGTAGAAAGAACTTTGACCTAACTAACGGGCCACTGTTTCGCTGGCGAATGGTCAAAACTCAGCCGGGCGAATACGTCATCATGCTGACCTTCCATCATATTATTTCGGATGGTTGGACCGTCAGTTTGTGCTTCAAGGAATTCATGAGCATCTATTTTGGCCAGACGGTAGATCATGCAGCGCAATTTACCGATTACGCCTTAAAGGAAAACCGCTGGTTCGAAAAAGGCGAGTACGAACAGGGTCTCAACTACTGGCGCGATAAACTCAGTGGCGTTCAAGGTGTGCTGGAACTGGCAACCGATTACCCCCGTCCAGATACGCTCAATTTTGAGGGAAGTTATGTCGGCCATCTACTTGATGCTGACTTCTGTCATCAGCTTCAGTTTTGCGCAGCAAAACAGGGAGCAACCACTTTTCACTTGATGCTAGCGGCCTACTTATTACTCCTACATAAATACAGTCATCAGAACGACATTGTGATTGGGGTGCCTTTTGCCAATCGTGGTGACGTACAGACGCAGGAAATGATGGGGCTGTTTATGAACACGCTACCACTGCGTTTCAATTTCAATGACAATTGTCCTCTTTCGGCTGTGATTGAAGCGGCGAAAACAGAAAGTAAAGAAGCGATTGCCTATCAAAACGTGCCGTTTAATCGCATTCTTGATGTTGTCGACTATTCGCGAGACGCACGTGTTAACCCGCTTTATCAGGCTGTGCTAACTTATCAGGTCTATCCGCACTCGCGAACCAACCCCTGGTTCACCTATTCACCACTTAAAGTTGACTACGGTGTGTCTAAGTTGGATCTCAATCTATGGATAGAGGAAGACGGCGACAGTTTATTGTGCACATTCAACTACAGTACAGCGCTGTTTGAACGTGCCACTGTGCAGCGAATGCTACGTGATTTACATACCATATTAGCAGCATTGGTTGAGAACCCACATCAGTCGATTCAAGCCTTGTCATTGGTTACAGAAGATGAACGTCAGTTTCTACTTAAAAAGTGCTTACCTACAGAGGCAAGTAAATGGTTGCCAGTTCATCACCAATTTGAGCAACAAGCGCTAGCTTGCCCTGAAGGTGTGGCAGTGCGTTGTGAAGGTCGTGAACTGAGTTATGCCAATCTTAATGAGCGCGCCATTCAGTTGGCTGTGCAGCTGGTCTCACAAGGTGTGAGTCACGGTGAGCCTGTTGCGATACTTATGGAAAAAAGTGAGCATAGCGTGGTGGCGATATTAGCCATTCTGAAAGCGGGTGGTTGCTATCTTCCTATCGACATGAATTTACCAGAATTCAAAATCGATTTCATCTTAAGCGATGCTAAAGTTAAGCGTATTTTACTCGTAGGTGAAGTGCCCATTGCTTTAAAAGCAATGGCTACACAATCTTCAATAGATTGGATAGACATTCTGAAGACAGAAACGAGTAGCACCTCACCAACACTCACCCATCATCCCGATAATCTTGACGATGGGCCAGCGTACATTATTTATACCTCTGGCAGTACAGGAGCCCCAAAGGGTGTATGTGTTTACCATTCGCAACTTAGTCATTATTGCCGAGCAATTGCTCCTGTACTCGGACAAACTCACGGGGCGCGTTATGGCTTAATGTCTTCCTTCTCGACAGACCTAGCTCATACGATGTTATTCCCATCGTTGGTTGGGCAAGGCGAGCTGGAGATAGTGACCAATGGCTTGTTGGAAAGCCCCGAAAAACTCGCCAGTTATCTCAAAGATAAACCTCTTGATTGTATGAAAATTACGCCGACACATTTGTCTGCGCTGTTAAATGTCGCGAACGCGCAACACCTGCTGCCGGAGCGCAAATTGGTACTTGGCGGTGAGCGTTTACCCATTTCTCTGATTAAAAAAGTCAAAGCACTCAAACCCAACTGTGAGATGGTTAACCACTATGGTCCGACTGAGTGCACGGTGGGGGTGACGACGTTGACTATTTCCGAGGATGTTGAGGGTTTAGAGTTTCAAGTTGCACCAATTGGTCAGGCCCTCGATGGGAGTCATGTACTGGTTCTCGATGTAAACCAACAACTGCTTCCTGCTGGCGTACCTGGTGAAATTTGCATTGGTGGGGCACAGTTGGCTTCTGGGTACCTTGGGCTCGATGAGCAAACGCAGTGCCACTTTGTTCCACATCCGTATTGTCCTGGTGAGCGTCTGTACCGCACTGGCGACAAAGGCCGCCTGCTAGCGGATGGCAACCTAGAGTATCTTGGCCGCTTGGATCGTCAGGTCAAAGTACGTGGTTACCGAGTTGAGTTGGCCGAGATTGAGCAGGCTCTGGGGCAGATTACTAATGTTGAACAGGTGGCGGTTGTACAGCAGCAAAAAGCGGGCGCCCATCGTTTGGTCGCTTATGTCGTTGCTGATAACACTGGCGTTCAGGAAGAGATTAAGGCTGAACTGAGACAGCAATTACCCGCTTACATGCAACCAGAAGTATGGATGTGGCTCGATTCCATGCCAGTCACGGCGAGCGGAAAAATCAATTATCAGGCGTTGCCCGTCGCTATATTAAATACGCGGACAGCAGCTTGTGCTCATCCAAAAAATCAAACGCAAGCTCGTTTGCTGACGCTGTTTCAGCAAGCATTGAATAATCAATGGGTCGGTATTGAGGACGATTTTTTCAATCTTGGGGGAAATTCAATCAGTGCATTGAAACTGCTGATTGAGGTGAATAAAGCGTTCTCGACTACCTTGACCCTCGGGCAGATACTGGAAAACAGCAGTGTTACTCGACTTAGCAGACTATTCGAACAGGTATTCGATAGCGTTGAATACGGTTCTTCGATTGTGATGCTCAATCGGGGTAATCCGCAACATAAGCCGACCTTGTTGTTGATTCACCCTGCTGGTGGCAATGTGCTTTGTTACGACGAGCTAGTGAAAGGGTTGAGCAAAGAGTATCCGATTTACGGTGTACAGGTGGCTGATTTTCAGGGGCTAGCTGAGTACAACCGCCAAGTGACGACGTTAGCTGAGCACTACGTGAAGCAGCTTGGGGAACTAGCGGAACGTTCTGAACTGGTCATCGGTGGTTGGTCTCTGGGAGGAACCATCGCTTTTGAAATGGCGTGTCAGGTTCAGGCACTGACAGGAAATCAACCGAAGGTTTTGGTGTTTGACCAACCAGCCCCTCAAGTGAACGTCGATAACAGCGCCAGTATGGCTGAGCATGATCGCCTTGCTTATTTTGCTCATAAGGTAGAACTGCTTACCGGAACGTCTTTTGATACATCGGGCCCGCAACTGGCGAAGATGTCACAAGCGGAAAGAACACAGGTATTCCTAACCGGTTTCCGCAAAGCGAATTTGGTGCCGGACAACATTAGCGCGGAGGACTTCCAGTACTTTCTCGCCATTCTTCAGGCCCACATGAAGGCGACAGATGAGTATCAGGGGAAGCCTTATTCTGGCCCTGTCGTGGTTGTAGAAGCAGAAGAGATTTTAATTGGTCGTACGCGACTGAAAGAAATCGGCTTGGGCTGGCAGGCATATAGCGAGCAGCCTCTGACCGTATTGCTCGCAAAGGGCGACCACATATCCATGATGAATGCGTCTCACATTGGTGATTTTGCGACCCGTCTACAGGAGGTATTGCTTTGAGTACGATCGCACTTTCAACGCTGGAAAACGAAGTTGTCGTTTCAAGGAAGGAGTGGTTGGCCATCATTGGTGGCCTTATCGGTGGCTTTATGGCGATTCTGGATATCCAGATTACGAACTCTTCGATGAAAGTCATTCAGGGGGCGCTGTCCGCGTCTCTGGATGACGCCTCTTGGCTGATGACATCGTACTTTACAGCTGAGATTATTGCGATCCCACTTTG
>SKOQ01000012.1 GCA_007119985.1 Marinospirillum sp.
CGTGCGACAATTTGCTGCATTGCACAAGCCTGCTTAAGTCGGGTGGGCCATCCTTTGGACTTGCCTGCTTGAGGTGTGTATAATTCTGCGTTTTCGATCTTCTGATTGGCTGCTGAAAAGGAAGCGCTCCAGTGTAACTCCCCCCTCTTTTTTGATACTGCCCTTTAGCCATCTTGCTGTCTTCAGACAGGCTAAAACCTGCAGTCATCTCCGTGTTCGCTTGAGTGCGTTCACGCTTCTGATATTGTTCGTCATTTGTTGATTCTGATGTCCTTGGGCTGCTCATCGCCAAGGTGATCTGGCTTTCATCGCGGGTTGTTCACGTCTCTTCGTTTAACCTGCTGGTGCGCCCTTTCTTGGGCTGTAAAAGGTGTGAACGGCAAATGTGTCTATTGCAATAAAAATGCTAAGAGAGAAATCATGATCCAAACGATCAAAGAAAACTGGTTCTCGAATGTCCGTGGTGATGTTTTGGCCGGTTTAGTGGTGGCCTTGGCCTTGGTACCAGAGGCGATTGCCTTTTCGATTATTGCGGGTGTTGATCCCAAGGTCGGGCTCTACGCCTCTTTTTGTATTGCCGTGGTGATTGCCTTTACCGGCGGTCGTCCAGGCATGATCTCTGCCGCGACAGGTGCCATGGCGCTGTTGATGGTGACTTTGGTGAAAGAGCATGGCTTGGAGTATTTGCTCGCCGCCACGGTGCTGACAGGGGTGCTGCAAATTATTGCGGGATACATCAAGCTCGGCAATTTGATGCGTTTTGTTTCACGCTCGGTGGTGACGGGCTTTGTGAATGCCCTAGCCATTTTGATTTTTATGGCTCAGCTGCCGGAATTAACCAATGTGACCTGGCATGTCTACGCCATGACTCTGGCGGGTTTGGGCATTATCTATCTCTTTCCCTATGTGCCCCTGCTGGGTCGTCTTCTGCCTTCTCCTCTGGTGTGTATTGTGTCGCTGACAGCCGTTGCGTTGATCTGGGGCATCGATATTCGTACCGTGGGGGATATGGGCGAGCTGCCGGATACGCTGCCTATTTTTCTCTGGCCGGATGTTCCGCTGAATTTAGAAACGCTGCGTATTATTTTTCCCTATTCAGTGATGTTGATGCTTGTTGGTCTGCTGGAATCGATGATGACCGCGACGATTGTGGATGAACTGACGGACACCAAAAGCGATAAAAATCGTGAGTGCAAAGGCCAAGGCGTTGCCAATATGGTGTCAGGCTTTTTTGGCGGCATGGCGGGCTGCGCGATGATTGGTCAGTCGATTATTAATGTGAAATCTGGTGGCCGCACGCGCCTGTCTACCTTAGTGGCGGGGGTCTTCTTATTGATTCTGGTGGTCTTTTTAGCCGATTGGTTGACCTCGATTCCGATGGCGGCACTGGTGGCGGTGATGATTATGGTCTCGATTGGGACCTTTAGCTGGGATTCTATTTTTAATTTGAAAAAGCACCCCCTGTCCACCAGTATCGTGATGGTCTCGACTGTCGTGGTCGTGATCGCGACACACAACTTGGCGTATGGTGTGTTTGCCGGTGTCTCCTTGGCGGCGCTCTTTTTTGCCAATAAGTTGGGTCATTACCTGCGCGTGATCAAAACTCAAAATGAAGAAGGTGTGCGAGTCTATCAGGTGCAAGGTCAGGTTTTCTTCGCTTCTTCGACGCAGTTTATGGCTGCCTTTGACTATAAAGAAGTGGTTGAAAAGGTCATTATTGATCTGACTGAGGCGCATTTTTGGGATATTACCGCCGTTGAATCGCTCGACCGAGTGGTGATCAAGCTGCGCCGTGAAGGGGCCGATGTTGAATTGATTGGCCTGAACCAAGCCAGTGCAACGCTTGTTGATCGCTTTGGTGTGCATGATGATCCCAAGGGCGTTGAAAAGCTGATGGGAGGACACTAGTCATGGCTCAGGATGTAGAGATGAATAAAATTATCGCCTGTATTGATCACTCCGCTGCGGCCGCCGCCGTTTGTGATGCGGGTGCTTGGGTTAGTCGTAGAACCCAGCGCCCCCTCGTTTTACTGCATGTTTTAGATCAGCGTCTTTATCCCGCCAAAACCGATCTGAGTGGCAATATTGGCTTAGGTAGCCGCACTCAGCTGCTTGAGGAGCTGGCCGATTTAGATCGTCAGCGTAGCAAATTGGCGCTTGAGCAAGGTCAGCAGGATTTAGCCACAGCGCGTGAGCGCGTTGCCGAACAGGGTATCACCGACCCTGAGCTGCTCCAGCGTCATGGTCACTTTGTTGAGACCTTGCAGGATTTACAAGATGACACGCGTGTGCTGGTTCTTGGACGTCAAGGTGAAGGCTCTCAAGGCGCAGCGCAGGAGATAGGTAGCAACCTTGAACGCGTGATTCGCACTTTGGCCTGCCGTATTCTGATCACGCCACCTGATTTTAAAGCGCCACAAAAGGTGCTCTTCGCCTATGATGCCAGCCCAACGGCGAAGAAGGTCTTGTCGATTATTGCACGCAGCCCGCTTTTCAAAGGCATCCCGATTCATCTGCTGATGATTGGTGAAGCTGGAGAGAAGAATCTAGGCCTGCTCCATGCCGCACGCCAAGAACTCATAGAGCAAGGTCATACCGAGGTCGACACTCAGTTGATGCAAGGCCCAGTGGAGAAGACCCTGTTGGCCTATCAGCAGCAACAGCAGCTCGAGATGATCATCATGGGAGCCTATGGTCACTCGCGCATTCGTGAGTTCTTTGTGGGGAGCACCACCACCAACTTGTTGCGTTTGAGTCCGGTGCCGATTCTGCTGATGCGCTAATGAATACCTTGCAGTTCAGTCAGTTATATCTAAGAAAGTCGCCCTTGCTGGCGGCTTTTTTGTCTCCATTTAAGTACGCGTGCCATAGCTTGCTTGTCGTCTGGTGAATCCGGCGTAAAGCTTTCCTTACGCTTGGAGTCAGGCTATCCTTGTGCAGTGCACCTAATACTGAAGATCTTTATGCAACCTACATCGCGTCGTCATCAAGTTCCCAATATCCAAAGCCGCTCTGAAAGGCGTCAGCAACAGTTCTGGCTGCGCCCCTGGCTGGAGTGGCTGGCCCCCATCGTAAAGCTACTCGGTCTGCTGCTGTTACTGCTGGGGGCATTTAAAATTCTACCGATGCTGCTGCTGATTATTGAAGGTCAGGAGCAGGATACGCATATTTTCCTACTCAGCACGCTAATCACGCTTGGTACGGGTGGTTTGATGGTGGTTGTAGGATCACTGGTTCCTTTGCGCCTTCGAGGGCGACAAATCTTTCTGCTCACCTCGTTAAGCTGGATTGTACTGAGTAGTTTTGCCGCATTACCGCTGATTTTTGGTTCGACTCAGCTCAGCGTGAGCGATGCGATGTTTGAAGCTGTCTCTGGCCTGACAACCACTGGGGCGACGATTCTTTCTGGGTTGGATCACATGTCGCATGGCATTCTGCTCTGGCGAGCGATTCTGCAATGGCTCGGAGGGATCGGGATTATCGTACTCGGGATGGCGATTCTGCCCTTCCTGCAAGTCGGGGGGATGCGCCTCTTCCAATCTGAATCTTCTGACTGGTCTGAGAAGGCGGTTCCGCGCTCAGGTACGCTCGCCAAGGCGATCGGTAAGGTCTATGTTGGTCTCACTGGCTTATGCATTCTGAGCTACTGGCTGGCAGGAATGAGTGGCTTTGATGCGCTAGTCCACGGTTTAACCACCTCAGCGACGGGTGGTTTTGCCAACTATGACGCCTCAATGGGGCAGTTTGCAGAGACCCCTGTGATTCTTTGGATTGGCATCCTCTTTATGTTTTTAGGCGCGCTGCCTTTTGTGCTCTATGTATTGATGATTCAGGGCAGCCCGAGGCCTATGCTGCGCGATAGCCAGGTGCAGGCTTTGGCCAAAATTCTGCTGAGCGCGATTCTGGTGATGACGCTTTATCTGATCACTCAGCATGAATGGGATTGGTTTGAAGCCCTGACGCATGCGGCGTTTAATATCGTTTCCGTGGTGACCACCACCGGCTATGCCTCAACAGACTATAACGCCTGGGGGCATTTTGCGGTGATCTTCTTTCTGTATCTGATGTTTATTGGCGGCTGCTCGGGATCAACCAGTGGTGGCTTTAAGGTGTTTCGTCATCAGCTGTCTTTAATGTTGATGCGTAACCAGATGATGACGCTGCTGCACCCGCGCGGTGTCTTCTCGCAGCGTTATAACGGTAAGCCTGTGCCGGATGATGTTATACGCTCGATGGTGGCTTTTGCCTTCTTCTTCTTTGCAACGATTGCCGCCTTAGCGCTGGCGCTGTCTTTTATGGGACTGGATTTTATTACCAGCTTTACCGCTGCCGTGACGGCGGTAGCGAACGTTGGCCCGGGGCTTGGCGATACGGTTGGCCCAGCTGGTAACTTTGCTAGCCTGCCCGATGCAGGGAAGTGGCTGATGGCGCTGGGGATGATTCTCGGACGCTTGGAAATCGTTACCTTTATGATTCTTTTCACGCGCGCCTTCTGGCGTGCTTAGGCGCGAGAGCGA
Organism: Marinospirillum sp.; assembly: GCA_007119985.1. Classification (GTDB taxonomy): domain Bacteria; phylum Pseudomonadota; class Gammaproteobacteria; order Pseudomonadales; family Halomonadaceae; genus Marinospirillum. The sequence goes on from SKOQ01000012.1 coordinate 4,518, forward strand.
ACAGGTTGCAGTATGAAGATTATTATTCTTGGTGCAGGACAGGTGGGCGGCACACTCGCAGAAAATCTCGCTAGTGAAGAAAATGACATCACGATGATTGATAGTGATGCCAACCGCCTGCGTGATTTACAAAATAAGCTCGATATCCGCATCGTCCAAGGCAAGGCTTCTTATCCTGCGGTCTTGCGTGAGGCCGGGTGTGAAGATGCCGATATGCTGATTGCTGTCACCAATTCAGATGAAGTCAATATGGTCGCCTGCCAAGTAGCGCATGCGCTCTTTAATACGCCCAGCAAGATTGCGCGTGTGCGTTCGGCGGCCTATCTCTCGCGCAAAGGCTTGTTTCGTACTGAACGGGGTTTTGATATTGATGTGCTGATCAGCCCTGAGCAGGTGGTGACCAACCATATTCGCCGCTTGATTGAATATCCCGGTGCATTGCAGGTGCTCGATTTTGCTGGTGGTTTAGTGCAGCTGGTTGCCGTCAAAGCCTACTATGGCGGCCCCTTGATCGGGCAAAAGCTTGCGACCTTGAGAGAGCATATCCCCGATGTGCCCACGCGTGTCGCGGCTATCTATCGTCAAAATCAGGCGCTGATTCCTACTGGAGATACCGTGGTCCAGGTGGATGACGAGGTGTTTTTTATCGCCGCCCGCAAGGATATTCGCACCGTGATGAGCGAAATGCGCAAGGTGGATCATAGCTACCGACGCATCGTCATCGCCGGTGGTGGCAATATTGGTGAGCGCTTGGCAGAAAGCCTCGAAAACGAGTATCAAGTCAAGTTGATCGAGTATCACCCGCAGCGTTGTATTGATCTCTCGGATAAGCTCTCGCGCACAGTGGTGCTGCATGGCACGGCGACGGATAAAAACCTGTTACAAGAAGAGTCTATCGAAGAAGCCGATATCTTCTGCGCCGTCACCAATGATGATGAGGTCAACATCATGTCTTCCATGCTCGCTAAGCGTATGGGGGCGGGCAAGGTGATGACGCTGATTAACAACGCGGCTTATGTTGATCTTGTGCAGGGTGGCGAGGTGGATATCGCCTTCTCTCCTCAGTTAGCCACCATCGGTAGCCTGCTGACCCATGTACGCCGTGGGCAGGTCAAGAATGTCCACTCGTTACGCCGTGGCGCGGCTGAGGCTATCGAGGCCGTAGCGCTGGGAGATAAAAGCAGCTCAAAAATTGTCGGCCGACCGATAGGCATTATCCAACTGCCTGAGGGCGTGACCATTGGTGCGCTGGTGCGTGAGAAAGAAGTGATGATGGCCAGCGATGATCTGGTCATAGAATCAGGTGATCAGGTGATCTTGTTCTTGGTTGATAAGCGCAAGATTCGTGAAGTCGAGCAGCTTTTTGCTGTGGGTGTGACTTTTATTTAAGGAGATGGCAATGTCTAAATATCGTTTAGTCCTATTGCTGGGCGTGCTGTGCTTCAGTCTTTTTGGCTGCGCTAGCGTGGGCCAGCCCTACCCTGAAGACAAGGTGGGCGAGCTGCGTATTGGTGAAACCACGCGTAGTGAAGTGCGTCAGCTGTTTGGTGACCCCTGGCGGACGGGTCTCGAAAGCGGTCAAGAAACCTGGACCTATGGCCACTACCGCTACAGTGTTTTTGCTGCTGAGCAAACCAGTGATCTGGTGGTGCGCTTTAATGAGCAAGGTCGTGTGGCTTCCTACACCTATAATCGCACGCTCGATAACGAAGACCCAGAAACGCGTGAATATGCGCCTTAATGGAGAAGAGAGCGATATGAGCCAGCCCGTCTTGCCCCTTGGGCGTTATCGTCATTACAAGGGCGGTGAGTATCAGGTGTTGCATCTTGCGCGTCATAGCGAAACAGAGGAATGGCTGGTGGTCTACCAGCCTTGCTATGGCGAGCGCGGGATCTGGGTGCGCCCCTATGCCATGTTTACGGAAACTCTACTGCTGGAAGGTAAGCCTCAAGCACGCTTTCAGTTGATCTCCACCAAGGATACATCGATGACTTCAGTCTGAAGACTCGTCTACTACTTGGCAGCCTCGCGCTGGCTTGCTTTCATTAAAGCCACCGAAGGGATCTTGTGTGCGGTCAGGAGTTGATCCAGAGCTTGGGTGACTTCAAGCACCGCCGCCAATCCCGCGCCTTGCATCTGCATTTCACATTGCGATGTGATATCACAAGCTTGAGGCAGCGGACCACGTTGATCAATTAAAGCCTGCATGCGTGGAATAAAAACATAACGCAGCCATTGCGGCATGGTCATTTGATCAACGCAGAAGGGTTCGTTGCTTTCAAAAGCTTCAGGGCTCGGCAAGAGAGCCGTTTGCCACAATCCCGCTGATTCCAACCTTCTTTGTAACAGCTTGAGCAGAGCTTGGGCCCACTTTTCTTGTGCCTGCACAACAGACTCCTCAGATGTGATTTTGCTGATTTAAAGTCGAATTTTACACAAATTTTACACCTTCTTGATGTTTCGCCTATCGAAATTTTATTCCTGAGTGGATCACACTGAGCGCGTCTATTAATGCGAGGTGATAGCGATGAACAGTGTATGGCTTTTAGCCAGTTTAGGATTAGCAAGCTTGATGTTAGCCATCTACTTGCTAGTTGCTTTGTTGAATCCAGAGAGGTTTTAAAAATGCTACTGATCGGTTTATTGGTGTTCATGATGGTCATGGGAGCCATTTGGACCATCCTCAGTTGGAGTGAAAAACTATGACAGAGATTTTTCTCACTTACAGTCTCGCCTTACTTTTGGCTTGGCCTTTAGGTCGTTATATAGCAGGTGTTTTTGCTGAAGGTCCTGGTCCTGGAGCCAAAGTCTTTATGCCGTTGGAAAACGGGCTTTATCGACTGATGGGCGTGAATGGTCATCAGAGTATGCACTGGTTGCACTATGCGAAGTCTCTCCTTCTTTTGCACCTCTTTCTTGGTGCCATGATTTTTCTCCTACTGATGTTCCAAGGTGTTTTGCCGCTGAACCCAGATTCGGCTCCAGGTATGAGCTGGGATTTAGCCTTACACACCACCGTTTCTTTTTTAACCAATACGAATCAGCAGCACTATTCAGGGCAAGCGCAGCTATCTTTCTTAGCGCATACCCTCGGTATCGTCACTTTGCAGTTTGTGACGCCTGCAGCGGGTATGGCGGCTTTGTTTGCTATCTTGCGTGCACTTTTTGCAGGTGTAAAAAAGTCAGATCAGGATGAGTCAGGTGTTGGTAATTTTTATCGTGATCTGACGCGTGGCCTTGTTCGTGTTTTATTACCCTTGGCCTTGATCAGTGCATTGTTGCTGACCTGGCAAGGTGTCCCCGCGACTTGGCAGGGCGCTGCTCAGGTTCAGGTTGTTGATTCTTCAGTAGAAATGCAAGAGCAGCAGATTCCCCTTGGCCCTGTAGCCAGTATGGTCGCGATCAAACAGCTAGGGACGAATGGTGGTGGCTGGTATGGTCCCAACTCTTCTGTGCCTCTTGAGAACCCCACACCTTTATCGAATTTAATCCAAACCCTATCACTGGTTTTGATTCCTATTGCGCTTGTTTTTGCCTTAGGTCTGTTTAGCGGTCGCCAGCGTCTCACCTGGATGGTGTTGACGGTGATGCTCGGTCTTTCTGTCGCCTCAACCAGCCTAGCAGTCTATTCAGAGCTGCAGCCCAACCCCGCTATGGCTTCACTCAGTGATGGGCCTAACATGGAAGGTAAAGAAGTTCGTTTTGGTCCTTATGCCACCGCGCTTTGGGCGAGCTGGACTACGCAAACCTCGAATGGCTCAGTCAATGGGATGCACGACAGTCTGAACCCTCTCGGTGGTTTGGCAACCTTGATGAACATGTTCGTGAATGCGACTTTCGGTGGTATAGGGGTCGGCATGATCGGCTTCTTGGTGTTCACCCTTTTGGCCGCCTTCTTAGGGTCGCTGATGGTCGGGCGGCGTCCTACCTTGTTTGGAAAGGCCGTTGAAACGAGAGAGATTAAAATCCTTGCACTCATCCTACTCTTGCAACCGATCGTGATTCTTGGTTTAACCGCATTGACCTTTGCTTTACCCGGAGTCTCAGGTATCACCAATCCTGGTTTTCATGGGGTGAGTCAGGTTCTCTACGAATACACCTCGGCCTTTGCTAATAATGGTTCAGGCTTTGAAGGGCTGGATGATGATTCTGTCTGGTGGAATGTCACTTGTGTCATTGCACTCGCGTTTGGCCGCTTCTTGCCGATGCTCCTTCCGCTCGCGCTGGCCTCTTCTTTGATGCAGAAAAAGTCCTTGGCGGCGAGTGACTCTAACCTCAATGTCGAAACCCCTATTTTTATTGTTTTTCTGATGGCTGTGATGTTGATGTTCGCCTTGTTGAGCTTCCTGCCAGTGCTGGTGCTGGGCCCCATCGCTGAACATCTCACGCTGATGCAAATCGGTTAATGGAGCAGATTATGAATCGTCATCAAGTAGAAAAAAATCCAGTAAAGGGGCTCTCTTGGCAAGAGCTGATTAAAGGCAGTTTGCTGCGTTTGCATCCCGGCCACCTTTATCGTCAACCAGTGATGCTTGTGGTGGGTTTAGGGATAGTGATTTCGGCCTTGTTTAGCATGCAGCATTTACTGCAAGGACAAAGCTGGGGTTTAGAGTTCAGTATCACCCTGATCCTGCTTTTTACGTTGCTATTTGCTAATGCCGCTGAAACCCTGGCAGAGGCCCGAGGAAAGGCGCAGGCTTCGAGCCTCAAAGCGGCTCGCGATGACCTCAAGGCTTTACGTCAGACGCCTCAGGGTGCTTTAGAGTATGTTGCAGCCAGTCAGCTGCGCCGTGGTGATGTGATTCAAGTGAAGGCGCAGGAAATTATTCCTGCTGATGGTGAAATCATTCAAGGCGCGGCCACGATAAATGAATCTGCGATCACCGGTGAATCTGCACCTGTCATTCGCGAAGCGGGTACAGATAATTCAGGGGTCAGTGCAGGTACCAAGGTGCTGACAAACAGTATTTTGGTGCGAGTGAGCCATGACCCTGGATCGAGCTTGCTGGATCGCATGATTGCTCTGGTCGAAGGTGCGCAGCGCCAAAAAACACCCAATGAGCTGGCGCTCTCTGTATTGATCTCCGCGCTCACGCTGATCTTCCTGCTGGTGGTTGTGTCTTTGATGCCTATAGGTCATTACCTAGGTATTAGCCTTTCGATTCCTGTTTTGGTTGCTCTTTTAGTGTGCTTGATTCCCACAACGATTGGCGCACTGCTGCCAGCGATTGGGATTGCGGGTATGGATCGCGCTTTAAAAGCCAATTTGATTGCCAAATCAGGTAAGGCTGTTGAGATCGCTGGCTCGGTGGATGTGCTGCTACTCGATAAAACTGGCACGATCACACTGGGTGATCGCCATGCCAATGAAATGCTGCCACTCGGTGTGAGTAAGCAGGTTTTTTATGAGGCGGCTTATCTTTCTTCTTTGGCCGATCCAACGCCAGAAGGCAAATCGATTGTTGAGTTTATCGAGCAGGAAGGCGTGCGTATTGAGGCGACCCAAGAAGCACAATTTATCGAATTTAGCGCTGAAACGCGGATGTCGGGTGTTGATTTAGCGGATGGGCGCTCGATTCGTAAAGGTGCAGTCGATGCTGTTTCTCGCTGGGTCAAAAAGCAAGGTGGTCATTTACCTTCATTTATGGAGGAAGAAGTCGAACGTATAGCACGTTCGGGTGCTACGCCGCTTGCGGTCGCGATTGATGATCAGCTTGTGGGGGTGATTGCTCTTGCGGACATCATTAAATCCGGTATTCAGGAGCGCTTTGCTAAGCTTCGTCTGCTGGGTATTAAAACCATCATGGTGACAGGGGATAACCCCTTGACAGCGGCTGCCATCGCAGCAGAAGCCGGGGTCGATGATTTTATCGCTGAAGCCACACCTGAGAAAAAACTACAGGTGATTCGTGATCATCAGCAACAAGGTCAACTGGTTGCAATGGTTGGCGATGGCACCAATGATGCACCAGCCTTAGCGCAGGCAGATCTTGGTTTGGCGATGAACTCAGGGACGCAGGCAGCGCGTGAGGCAGGCAATCTGGTCGATTTAGATTCCAATCCAGGTAAGTTGCTTGATGTGGTTGAGATAGGTAAACAGCTGCTAGTCACTCGGGGTGCCTTGACCACCTTCTCGCTGACCAATGATGTTGCCAAGTACTTTGTTCTCTTGCCTGCACTTTTTGCAGCGAGTTTTCCGGCCTTGGCTGGGCTGGATATTTTAAATCTCTCTAGCCCAGAGAATGCCATTCTGGCCGCAGTCATTTTTAATGCACTGATTATTCCCGCTTTAGTGCCTTTGGCCTTAAAAGGCGTGCGTGTGAAAGCATTAAAGACAGATCAGCTGTTCCGTAATAATCTGATTTATTTTGGTTTAGGTGGTTTAATTCTGCCTTTTATCGCGATTAAGTGCATCGATCTTATACTCGCAGCTGTTATTTGAGGGCTAAAAAATGAACTCACATTTATCTTCTTCGACTTCTTTGACTCAGCAGGCTCTGATGAGCCTGCGTACAGCGCTGGTGATGGTGCTGCTGCTGGGTGGTCTTTATACGGCTGTAGCGACCCAGGTAGGAGGATGGCTTTTTCCTGAGCAGGCGCAGGGGAGTCTGATCTTGCAGGATGGCCATGTGATTGGCTCCGCTTTGGTTGCGCAACCCTTTCAGGCTGAGCATTATTTCTCCAGTCGTCCATCTGCAGCGGATTACAATCCTTTTGATGTTGGTGGGTCCAATCTTGCGCCCTCCAACCCTGAACTGGCTGAGTTAGCTTCTGCTCGGTGGGCCGCTTTATCCGTGTCTAATCAAGTGGTTCCCGCTGATCTACTGACGGCTTCAGGTTCGGGTATTGATCCTCATCTTAGCCCTGAAGCCTTGATCTTGCAGGCACCGCGTGTCGCAGCTGCTCGAAACCTCGATCTAGAGCATCTCATTGAGTTGATTCACACGCATCAAGAAGCACCAACTTGGGGTGTGCTTGGTCAAGCTAGAGTCAATGTCCTGCGGCTTAATCTCGCACTCGATCAACTTGTCGCTCAAGAGAGGGAATAGAATGCGAGATTATGACGCTGAGCGCCCTGATCCTGATTCTTTGCTTGAATCAGTCCAAAAGGCGGCTTTAGGTCAGCTACGCATCTTCTTAGGCGCTGCACCTGGCGTAGGCAAGACCTACGCCATGCTACAAGCTGCACATGAAGCGCAAGCTGAAGGACGCGATGTGGTGATCGGTGTTGCAGAGAGCCATGATCGAGTGGAAACCCTGCGCCTCTGTGCTGGCTTGGAGCAGCTGCCTTTAAAAACCGTACACTATGCTGAAAATCAGTTTCAGGAGTTTGATCTTGAGCGTGCGCTTGAGCGTGCGCCAGAGATACTGCTGCTTGATGAAATGGCACATAGAAACTGTCCGGGCAGCTTACATCAGCGGCGTTATCAAGATATCCAAATGCTCCTCGATCAAGGCATCGAAGTGTGGACAGCAGTGAATATTCAGCATTTGGAAAGCTTGTCTGATGTGATTATGACGATCACAGGCATCCGCATGAAAGAAACAGTGCCCGATGCACTTTTTGACCGTGCGAATGATCTAGTACTGATTGACCTTCCGCCTAATGCGTTGATTCAACGTTTAGAGCAAGGAAAGATCTATATGCCCGAACAAGCGCAAGCTGCACTGGAGGGCTACTTCAATAGCGCCAACTTAAGTGCATTGCGCGAGCTGGCTATTCAGCAGGTCGCGGAAAGAGCAGATCAGGATGTGATCCATCTGATGCGAGAACAAGGTCAGCTGGGCCCTTGGCCAGTTCGTATGCGTCTTTTGGCTCTATTGCGTGGAGAAGCTCAAGATCTGGCTTTAATTCGGGCAGCGCGCAGAATGGCGGAGCGTCGGCAAGTTCCTTGGGAAGTGGTATTTGTTGAAGATTTGCATACCAGTGAACAGCAACGCATAGAGGTCAGCCAGGCTTATCGCCTCGCAGAACAGCTGGGAGGACAGGTTCAGCAGCTGCATGGGCAAGATCGTGTGGAGAGCTTCCTTAGCTATGCGCGCAAGGTCAATGCCAGCACTCTATTGATAGGTCGTGAAGGTTCACGCTGGTTCAAATGGCGTTCAACCGCCTATCAGCTACTTGATCAAGCCAAAGGCTTTGAACTCATTTTTACAGCGGATGAAGCTGAGCCAACAGAAAAAAAGATTACCAAAGAGGTAACGCGCTGGTGGGATTATTTCCACGCTTTCGCCGCAGTTGTGCTTGCAACGGGCCTTTCTTTTGGCTTAGTCGGCTGGTTGCCCCTGGCCAATATGTCTTTGGTTTACCTATCGACAGTGCTTTGGGTTGGGGTGAAAACGGGAGTGAAACCAGCACTGTTTGCCGCCTTAGTGAGCTTTGCCGCATATAATTTCTTCTTTACTATCCCGCGCTTTACCTTCGCGATGGAGCATCCAGAAGAGTTGCTCACTGTCGTGTTCTTCTTCTTTGTTGCACTGATGGGTGGCCATCTTGCGGCTCAGCTGCGTCATCAGCTCTTGGCTTTACAGCGCATTAATGATCATGCTCGTCTTTTGCTGGACTTTAATCGCTCCTTGGCAGTCAGTGCAGATAAAGAAGCCCTTGGTGAGCAAGCCAGACAAGGTGTTATGAAAATGATCGGTGTGCGGACAGGGTGGGTCACGCGTTCGCAAGATGGACATCTCAAGTTTGTCATGGCGGCAGATGATTCTTTTGATGATGATCCGCGTTTGATCGGTGCACTGAACTGGGCATTCGAATCTTGCCAGCCCTGTGGTGCAGGAACACCAACGCTGAATGCTTTGCCTTGGCGTTGCCAGCCAGTCATGATTGAAGAAAAGGTCGCGGGTGTTCTCTTATTAGAGTGGTCGCAAAAAGGTGGAGAGCAAGCGACTGAAAGCTTGTTAGAAACCTTGGTTCACTATACAAGTCAAGCCCTCGAACGTGCACAGTTGAGCCATTCCTTGGAAGCTTCGCGTGTGGCCGAAGAAACTGAGCGTTTACGCTCGGCTCTTTTGTCTTCTATTTCACATGATCTGCGCACCCCGCTCACTGCAATGATAGGTTCGGCCACTACCCTGATGACGATGCGCCAGGATTTGAGTGAAGAAGATCAAAATCTACTGCTCAGTGCGGTCTTGTCGGAAGGCCAAAGGCTCAATAGCTATATTCAAAATCTGCTCGATATGACCCGTCTGGGTCATGGTGGGCTCAAAATTGAGCGTGACTGGGTGGCGGTGGATGAGTTATTAGCTGCGGCACTGAGGCGTGTTGAAACCTCCTCATCTCACCTCAAACTGACTTGTCGTATCGAGCCTTGCTTGCCTCTGTTGCATGTTCATCCAGCCCTGATTGAGCAGGCTTTGGTGAATGTGCTTGAAAATGCCGCAAAGTTTTCGCCAGAGCAAGGTGAAGTACGCGTTGAGGCACGGCAAGAGCATGGGATGATTCGGATCGATGTCACTGATCAAGGGCCAGGTATCCCTGTTGAACATCGTGAGCGTGTTTTTGATATGTTTTTCACTGGTGAGGGTAATGATCGGGGACCTTATGGCAGCGGCTTAGGTCTTGCCATTTGTCATGGTATGATCAGTGCTCACTTTGGAAAGATAGAGGCAACATCTGGCCCACAAGGGCGCGGTGCTTGCATTCGCTTATGGTTGCCAGTTACTGAGTTAGAAGAGAGCGAGTCCGCGGATGTCAACACCTAGATTGCTGGCCTATCGATGCTGAGATAAATGAATGCCGCGCATTTTGATTATTGATGATGAAAAACAAATTCGCCTGTTTCTCCGGGTGAGTTTAAAAGCACAAGGCTATGAGGTGATTGAAGCGGCAACGGCTGAAGAAGGCCTTGCCGCTTTAGCACTTCATACTCCAGATTTGCTGATTCTCGATTTAGGCCTGCCTGATCAAGATGGGCAGGAGGCATTAAAGGCACTACGTGAGTGGAGTCAGGTGCCAGTGATTGTTTTATCTGTTAGAAGCGACGAAGCGGGTAAGGTCAGAGCCTTAGATGCAGGTGCCAATGATTATGTGACCAAACCCTTCGGTATTCAGGAGCTGCTGGCGCGTATTCGTAATTTAACGCGGCCACTTCATGCCTCTGCAGGGGAAACCGTGACAAAGCTGCAAGTGGGCGCTCTGCAGCTCGACCCGCTGGCGCATCAGGTCAACCTGGCAGGACAAAATATCAAGCTCACACCCAAGGAATTTGCTGTATTAAAAAGCCTGATGACTCACCCAGGTCGGGTCTTCACCCAGACTTTTTTATTGCGTGAACACTGGGGGCCAACGCATACCGAAGACAGTCAGTATCTGCGTGTTCTGATTGGTCGATTGAGATCCAAGCTGGGTGATGATCCGACCCAGCCCAGTCTGATTGCAACTGAACCAGGTGTCGGTTATCGGCTTCTTATCCAAGATGAGATCTAAAGCCTGCTCTTAAGCTAAGCCTTTCAAAACCAGCTCTTCGTAGCTGACAAACCCTAAGACTTCATCCGCACTGTCAATAACAGGCGCCATGGCTAAACCAAAGCGATGAAAGAGCCGCGCACAATAGCGAACTTGCATATCCGGCTTCACGCTTAAGACGGGCTTAGACATAATTTCATACACATTGACTCGCTCAGGTGCCTTATTGGCAGCGAGTACCTTCTTGGCGATATCAGAGAGCAGTACGAGACCATATTCATCATCTTGGCTGCGCTTTTTGATGATCAGCAGCTGAGCGTTTTGAGTCTTCATCAGCTGTAGTGCATCCGCAACGGTGGTCAGGCCATCAATCATAATACAGCCACTATGCATAACATCTCTGACGCGAACGAGGGGCATATTGCTCATAAAGAACCTTCCTTATTGGTGAGATTTAAAGCTTTCTTCAAGTGTTTCGATCTGATGTTTCACACCCACCGCATCTTCAACATCAATTTGCAGTGCGATACCCGTGCCAGGGGAGTCATCAAATTCACCGACTTCGGCTAGGGTTTCTAAAATCTGGCGACAACGATGCTCCTCGACTAAAAAGAGCAGTACATCGCGTGCAGAAGTAATCTCCAAACCAAAAATACCGCGTGTTTTTTTCAGGCCTTCACCGCGTGCATTATTGATGATGGTGGCCCCTGTCGCCCCTGCCGCACGCGCGGCATCCAATAGCGCATCCGTTTTATCATCATCAGCAAAGGCAAGAATTAACTTAAAGCGCATCATCGACTCCTATGGACTATTTGTTGCCGTGGATCATCTATTCCTGTA
>SKOQ01000226.1 GCA_007119985.1 Marinospirillum sp.
GGGTTTCACGCGGGGTCACATAGTGGGACTTGGGATAGATGGTGTAGCGCGGTACCTTGCGCAGTACCTTGCCCGTGAGAGGATCAAACAGGCTGATCTGCTCGATTTCGTCATCGAACAACTCTACGCGCACCGCTTCGTTTTCTGACTCTGCCGGAAAGATATCAATAACATCACCACGAACACGAAAGGTGGCACGACGAAAATCCAGATCGTTGCGTGTATATTGCAGCTCGGCCATACGACGCAGCAGTTCACGCTGATTCATCGGCTCACCACGATCAAGATGCACCACCATCTTCAGATAGGCAGCAGGATCGCCCAGACCATAGATCGAAGACACAGTGGCGACGATGATCGCATCGTCCCTTTCGAGCAGGGCCTTGGTCGCGGAGAGGCGCATCTGCTCGATGTGCTCATTGATCGAGGCGTCCTTTTCGATAAAGGTATCACTCGAAGGCACATAGGCTTCTGGCTGATAATAGTCATAGTAGGAGACAAAATACTCGACGGCGTTGTCTGGAAAAAACTGCTTGAACTCGCCATAGAGCTGGGCGGCCAGGGTTTTATTGTGCGCCATGATCAGTGTTGGGCGCTGAACCGCCTCGATCACCTTCGCCATGGTGAAGGTTTTACCTGATCCTGTCACACCCAGCAGCGTTTGATGCGCCAGCCCTTGCTCTAATCCATCGACCAGCTGCGCAATCGCCTGAGGTTGATCACCGGCAGGCTGATAGTTGGACTGGACACGCAGCACCTGCTTCATCGCCATACCTCAGTCGTGCGGGTTTTGTCGCCAGCCTGCCGCCCTACACCATAGTAGGTAAAACCTATCGACTGTAAATACTGGGGATCATAGATATTGCGGCCATCAAAGATCACGGGCGTACGCAACTGGCGACGCAGCTGCTCAAAATCCGGACTCCAATAGGTTTTCCACTCGGTGAGCAGCATCAAGGCATCGGCCCCGTCAACCGCTTCGGCGGCCGTCGCACAGAGCTGGAGATCATCCCGCTCACCAGCCCAAGCGGCCAGCGCATCCAGTGCCTTGGGATCATGCACCTGTACGCGTGCCCCTTGTGCCCATAAGGCTTGCAGAAGGCGCAGCACAGGCGCGTTATCAATCCGATCACTCCCGGGTTTAAAGGCCGCGCCCCAAATCGCAAAGGTTTTGCCTTGCAAATGGGTTTCAAAATGCTGCCACGCCTTGCGAAAGAGGATTTCTTTTTGGCGCTCATTGATCACTAGCACCTCTTCCAGCAGCTCAGAACCCACGCCCGAGTCTTCGAGGGTGGTCGCCAGGCTCATCACATCGCGTGAAAAGCTGAGCCCACCAAAACCGCAGCCAGGATAGAGGTATTGATCGCCGATACGTGGATCACTCCCCACCCCCTGACGCACAGCCTCGATATCCACCTGCAAAGCATCGGCAAGATTCGCCATATCGTTCATAAAGCTTAAACGTGTTGCCAGCATCCCAGTGATCGCGAGCTTGGTGAACTCAGCTTCACGCGGGCTCATCACCATAAAATGATCTTGGCGACGATTAAAAGGCCGCAGAATTTCTCTGAGACGCTCTTCTGCCCAATCTGTCTTGCACCCCAGCAAAATCCGCTCTGGCCGCGTCCAGCCCGCTAGGGCGGCCCCCTCTTGCAACAAGTCGGGTAGGCACACTGTCGCTTGATGCTGCGCATCCGGCAGCAAGGCTTGCAAGGCTTCGGTTGATCCCACAGGGAAGGTACTTTGATTGACGAGCAGAAACTCAGGCAGCATCTGACCAAGACGCAGGGTGATCGACTCAGCCAGCGACCATTGGTTAGGTGCAAGTGCAAGAAAGACTGCCGCATAAGGCTGGCTGGGCAGAGAGGGCCAGGCCTCCAAAGAGCTGAGTGTCAACAGACCTTGATGCTGGACTTCTTGCAGCAAGCTGTCCAAGCCTGGTTCACGCCATAAGGATCGCCCCTGCTCTAAAGCGTGGTAATGGGGCATTTCATCGACAATAAGACAAACCTGATGCCCAGTTGAAGCCAAAGCCACGGCCGTGACCTGCGCCCCTAAACTCGAACCCACCACAAGTAGTTGCATATCCCTCTACCCTTGCTGAAGAAGACTCTGACGCAAATAGGCCGCAAAATCGGCCCCCACCTGAGGATGGCGCAGACCATAGGCCAAGGTGGCTTGCAAATAGCCCAGCTTATCGCCGCAATCATAGGTCACTCCCTGCATCCGATAGGCTTCAGCACCTTGCTCGCTCAACAGTTGATCCAGTGCATCGGTCAGCTGAATCTCGTTGCCAGCACCTGGCTGGGTTTTTTCCAGCAGATGAAAAATACGGGCAGGTAAGACATAACGACCCACGACCGCCAAACGTGATGGTGCGGCTTCAGCACTGGGCTTCTCGACCATGGCCTGCATCGCTGCAAAATCACCTGCGGCCAGTGTCTGCCCCTGTTGCAAGGCCACAATGCCATATTGATGCACTCGCTCACGCGCCACTTCATCGACCAGAATCTGCGCCTGACCTGTCTGGACAAAACGCTGGTTCATCAAAGCCAAATCCGTCTGATCCTGCTGATGGTTATCGACCAGCACATCCGGCAAGAGCACCGCAAAGGGCTGATCGCCGACCACTTCACGCGCACACAAGATTGCATGGCCTAAGCCCAAGGGTTGACCTTGACGCACACTGATCACACGCACATCGGAGGGCAAGAGTTCACGCAGGGTCTGCAACAACTCCGTTTTACCCCGCTGGGCGAGGGTGTGCTCCAGCTCATAATGGGTATCAAAGTGATCTTCTATGGCTTTTTTAGCCGCATGGGTCACCAAAATAATCTCTTTGATACCTGCGGCGATAGCCTCTTCGACCACCAGCTGAATCACTGGCTTATCCACGACGCTCAGCATTTCTTTAGGAATGGCTTTACTGGCCGGGAGAAAACGGGTGCCTAAACCAGCAACAGGGAGTACAGCTTTACGGATCATCTTGCTTCCTTTAGTGTTCGCCGTGATCAAAAGGCCCAGTATGCCAGATCTTGGCCTTTTGGGCATGTTGGAGTTGATCCTGCAGCCTCTATTCAAACCGCGACACTATGTTAAAATAGGTTAACTTTTGCACCTAAAAATTCCAATGTGCTGCTATTGATTGCCTTAAAGAATCTCTGATCAACGTCACGAGCGCAGGTCAGGGCGGCATTCATTCCAGACGAATTGCTGCACTTCCTACATCCATGTAGGTCGCAGGCGAAATTGATCGAAAAAGCGGAGTTTACACAGAGTAAATGAGTATTTTGAGACCAATTTAAACGCAGCATCACCAAGCGCAGTAGTTAATCAGAGACTTCTTAAAAAAAGAGTGTAATAAAGGATGCTTGCTCAGCCCCAGTACCAGAAGGTTGCCGTTCAGGACCTGCAAGTCGGCATGTGGATCTGCCGGATGGATGTCGACACTCAAGATCAACCCTTTGAAACCTGCGCCTTGCGTTATCAGCATGCCAGTCAGCTGCCAATGGCCTGTCGGCATGTGTATATTGATCTTCAACGCAGCGAAGCAGCAAAGACCAGCACTCAGCCACCGCAACGCAAGTTCTATTTAAATCTGCGTAATGAAATGAAGCGGGTGATGGGCGATATTCGGCTCGGTCATGCTTTGGAAAAAAAGCGCCTCCGTTATCTACTTGAGGAGATCATGCAATCAGTGGTGCACGACAGCCAGAACATGGTTTATCTGGCTATGCTGCATGATCATCAGGATGAGCTGGTCAGTAAATCACTGAACGTCGCTATCCTCAGTCTGGTGTTTGCCAAGCATATTGGCTTGCGCCAAGACCAGCTCTTTCCACTAGGTCAAGGCGCGTTGCTACACAGCATGGGGCTGTTGCAAGTTCCGGCTCAGGTGCTCAATAAAACCGCACCACTGACCGAAGCTGAGAAAGAACTGATTCGCGAATATCCACGCCGCGGCTACCAGTATCTACTCGAGCAAGGCGGCTTTGATGAACAAACGCTGGATATTGTGCTTCATCACCAAGAACGAACCAATGGCGAAGGCTATCCGGATAAGCTCAAAGGTCGCCAGATCGGCTTCTTGGCCAGAATGGTTGCCATTACCTCAGTTTATGAGGCCCTGACTCGAACGCGGAGTTACCGCCATGCCTTAACACCGACTCAGGCACTGGGCCAGCTTTACCGCTGGCGTTTTCATGATTTTGATGCGCGCCTGGTTGAAAAATTCATCCATAGCCTTGGTGTCTACCCTCCAGGCTGCTTGGTTGAACTCAATGATGGTGCTCTGGCTGTGGTGCATGCCACCCATGCTGAACAACGCCTGAACCCGCAGGTGCGTCTTCTTACCCGGCAGGATTTAGAACCACTGGAAGTCCAGCACCTGATTGATCTAGCGACCGACCCTCAACTTAGTATCAAGAAAACCCTTGACCCTACTGACCCACGCCTGACACCTCTACTTGAGCGGATTATGGCCAAGCACCCAGGTTTCCCTCTTTAAAAGGAAAAACAAGAACAGAAGCATCAATGCGTTCGAGGCTTCTGTTCTTACTAAAAAATACTCTGCAGCCAAACCATTATTACTCTAAGCGCACTCCGGTTTGGTTCTGAATTTCGATATAGGCTTCGCGCAGCATTTCATAACCTGGCAGAGTCGAAAGCTTGACGCGGCCTTCAGCACAGCGGGCTTCAAAATCAATAAA
>SKOQ01000077.1 GCA_007119985.1 Marinospirillum sp.
GTGCAGTTGCTAGGCTGGTGAACCTTATTCCTTTCAGGATGTGAATGATGACACCCCAGCCTAAGCCGATTCTGCGCCTAGAGGCCTTAAGCAATCCACTCTGGAAGCCCTTTTCTTTAACACTGCGCGGTGGAGAAATCTGCTGTGTAACCGGGGCTTCTGGCAGTGGAAAAAGCCGTTTTCTGCGCGCGCTTGCCGATCTTGAGCCACACCAAGGCCAAGTCTGGCTGAATGAGCAAAGCCAGCAGGCCATGCCGGCCCATTTATGGCGGCTTAAAGTCCGCCTGGTTCCAGCTGAAAGCCAATGGTGGTCTGATGAAGTGGCCGATCACTTTCCCGCCGATGTCGATCCTGCGGCACTTGAGGCGCTAGGCTTGGTGAAAGAGGCCATGCACTGGCAAGTGAGCCGCTTATCCAGCGGCGAAAAGCAGCGTCTGGCTTTACTGCGTGCACTGGCTTTTCCGCTTCAGGTCTTGCTCTTAGATGACCCAACTGCCCTGCTCAATCCAGCAGAAACAGCTCAGGTTGAGGCTTGGTTAATGGCAGAGGCGCAACGTCATGCTTGGCCAGTGCTCTGGGCCACGCAAGATCTCGCTCAGGCCCAGCGTGTTGCGGATAAAATCTTGCTGATTGAAGATGACGCTATTCAGGAGCTGCCAGTTCCTCAGGACGATTAAAGTTACGCAAACTCTGCGCGTTACACTCTACCTGCGTCATACCCATCTGCGCATACCAGCGATCGGGCTTGCGTTCGCCCTGCGCCATCGCCTGCTGCAAATCAGCCGCCAGGCTGCGATGCAGGAGCACCACCACTGGCTGCAAGCGGCCTGCTTCTGCGGCAACGGCAATGCGTGTTTGAGCTGCTAAAGCGGCATCTAACAAGCGCGCGACGAGATCTTCTGGCAAAAAAGGCCCATCACAAGGAACAAACATCACCCAATCATCAGAGGCGGCATTCAGCCCCGTCAGCATGCCCATCAGCGGGCCATGAAAGCCCGTTTGCTGATCTTCAATCACCTTAAAGCCAAGCGCAGCATAGGCCGAGAGGTTGCGATTGGCATTGATCAGCAGCGTCTGCGTTTGCGGCTGTAGGCGGTTGATCACATGCTGAATCAAGGGCTGCCCATCAAAATCCACCCAACCCTTATCCTGCCCCCCCATGCGCCGCCCTTCCCCACCGGCAAGAATGACACCTGTGACGCCAGGATTCGCAGTCGAATAAGCAGCTAAAGAAGACATGGCTAGGCTCCAGTAATCAATGATGCGGCCATTATCAGGCATCCTGCCTAGGCTGCAAACCCTGATCCTGCATTCATGCAAGACAGCGCCTAGCGCCACCAAGGCAAGTCACGGGCCAACACAGGTTGATTATTACAAGGCAAGTTCAATAAGAAAAGGAAGCACAGCAGAGGAGGCAGTGGATTAAGAAAGCGCTGATGAATAAACCTCTGATTAAGCGGCCACAGTCAAAGAAGAGTTGATTTCTTTAATCAGAGTCGCCGTATCTGGCTTGGCTTGCGCGGCATAGGCAGCGGCCACCTGATGCGGTGAAGGGCCGGTTGCAGCCTTGAGGGTGGTTACAAATTGCAGCTTGGGATACTGCTCGGTCAGCGCACGCAGCCAACTAAAATAGCCCGCATTACCATGCACCAGCGCAATCCCCATATCGCCTTGAATGCGTCTGGCCATCTGACGTGCATAGGTATCTTCAACCAAACGCAGATCGCGATAAACCGCGGGGGCGCCAGCATATTGACTGAGTTCGGGAGGGTCAAAGCGAGTCGGAATATGGGTGGGATAAACAGCCTGAGGACTGTTGATCGCCATATTACTGTAGATATCAGACAGATCAGGAGAATAAACCGGCGCCATCATCAAGCTGAGCATCAAAGAAAACTGCGCACCCTGCGCTGAGTTCAGCGAGGTGTTCAGGCTTTCTTGAGCCTCAAGCGAATGATTGTAGGCATTTTCTATACGCATGGGGGCGTTCCTATAGCACCAGTTCAACCGCTTCAGGCGGCACCGACTCAGGCACATTATCGGCCAGAGGCCTGAAAACTTAAATCCTTTTCTGTGACCGCCAGCCTGTGGCGTTTCTTTCATTCAATGAACTTGCTACACTCGAGACTGCATCTTGACGGGGTGCCGAAGCCGTAAGGCAAAAGCTGAGATGATACCCGTTGAACCTGAACCGGTTAGCACCGGCGTAGGAATCGAGATCCTTCATTTTTCGCAGCGCCAGCTGCAGCTCATTCTTTTCGCCTGCCGGTTCCCGCTTTGTCCTAATAAACGTGGGAGCACGACAATGAACAAGCCAGAAACCTCCTTTTCAAGCCAGTTTCTTCGAGAAAAAGCCCAGGTCGACGCCGCCAGTGTGCAGCCGCTACCTCACTCGCGTAAGGTCTACCTTGAAGGCTCACGTCCAGATCTACGCGTACCCATGCGGGCGATCAGCCAGGCCGATACACCCGCCGAGTTTGGCGTGGAACAGAACCCAGATATTCTCGTTTATGATACCTCTGGCCCCTACACCGACCCGAATGCCAGCATTGATATACGTACAGGGCTCAACGCCCTGCGCGCGGCCTGGATTGAAGAACGTGGCGATACCGAGCTTTTGGATGGCCCAACCAGTGAATTTGGCCGTCGCCGCGAGGCTGATCCTACACTGGAGCCGTTGCGTTTTGATCTGAAGCGCAAACCACGTCGGGCGCTGCCAGGTAAGAATGTGACTCAGCTGCACTATGCCCGTCAGGGCATCATCACGCCCGAGATGGAGTTTATCGCCATCCGTGAAAACCAGAAGCGTCAGCAGCTGGGCAGTGAGGCGGTCGAAGCCATCCTCCAGCATCAGCATGCAGGTCAATCCTTTGGTGCCGCGATCCCACAAGAAATCACGCCCGAATTTGTCCGCGATGAAATCGCGCGCGGCCGCGCCATTATCCCCTGCAATATCAATCACCCAGAAACCGAGCCGATGATTATCGGGCGCAACTTCTTGGTGAAAATCAACGGTAATATCGGTAACTCGGCACTGGGCTCATCAATTGAAGAAGAAGTCGCCAAGATGACCTGGGGCATTCGCTGGGGTTCAGATACGATTATGGATCTATCCACTGGCAAACATATCCACGAAACCCGCGAGTGGATCATCCGTAACTGTCCGGTTCCGGTGGGCACCGTGCCGATTTATCAGGCGCTGGAGAAGGTCAACGGGGTGGCTGAAAACCTGACCTGGGAGATCTTCCGCGACACGCTGATCGAGCAGGCCGAGCAGGGCGTCGACTACTTCACCATCCACGCGGGCGTACTGCTGCGTTATGTGCCCCTGACAGCCAAACGAGTCACCGGTATTGTCTCGCGTGGCGGTTCGATCATGGCCAAATGGTGCCTGGCGCATCACAAGGAAAACTTCCTTTATACCCATTTCGAAGACATCTGCGAGATCTGCAAGCAGTATGATGTGGCCTTTTCACTGGGCGATGGTCTGCGTCCTGGCTCGATTGCTGATGCCAACGATGCCGCCCAGTTCGGGGAGCTGGAGACCCTGGGTGAG
Source organism: Marinospirillum sp. (assembly GCA_007119985.1). Lineage (GTDB taxonomy): Bacteria > Pseudomonadota > Gammaproteobacteria > Pseudomonadales > Halomonadaceae > Marinospirillum. Next base: position 3,557 of record SKOQ01000077.1, read on the forward strand.
CTGACCAAAATTGCCTGGCAGCATGATGTGCAGGTGATGATTGAAGGCCCTGGCCATGTACCGATGCATCTGATTAAAGAGAACATGGATAAACAGCTCGAATGCTGTGATGAAGCGCCTTTTTACACGCTGGGGCCACTGACTACCGATATTGCACCGGGTTATGACCACATCACCTCTGGCATCGGTGCGGCGATGATTGGTTGGTACGGCTGCGCCATGCTCTGTTATGTCACACCCAAGGAGCATCTTGGCTTACCCAATAAGGATGATGTGAAAACCGGCATCATCACCTACAAGATTGCGGCTCATGCGGCAGATTTGGCAAAGGGGCATCCGGCTGCTCAGCGGCGCGACAATGCGCTGTCCAAGGCGCGTTTTGAATTCCGCTGGGAAGACCAGTTTAATCTGGGACTCGATCCAGATACCGCCCGTTCTTTCCATGATGAAACCCTGCCGAAGGATTCTGCCAAGGTGGCGCACTTTTGTTCCATGTGTGGGCCAAAATTCTGCTCGATGAAAATCAGCCAAGAAGTGCGAGATCTGGATGAAGCGCAAGTCGCGGCCATCAATGCTCAGGCTGAACAGGGCATGCAGCAAAAATCACAGGAGTTCAAAGAAAAGGGCGCGGCGCTTTACCACAAGGCTTGATGCGCTGAAGTAGAACACTCCCACAGCAGCCGCCCTCAAGGCGGCTGTTTCGATTGGGGCTCACTGGAGAGCAGCGCGCAAAGCCTCACCATCAAAGTGGACGCCAGCCCAGCCAGTGCGCATAAAGTTGCGGATATTCTGGTGATCTGTGCCCTCAGGGTTTTGCAATACATCCTGAGTGTAAAAGTCACCAAAGGCATGCAGGGTCGCCTGCTCACTTAATCCATGCCGCTGACCAAAGGCAAAAATCTTGCACGAGCCATTGTTAGTATTGGCTTCATTGATCTGGTTGCCATTGATAAAACGCGTTGGCGTAAAGTCATATTCGGCATCAATTACCGCCATTACGGTTTTAAAATCAACCGGTTGTTGGGCTAGTGTGCTCAACAGGGCATCAAGGGTCATCTGTTGCTCCTCAGTCTAGTCAAAAGATCAGCCGCAGAGGATAACAGATCTCACTTTGTTCGCAGATGCAAAAAAA
>SKOQ01000035.1 GCA_007119985.1 Marinospirillum sp.
CCACCCCCCAGTGCTTTATAGAGTTGAACACGGGCATTGAGTTGCGCTTGCTGCAGCTGCAGCTGTTGCTCGCGGGTGCGTGCCAGTTGGCTCTGCGCTTCGAGTCGCTGACTGAGGCTGGCACTGCCCAGTCGATGGCGCTGGGCTGTTTGTGCAAAGATGGCTTCTTGTGCGGCCAGTAAAGCCAGCTGCTGCTCAGCCAGTTGCTGCTGCACCTGCACCTGTTCCAGTGCATTATCCACTTCCATCAAGGCATTAAGCAGGTTGGCACGATAGGTTTCCACCAAGCTCTGGCGCTGTAGATCACTGAGTGCAATCTGGCGTTGGCGTGCACCGCGATCAAAGAGCGTTTGTGCCAGTGTGCTGGTGAGGTTCAGGCTGCGTATCGGATCATGCAAAAACAGGGTTTCGCTGGCGAGCAGTGCTGAAGCCTGAAGGTTCACGCTTGGAAAGAGCGCCGCTCTGGCTTGAACGACATTGGCCTCTGCATGGCGCAATTGGGCCTCAGCGCGTGCCAGATCAGGACGTTGCGTGAGCAGGGCTGTCGGCCAGCCCGGATCGGGAAGAGGCAGGGCGAGATCAAACAAGTCAGCTTGAGGCGGTTGCCAACCCTGATAAGACTGGCCCAGCAGGAGCGCCAAAGCACGGCGTGTTTGTTGGCTTTGTTGCTGGATCTGGGTGAGCTGGTTCTGCTGTTGCAGGCGGCTGGCACGTTGGCTGGCGAGTTCGGCCTCGGTGGCGACCCCTAAGCGTTGCCGTGCGCTGACCAGTTGCTCCTGCTGGGTAAGGCGTGCGAGCTGGTCTTGTGCCTCTGCCTGCTGGGCTTGGAGTGTTAACCATTGAAACCAGGTTTCAGCCACGCGGCTGGTCAGACTGAGCTGAGCGGCTTGCAGATCGTAGCGCGAGGCATCGAGCTGGGCTTCTCCTGCTGCCTGCTGAGCCGCTACCCGCCCCCAGAGATCGACTTCATAGCTGATATTGAGTCGCAGCTGGCTGCTTTCTTGATGCTGCAGGCCAGAGGTTGCCGAGCTGCTGCCGCCTTGGGCTTCAGCTCCTGCGCTGAGCGTGACTGGGAGACGATCTGCCTGCACGCCTTGCAGTTGGATTTCTGCGCGGGCCAGATTCAACCAGGCGCTGCTCAGGTCTGGGTTATGGGCCAAGGCCTGCTGCATCATCTGATTGAGCGCATCAGAGCCAAAGCTGCGCCACCAGTCACTGAGTGCTGGTGTGGTGGGTTCGCTGAGCGGGGTTTCCCACTGCTCAAGATCGACGGTTGGGCGATCAATTTGGCTGTGTTGTGCGCAGCCAGTGAGCCAGCTGATGGTGATCAGCAGCCACCAAGACCAGGCCATGCGGCGTTGCTTGAAGACAACACCAAAAGCAGAGAGAGAACAACGCATCAGGAGGCTCCTTATTCTGTTGCCAGAGCCCGAACGGGATCCAGATGGGCGGCTTTGCGCGCAGGCAGATAGCCAAAAATCAGTCCAGTCGCAAAGGCGCAACCAAAGGCCAGCACGACCGGCGTGGTTGAAAAATAAACGGGGGTGCCCAAGTAGCCGACGAGCCAAGCGGTTCCTAAGCCGCAAGCGACACCGATTAAACCACCCAAGGCAGAGATGGCCAGGGCTTCGATTAAAAATTGCTGCAAAATATGCTTGGCGCGCGCGCCTGTGGCCAAGCGAATCCCGATTTCACGCGTGCGTTCGGTGACGGAAACCAGCATGATGTTCATCACCCCCACACCGCCGACCAGCAAGGAAATGGCAGCCACTGAGCCGAGCAGCAGCGTAAAGGTATTTTGGGTTTCAGTGACGCTATCAATCAACGAGGCCATATTGCGGATTTGAAAATCCTCAACACCATGGCGCGCCAGCAGCAGTTCGAAAATAGCCTGATGGACCTGCTCGATCTGTTCGATATCCGCGACCGCCACGGTGACATTGCGCAGATGCCGCTGACCAAACAGCCGCACACTGCCGGTGCTAAAAGGCACAAAAATCACATCATCCTGATCCTGCCCCATCGGTGAAGCGCCACGTGGTGACATCACGCCGATCACCTGCAGCAGGGTGCCATCAAGCAGCAGATATTCGCCTAGGGGTGAGCGATCAGCAAACAGCGTTTCGGCCACCGTCTGACCCAGTACGGCCACGGTAGCCAGCTGGGCTTCATCCTCCTGTGAAAAAAAGGTGCCTTGTGCAACAGGCCATTGGCGCGCCAGCGGAAAGGCGGCGGAGGTCGCGTTGACTTCACTGGTGTGATCCTGATTGCCATAGCGAAGCGTCATGCTGCGGCTGAGTTCAGGAATGGCGGCGATTAAATGGGGAATCTGGGCGTTGATGGCTTCCACATCCTCAGGGACTAAGGTGGCTGGCCAGCGCCCGCGTTGATTGGGAGCGCCGGGTCGAATCAGCAGTAGATTGCTCCCCATCGCACTAATGCGATCCACCACTTCATAGCGTGCGCCATCGCCGATGGCCAGCATAGCAATCACCGAGGCGACACCGATCACGATCCCCAGCAGGGTGAGCAGCGTACGAAACAGATGGCGGTGTAAGGCAGTCAGCGCGGCCTTGAAGGCTTCCCAGAGATCCAGCCAAGGCTGAGCTGGACGGGGAGGCTGAGCGGCCAGCGGTATATCAGCAGCACTCTTCTGGGTCGTCGAGCGCTGGGGCGAGTGTGTTGCTTGATCGCGGATCAGCAGGCCATCACGCATTTCGATGATACGGTCTGCATGCGCGGCAATCTGAGGATCATGGGTGATCAGCAGAATGGTGTGGCCTTGGGCAGAGAGATCTTGCAGGAGTTGCAGGACTTCGCGGCCACTTTGGCTATCGAGTGCCCCTGTTGGCTCATCGGCCAGAATAACCTGGCCGCCATTCATCAGTGCGCGTGCAATCGAGACGCGTTGTTGCTGCCCGCCTGAAAGCTGGTTAGGGCGATGATCGGCACGATCGGCGAGGCCCAGCTGGGTTAACAGGGCCAAGGCCCGTGCATGACGCTCTTGGGGGCGGAGTCCGGCATAGATGGCGGGGAGTTCAACATTGTTGATGGCGGGTGTGCCGGGGAGCAGATGATAGCTTTGGAAAATAAAGCCAAAGGCTTCACGGCGCAGGGCGGCACGCGCATCAGCATCCAGTTGTGAGGTGGCTTGACCGCGAAACCAGTATTCGCCCTCGGTTGGCCGATCGAGACAGCCGAGCAGATTCATCAGGGTCGATTTACCTGAACCTGAGCTGCCAATCAGCGCCACAAATTCACCCGCCTGAATGGTCAGATCGATCCCCTTAAGGACTTGCAAGGTGTGCTCACCATTTTGAAAAGAACGGGTGATGCCTTGCAGGTGGATCAGGGCTGGAGAGGGCGAACTCATCGGGGGAAGCCTCCGCTGCGTGCTGGTCCAGAGGCGGTGCGCGTAGCGCTATTGGCGGTGCGCAGCAGAACACGCTCACCTTCTTCAAGCCCTGAAAGCACCTCGGCCTGAATGCGGTTGTTCACACCGATGGTGACGGCGCGGGTGGTGCGTTGTCCGTCCGCCAGTAGCACTTCCACCTGATACCGACCTCGGCCAAGCCGCTCCAAGGCCGCACTGGGCAGCAGCAGGCTGTTTTCTGTCTGGGCCACGATGAAAAAAACCTGCGCGGTCATTCTGGGGAGCAGCTGCTGGCGGCGGTTATCAACATCAAAGGGCGCATTGTAAAGCACCACGTTATTCTCGATTAGCGGCGTGGGTTCAATACGTAACAACTCGCCTTGCCAGCGCTGATTGGGATTGCCCAGCGTGGTGAAGTAGGCGGCCATGCCGGGTGTCAGGCGGCTGATATCGGCCTCGGAAACGCGTGTTTCAACACGCATGCGGCTGAGATCAGCCAGCTGCAAAATCACGGGAGCTTGTTGATTGGCGTTCAGCGTCTGGCCCTGACGCGCGCTGATCGACACGACGGTGCCGCTGATGGGCGCCAGAATACGCGCATATTCCAGATTGGCCTCGTCTGCTGCCAGTGAGGATTGATTCTGCTCGATCTGCGCCTGAAGTTGTTCAACCTGAGCTTGAGCAGAAACCCACTGGGCTTCGGCCTGCTGGAGGGCTTCTTCGGTAATCGCATGTTCAGCAAACAGGGCCTGCTGGCGCTGCCACTGGTATTCAGCAAGCTGGCGTTGTGCTTGGCGATCTCGCAGTTGGGCCGCTTGGGCACGCAACTGGGCGCGGCTGGCGGCAACATTGGCTTCTTGGACGCGGGCATCAATGGTGGCAAGGAGCTGCCCCGCTTCGACCTGATCGCCGACTTCAACATGCAACTGGATCAGCTGCCCAGAAATTTGCGCACCAACATCCACATAGTTGACTGGGGCCAGGGTGCCCGTGGCAGTGACCAGCTCTTGCAGTGCGCCGCGCTCGACCAGCGCAGTGGGTGGCAGGCTGGTGGGTGCATTCTTGTGCTGGTTGAGTTGCCAGCCAGCATAGCCCAGCGCCAGTAAGAGCGGGAGCGCCCACCAGAAGGCGGGACGTGGCAACCAGGAGAAGAGTTTTGGGATGGACATATCCGCCAGTTCCTTGAAGTCAATCGCTGTTGATCTCAGCCGTGATGGCTATTCAAACAGAAAATTGTCTTCAAAGTATCTCTTTCCCGTCGCAGCCTCAGCGGGCTGACGTTGGATGCG
>SKOQ01000232.1 GCA_007119985.1 Marinospirillum sp.
CAGATCAAGCGTACCTTGGGTAAAGCCACCTGCTGCTGCCACATCCCCAGCCGTACTCCCTGTCACAACGGCATTCACCGGACCAGGATCAGCGGCCACCAAGCGTAAATTAAGCGGATTCGCTGTATCAGGCGTTTCAACATTGTAGTTCGTACCTTTTATACCTACCGCATTAGCAACAGAATAGCTTAAGGTACTAGGGTTAAAGACCGCTGCAAAAGTTGCACCATCAACAGTGAGGTTTTTCTGCAAAGGCGCAACCTGCAAGGTAAAGGATGCGCCAGATCCATCACCCGCAGCTGGAGCTGATTCTGGAACAGCAGCCGTAAAACTACCCGAGACCAAGCTCGCATTCGTGAGCGGCGTTGGCGCTGCTGTTAAGCCCGCACCCACATTACCAGGCTCAGTCAAGGTAATGCGTCCAGGACCGGCAGCTACGACATTATAAGTCACGCCACCAATATCCATTGTACCAGGACCAGTATACACACCTGTTGTAGGATTGAATGCCGCAGCCAAAGGGTCAGTCCCCACAGTAACAGCTTGAGTCAAATCAGCTCCATTCATTGTGACGTCAAACTGAGCGCGCAAACCACTGACATTATCCGCTTTACGTGAATCAAAATTAAATTCCAGATCCAGACGACTAGTCGCCTTAGGCTCAATATTCGCCTGACTAATGCGCATATCCCCCATCACACCTTGCACATTGCCTTGATCATCAGCGGTATAACCTTGCAGACGCTTCCCTGTGTTATTAATAATAAATCCATCTTTATCCAGATTAAAATAACCAGCACGGGTGTATTCAACCTGGCCATTGTTCGACAGGATAAAATAGCCATTGCCTTCAATCGCCATATCCAGCGCACGATCAGTGTAATTGATATTGCCCTGCGTATGCTGCTGAGAAACACGCTCGACCAGCACACCTGAACCAGTGGAGTGGCGACCCGTGCCCAGAATCGAGGCACTATAAACATCGCCAAATTCAGCGCGCGATTGCTTAAAGCCCACTGTGCTGGCGTTGGCAATATTGTTGCCTGTCACACTTAAATCCATCTGCGCCGCACGCAGACCTGATAAACCGATATTAAAACTCATGACTTAGCTCTCCCCTGCCAGAAATTAGTTAACGACTTTAACGTTGCGTAGCGGAACAGCCTGATCCATTCCACTGATATTCAGCATGATCTCGCCCCGCTCACCGGCATTCAGCGCCACACTGGTGACACTGCGACCCAAATAGAGATCAACCGCCTCGTGTTGGCCATCGATTGAAGCAAAAGCACGGAACTGATAGACACCTGCAGGGAAGGGCTCACCTTCGGTATCAAGACCATCCCATTCAAAAGCGATATCACCCGCCTCACGGCCACCTAAAGAGATATCACCTATGTATTCACCATCACCTGAGTAAACGGCAACAAACACATCGGGCGAGCTTGTCGAAAGCTCAACAGTCCCCTTCACTGAATCACCTTCTTTTAACTCAGTAAAATTGGTCAACACCTGCACCTGACGACCCACCAGCGTGGAAGCTTGCAAAGCCTGTGTAGACTGCAAGCCAACAGCGAACTGCTCAACTGTGTTGTTCAGGTTGGTGATCCCCTCAAGAGAGGAGAACTGTGCCAGCTGAGCGATAAACTCGGTGTTGTCCGTTGGCTCTAGCGGATCCTGGTTTTCCAGCTGAGTCACCAGCAGACGCATAAACTCGTCTTTGCCCAGCTCATTGCTCCCTTGGGCGCGATTCGCGGCAGCACGACGCTCGTTATCGACCTGCATCGATTGATAGAGGGGGGTGGCTTCTAATGACATCTTTTTCACCTTAAATTTGTTGACTGGCGGCAAGGCTTTGCCGCTCAGACTAAAAAAGGGCTGCCCGAATTAGGCGTTCTGACCGAGCGTTAACACGCGCTGCATCATCTGCTTGGTGGTATTCATCACTTCCACATTGGTCTGGAAGGAGCGTGAAGCCGCCATCATGTCGGTCATTTCTTCAACAACATTGACGTTTGGATAGAAGACATAGCCTTCTTCATTGGCCATTGGGTGGTTTGGCTCATAACGCATTTGCAATTCTTGGTTGCTTTCCACTATGCCCAGCACATTGACACCCTGACCCGCCACATCGCGCGGGTTAAAGCTGGTGACTGGATTCTGAAAACCCTGCTGATCAGTAATCCCTTGGCGATAACGCTCTAAAATTGGAGCAAAGACGGGCTTGCGCGCGCGATAGGTGTCTTCGATAGAAGAGCTGACACTCTGCGCGTTCGCCAGGTTAGAAGCCGTAGTATTTAAACGCACGCTCTGCGCGTTCATTCCGGTTCCAGCGATATCAAAAATTCGATTTAAAGACATGTTGCTCTCCTATTCGCTGGGCTTAGCCTTGATCACGCAGAGCTTTGGACAAACCGCTAAACCGGCTATCTAAAAAGGTAAAACTGGTTTGAAAATCCATCGCATTACGCGCAAACTCGGCCTGCTCGATATTGGTTTCTACCGTGTTGCCATCGATAGCTGGCTGGTGCGGGATACGGTACTGGAGCGAGCTATCTTCGATGATCGCCTCAGCTGGGATATGGCGCGCCGAAGTGCGATTCAACTCCATACGCTGGCGACTCTCGTATTCACCGCGCAAAATACCTTGAAAATCCAGATCTCGCGCTTTAAAGCCCGGCGTATCACTGTTCGCCAGATTATTCGCCAGGATCTCTGAGCGACGACTACGCACATTCAGCGCTTCTGCATGAATACCAAGAGCATTATTAAAGTTGATGGCCATCTGCACTTCTCCGTTCTGCGACTCAGCACTGGGCTAGAATATGCTCATCAACATACAATTATCGTGCCATACATAACTTTCTTTTTTTAAACAACAACTTATATAAGAACAGGCTATAGATCTTCTTGCCAAGCCTTCTTTTCTTTTACCAAGCGGCAAAAGGCTGCCGCTCATTTTTACTCCCCGAGCGAAGTAATCCTTGCTAATATGTACCACATTATTAGCTTGCATCAGCCTTAGGGTCACTGCATGCACCTGCTCCACAGCCTGATACATCAAGGAAAGGTATGGCCTTCGTTTTCTCTTTTTTACGCCAGATTCGTGATAGCCTGCGTGATCTCTTGCCCGTTGTATTGGTCATCGGCTTTTTCCAACTGGTGGTGATTCAGCAACCCCTTCCTGATCATGTTCACCTGATTGATCTGCTCAGCGGCTTATTTTTTGTGGTGATCGGCTTGGCCTTATTTATTCAAGGCTTACAGCTGGGCCTGTTTCCTGTTGGTGAGGGCTTAGCACAAGCCTTTGCACGCAAGGGTTCCGCCTTTTGGCTGCTGCTCTTCTCTTTTGCGCTCGGTTTTGGTTCTACCGTCGCGGAGCCAGCCTTAATTGCCGTCGCCGCCAAAGCGGGCGAGGTGGTCGCTGAAGGTGGCTTGATTGCCAATACAACCGAAGCTCAGCAAGCCTTTGCCTTTCAACTGCGCATGGTGGTGGCCGCCTCTGTTGGCACGGCGGTGGTGGTCGGTGTGATACGCATCCTTAAAGGCTGGCCTTTACACCTGATGATTATTGGCGGCTATGTTCTGGTGCTGCTGCTGACCCTTGTCGCACCCACTGAGATTATTGGGATCGCTTATGATTCAGGCGGGGTCACCACGTCGACCATTACCGTACCGCTGGTGACCGCGCTTGGCGTAGGTCTCGCCACCGCCATCAAGGGACGCAACCCGATGCTTGATGGTTTTGGCTTGATCGCCTTTGCCTCGGTGATGCCAATCATCTTTGTGCTGCTTTTTGGCTTACTGGGCATTTAATAAGGAGAAGTCATGCTGCTATTGAGGAAACACCCTGTGAGGAAAAACCATGCCCCTCTTTGAGATTCTCGCGGCCACGCTACTCGATATTTTGCCGATTGCGGCCATTATTTTTGGTTTTCAATACTTGGTGATTCGCAAAAAAATCAAACATCTGCGCCAAGTGCTGATTGGCTTTGTGATGGTGCTCTTTGGGCTGAGTTTTTTTCTGCTCGGTCTTGAGCAAGCGCTGTTTCCGATGGGGGGGCTGATGGCCGAGCAGCTTTCTTCAGAAGCCTTCCTCCCCACCCTGCTGGAAGGGGCGCAGCGCCACTGGACAGACTACTACTGGGTTTACCTCTTCGCCTTCACCATTGGTGCTAGCACCACGATTGCTGAACCTTCTTTGATTGCCGTCTCGCTGAAAGCCGGTGAGATCTCCGGCGGCACCATCAACCCACTGATGCTGCGCCTTGCCGTCGCACTGGGCATGGCCTTTGGCATTACCTTGGGTACTTGGCGTATTGTGATGGGCTACCCTTTACATTGGTTTGTGCTCGGCGCTTACATTCTGGTCATTATTCAAACGCTGCGCTCACCCAAAAGCATTATTCCCTTGGCTTTTGATTCCGGCGGCGTCACCACTTCGACCATTACCGTGCCGATTATCGCCGCGTTAGGCTTAGGTTTGGCCAGCGCGATACCCGGTCGCAGCCCGATCATGGATGGATTTGGTATGATTGCCTTGGCCTGCCTCTTTCCGATTATTACGGTGATGGGCTATGCGCAGATTGCCGCCTGGCAAGAGAAGCGCAAAGAAAAATCAGCTGCACTTTTACAGGAATAGATGATCCAC
>SKOQ01000031.1 GCA_007119985.1 Marinospirillum sp.
CAGCCACTTCTTCAGCATGGCGAACACTGGCACAAAAGATCATCACCCCTTGGCGCGGCGCGGCGCGCTGCTCAATATCGGCCACGATCTGTGGTGTCACACGCTGCTCACTCACCAGCCTATCCATCTGCTTTTCATTAAAGTAACCAGAGGCCATCGGTGTCAGTGAAGAAAAATCATAGGACAAGAGCGCCATATCCAGTGGCTTGGGTGAGACCAGATAGCCCTTTTTCACCATCCAGCGCAGAGGGAGCTCATAAAGGCATGCACGAAAAAAGCTGCTTTCTTCACCGCGTACAGCCTGTTGCTGTAGGTGGCGATGATAGATAAAACCCTGACCGAGGCGATAAGGAGTGGCCGTCAGACCCAGAATTTTTAAACGGGGATTCTGAGCCCGCAGAAATTGGATCACCTGCTGGTAGGCTGAATCCTCGTTTAGGCTCACACGATGACATTCATCGATCACTAAAAGCGTAAAGCCAGCATCCTCAAAACGGGCCAGATGCCGACTGACAGATTGCACTGAGCCAAAGACCACTTGACGCTCAGCTTGCTTCAATCCAAGTCCTGCACTAAAAATATCCGCCTGTAGGCCATAGGCTTGGTATTTGCTGTGATTCTGCTCGACCAGTTCACGTATATGCGCCAGAACCAGCACCCGCCCACGCGCCAAGCGGGCCAGTTCAGCAATCACCAGACTTTTCCCTGCGCCCGTGGGCAGCACCAACAGACCCGGATCATCAGTTTGACGAAACCAGGCCAGTACCCGCGCAATCGCCTCCTGCTGATAATCGCGCAGCTGCACACGCGGCAATAGGCTTGGGGGCGCAGAGGACATCACTTAATCGACTTTATAAACAGGATCACGCTTCGCCAAATAAGCCTGCACGGCTTCCATTTGATTGGGTGAACCCAGCAGACGCTTTTGCAGCTTTTCTTCCATCGCGATGCGTTCTTCATCCGTTTGCGTATAGGAATCACGCAGAAGGCGCTTGGTGGCCTTAGCCATCTCAGGCGGACGCTTGATGATTTCACGCGCGAGGGCTTCTGCTCGCGCCCAGGGATCATCAGCCAGCTCCGTCACCAGTCCTTCTTGCAAAGCTTGTGGGCCTTCGAGCACTTCAGTGGTCAGCGTCATGCGCATCAGCACATCTTCACGCACACAGCCTCGCGCCGTCACGCTCATCCCCATATCTGGGATAATGCCCCAGCGCCCTTCCATCACTGAAAGGCGCGCTTCTGGGTGGGCAATGCGCAGATCCGCACCAAAAGCCATCTGCAAGCCACCGCCATAGCAATAGCCTTGAATGACGGCAATGACCGGCACTGGCAAGGCACGCCAGCCAAGGGCCAAGTGCTGCACTTTATTATGCGGATAGCCATCGCAGCCGCTGAGTAGCCACTGGATATTTTTTGGATCGGCCATCACGCTCATCACATCGAGGCCACTACAGAAGCTCTTGCCTTCGCCACCCAAGATCACCACACGCACATCTCGGTGGTTTTGTAAGCTGGTGAGCACATCAAGCAAGGATTCAATCAGATCCATATTCAAACTATTATGGACTTCAGGGCGATTCAAGCGCACATAAGCGATGCCTTGATCGATCTGCCATTGAACTGGAGGTAAAGCAGGGTTCTTGTCTTGCATTATCATGGCTCCTTGATCAACACAATGCGGAAAAGAACATTCTAGAAGGGGCGTGCCAAAAATCAAACAGATGTTTTAGCTTTCTTGTTCTGGGTAAGAAGGAGAGGGCCAGGGCTAAACGGCCGTTTGGCGTGCTAGGCGCAAAGTCTGCTGGAGTACACGCGCATCCTCAGCGGCACGATGACGTATCAAACCCAGTTGTTGCTGGACCTGATATTTAATCTGACTCCAGCTCTCGAGCTGGGCTTCGCTCAATAAGCGACTGAGTGTATCGACACGAAACGCCTGTAGGCGCTGAGCCTGGTCAAAAAGTAACGCAATCCAAGTATTATCAAAGCCCCAGCTGTCGCTATACACCGTAAGACCTGCCAGCTCATGATTGAGCCACTCCGCGACTTCGACCACACTCTGGCCTTCTTCAAACAACTGTTCACGACTGAGACCATGAATACCCTCTGCCTCGGTACTCCAATGATGCCAATGCGCCAAGGGCGTAATTAGACGCGCCTCTGCCTCACCATTTGGGCGCACAAAGCCGATCTCGATCGGATAACTGCCACGACCAAAGCCTGAAGCTTCGACATCAATGATGTAGGGTAAATCCATAAATGAGCCTTGTGCTGAGGTGGCAAGAGACTTCTAAGCATAGAAGCCTAGCAATTTTGACGCCAAGTCATTGTATCAGCACAAGGAAAAGGGATCAGCTAGGCATTTCCCAGTTTTTTGCTTTTTCTTCACTCTTCGCTAAACCTAGCTCGCCAGCGCGATAGGCTTGTGCTAAACGTGCTCGGGCCTCAGCCTGCCCTTGTTCGGCCGCACGTGCATACCAAGTGACGGCATGCGCATCATTTTGAAGAAAGGGGGTGCCGCCACTCTCATAAAAACAAGCTAGGCTCCACTGGGCTTCAGCATCGCCCTGCTGTGCAGCTTTCATCAAATACTCTGCGCCAAGCAAGCGATCACGCGGTGTCACGCCATCATGCATTAAGCGTTGACCAAAAACTAACAAGGTAGGTGAATGCCCTTTTTGGGCTGCCTTCTGCACCAAACTACGTGTTAACTGAGAGAAGAAGGAAAGACCAGATTTACAAGCCAGCTTATAGCAGCGATCTGCCAAAGAGAATTCTATATTGGCAATCAACTGTTGAGACAAAGCCATGTTAAGCAACCCTATCGAGTGAATACAGTGCTGTGAGTTCGCAACCGCGATATGAGCGCGGATTGTAATCAGCTCAGCAGCTTTTGATAAGCCATTTTTTCATTTTCGTGTCATTTTAGCTTTTTTTGTTGTCTATTCTCACTCAGACGAGCATAAAGCACTCTATTGGTGCACGCTGGATACAGCTTGCCTCTGTTATAATCTTGGTTCAGCCATCTGCCATGGAGCCGATTATGCTCAGTGTTATTTCACCTGCCAAATCGCTAGACTTTGAGACCCCAGCACACACCCCGAGCTACAGCCAACCACGCTTTTTAGACGAAGCTGCTCAACTGATTACCCAGCTTAAACGCCTCAGCCCTCAAGAAGTCAGCCAGTTGATGAAAATCAGTGATCAGCTTGGTAGTTTAAATGCGGCTCGTTTCCAGAGCTGGTCACTGCCCTTTCAACCCGACAATGCAAAACAAGCTGTGCTCGCCTTTACTGGTGATGTCTACCAAGGGCTAGACGCTGCTCATTTGGATGCAGAGACGCTGGAGTACGCACAAGAGCACTTGGCTATCCTGTCTGGACTCTATGGCTTATTGCGGCCCTTAGACCTCATTCAACCCTATCGTCTTGAAATGGGCACCCGCTTTGCACATGATGCCGGCAGTGATTTATATCAGCTCTGGAAACCTCGCCTGGCTAGGGTGCTTCAAGAACAGCTCAGTCAACACACTGCGCCAGTTTTGATCAATCTAGCCTCGCAGGAGTATTTTAAAAGTGTCGATGTAAAGCAGCTCAAAGCACGCATCATCACCCCCGTCTTCAAAGACTGGAAAAATGGCGAATATAAGATCATTAGCTTTTATGCCAAAAAAGCACGCGGGCTGATGTGTCGCTACCAGCTGGTGAATCGTATTGATCAACCAGAAGGGCTGAAAGACTTTGACTTAGAAGGCTATCAGTACCAACCACAACAAAGCGAAGGCGACAGCTGGGTGTTCACACGTCGCACTGAAGGCGAGGGTTGATCAGATTGCCGGTTCAAGCGAGGCTTTGCTCAGCATTCAACGCGCAGAACAGCAGAAAATAAAGCATCAAAAAAGCGGCCTCCTAAGAGACCGCTTTTGACTTGATGCCGTGACTCAACTGCTAGGCTTGCTCAACCTGCTCGATACCTTGGATCAACCAAGGCGCATTTTCTTGCTGTGTATCACGCACCAAATGCCAGATCTCGCAAAAAAGATGGTCAGGGCTGCCTGATTCACTCATCACGCCGTGGAACATCACCGCAAGCTCAACACGCTGTTCAACCTGTTGAATCAGGGTCAACTCAGCAGCGAGCTTGCGTACTTCTGTTTTCACCACACCGGTTTCACGCTGACGCTCTTCACAAAGAAACTGGTAAAGCTCGGGCGTCACGTATTCTTCTATTTTGCTCAGGTCATTCGCATCCCAAGCCGCCTGTAGCTCAATAAAGTGCTGACGAGCCCCTTCTAGGAAGGCGCTCTCATTAAACCAATCTGGTGCACCATAAAGAATGGGCTCAGCTTCAGCTTCGCTATTGAGCCGCTGACTCGATGCATAGGTTGAAGTTGTTGGCGTCACTGGCTGCTCAGGCTCGGCATAGGGAGAAGACTGGGGTGCATGATACCCCCCAGCTGCGGCTGTCTGAGGCTGTTGTTGGCGGCGACTGCGCAGAAAAAGAAACACCCCACCCACAATCAAGAGCAGTAATAGGATATCAAAAGCCTGAATGCCCTCAAAAGCGCCACCCATAAAGAGCGCCGCTAAAAGGCCACCCGCCGCAAGGCCCATCAACATACCACCAAAACCGCTCCGTTGTGGTGC